>CAQPBJ010000013.1 GCA_948852945.1 uncultured Clostridia bacterium | reverse complement strand
ATGATAAAGAAAAAAGAAAAAAACTATTTCTAGAAATCGTATTATTTAGATTTATAACTTTAGCCATTTCTATGGCTGTATTCTTCTTTGCTTTTGCATTAAATAATGAATATCAAATATATTATAGAATACTTTTGCTATATCTTCTAGCAGCATCTTTTGATATAAGCTGGTTCTTTCAAGGATTAGAAGATTTTAAAAAAACTGTAACTCGAAATGTAGTTGTAAGGCTTCTTAGTGTACTATGTATCTTCATCTTTGTAAAAAAGCCTTCTGATTTAGCTAAATACCTATTAATATACTCTTTAGCAGATTTACTTGGAAATTTATCTTTATGGTTTTACCTTCCAAAATATTTTAAAGGAACTCCTGTAAAGCATATTAATTTAAAACGTCATATGATTCCTATTGTTATGTTATTTATTCCACAAATAGCAATAAAATTATACAATACAATTGATAAAACAATGCTAGGATATATAATTCATGATAAATCAGAACTTGGAAATTATGAAGAAGCAAATAAATTAATAAATGTACTATTTACCATAGTATCTTCTCTTGGAATAGTTATGGTGCCGAGAATTGCAAACGTATTTGCAAGTGGAGATACAAAAAAACTAAATGAATATATAATGAAATCTTTTAGATTTGTTTTTTTCTTAGCCTTTCCTATTACTTTGGGAATAATTACTGTGTCAAAAGAATTTGTTCCAATATTCTTAGGAGATGGATATGAAAAATGTTATCTTATTGTTAATATATTAGCACCGATCATTTTATTATGTGGAATTACAAATGTTATAGGAACTCAATATTTATTGCCAACCAAAAGACAAAAGGAATATACAATTTCCATATTAGTAGGTCTTGTATTTAATGTTGCCTTTAATGCTATTTTAATACCAAAGTTTGGAGCTTATGGAGCAGCTTTAATGACTACTTTTGCTCAAACAATCGTTATGATTATACAATGTGTATATATAAAAAGTAATATTAATATTAGAAAAGCCTTTAAAGAAGGGATAAACTATGCAATTGCTGGAAGCATAATGTTCATTGTATGTATTATAGTCGGACTATTCATACATAGCGCATTATTATCAATAATATTAAAAGTAGCTCTTGGTGGATTAACTTATGCTATTGTACTATTCTTCTTAAAAGACGAATATGTAAAAATCTTTTTTATTGCACTTGCTAAAAAAATTGGATAAGAACAAATCTGTATAATATAAAAAGAGTCTCATAGAAATTTTATTCTATAAGACTTTTTTATTTTATGCTAATTTACTTTACTGTTTTATCTCTTTCACTAACACATAAGAAAACAAAATTTTATTTAAAGCGGATTCACATGAATTACACTTAAATAAATCTGTCGTATATTCTTAGCTATTTCTTTTTCTAAATCATCTGCTATTTTATGACTTTCAAAAGTACTCATATTTCCATCAACAAATATTGAAAAAGAAATTTGATATTTATATCCTACTGGGGTTGCATTAAAATGAGTTACTTTTTTAATAGCATCATTTTTATTAATGATATCATAAACTTGTTTTTTAGTATCATCATTTATGGCTTTATCCATTAAAACATCATAGCTTTCTTTAAAAATTCCTACTGCTGATATTAAAATCCAAATTGATATTCCAGTTCCTACAATACCATCTATAAAGCTTATTCCTGCTAAACTTAATAAACAAGATACTAAGTTGAAAAATGTAACAAAGCAATCATTTCTATGATCTTTAGAATTAGCTTCTAATAATAAATTATCTAATTCTTTAGACATTTTGTTAGTATATATAAATAAAACAAATTTTGTAATTATAGTAACTAAACACACTACTACTAACCATATAGAAAATTCATAATTTGTTTTATTAAATATTGACCAAATTGCATCTTTTAATATAAAAAGAGCCATTCCTCCCATAACTATACTAATTAATAGTGAATATATGTACTCAGCTTTCCCATGCCCTAAATTATGGTCATCATCATATGGCTTACTAGCAATTTTATTACCTATAAAAGTCATAAAAGATGAAAAAATATCTCCCGCACTATTAAAACAGTCAGCAATCATTGACTGACTATTTGTAATAAATCCTATAATTCCTTTTATAATCATCAAAAATATGTTACCAATTATTCCGAAAATACTTGCTAACTTAACTTTTTTAAATCTATCCATTTTTAATAAGCTCCTTTATATTATGAAATATTTTTTATCTCAAATATGCTGTTTCTCCTTTTTCATCACATACTTTATTTTTTCTAGATTGTATATGATTAACTTCACAATATCTATTTTTAAATTCAACTTCATTTTTTAATAATTGTCTCATATCTTGTAAAAACACTCTATATGTCTCATCTTCAAAAAACATATTTTCTGGATTTTCTTCACCATATCTTTTAGATAATCTTTTAAAAGTAAAATCTAAATAATCTTCCATATCCATTTCTGGTGTTCTAGATTTTGCAACAAAAAAACTTCTAATAAATACTATCTCTATTCTAGTATTTCTATCTGCAGATGAAATAAGTTTTCCATAGTCGCTTCTTGGAGTATCTGCAAAAGAAGAACGATGATCCTCAATTGCTTCTTTTATCATAACTCTTTGTTCATCTGTAAAAAATCTTTTCATATTTTCATCTTTTATAAATCTATCTCCTGCTATTTTTTCATGAGTTTCATGATCTATATATTTTCCTAAATCATGACACGCTGCAATAGCATATACCATATCTGTATCTAAATCTAGTCCTAAAGTTTCCCTCAAAGCAAACGCCCTTCTTATAACTTCTCTTATATGTATAATTCCATGGGCTTTATCATTTTTGTCATATTCAGGAAAAACCTTTTCTTCTACATATTTTTTTAATTCAGGATTTACTTCTTTTGTATAATATTCATATTCATTAATATCATTAGCATTTAAGATTAAAGCTCTTACTTTATCAAAATTTTCTTTTTCTCCTAAATTTGCTCTTTCATATACTTCATATAAAATTTCATCTAATGACATATTAGCATTTTCTGCTTTTACCTCTTCAAATAATCTTCTTAATAAATCTCTAATTGACTCCATATTGTTTAACTCCTATTTCCTATATTATTTTTTCTAAATTAATTCTATTTTCAATTATATTTTCTTTTTTCTCTACTTCTGTAAAATTAAAGCCATTTTTAACTAAAAAGCTTAACATTTCTCTTCTTGCATTTCTAGTTTTTATCTTTAGCTTAGAATAACCCTGTTTTTTAGCCCAATCACTTTGGTATTGCATTAACTTAGTTAAAGCCCCTTTTCTACGATATTTATAATCTACACCTGCCATCCAAACATAGAAGCTTTCTCCATCATTAAATTTGTCATAGCCAACTATATATCCAATAGGAATATCTTCTAAGTATGCAACAATTATCATATGTTCCTTATTTTCATATCTTTCCTCAAAATATTCTCTACTAAAATCCACATCAGTAAATTCAATAACATTTTTATTAACTTTTAATGCTTCTTCTATATTAGTCTCTAAAACTTTTATTTCACTACTATTCTCCATATCTATTTCTCCCTCTAATTAGCAATCTCTCTAAATCCATTTCTACTCCAAAGCCATAACCCGAGTATGTATATCTATTGGTTTGTATTTTGTATTTTTCAGTAATTTTTCCCACTTTTCTGCAACTATCAGTTGAACATCATTAGAATTAAATTCCTCCTCTGTTATTACTCCTAATTTTAGTGTTGCCTTACATACATGCGTATCTGGTGCAACAGTGATTTTCTCAATGTTTTTATATTTTCTGTCTGTATATTGATAAATAACATATAACCAATAATTACATATCTTAATTCCAGATAAATATGGAAAGTCCTTCTTATTTTTAACTTGTATAAAATCCTTTATTTTTTCTATATCATTATCTAAATCATCAAATAATTTTCTAATATCACCATCAAATAATTTTATAAAAGTTTTACACAATTTAATCCATATTTCAGTTTGCTTTTGTTTTTGCAAAGCCACTCTATACTTAGTTAAAGCTTTTTGTACTTCCTCAAAAGACTTTTCTAACACTTCTTTGGGACTAAAAACAAATTTCGTTTCTTTATCATTATATGTATTTAAAGCGGCTTCCCATAAGGTATAAGAATTTCTTTGATAATTTAATGCCATTGGTAATGTAAAGTATAAATAATTTTCTAAGCTTGATTTATTTAAATGAGGATTTGAATCTTCTGGCATAAATTCTCCTCCAAGTTCTCCACTTTTATGCATTTCCACAATTCTATCAATTTTTGTAATTATTTCTATATCACTCATAATTTTTCCTCATAATTAACTTTCAAAATAAAAAGCTAATCGCGTATTATCTCTAATTAATTTTTCTTCAAAATTATTATTAGAGTATTCTTTTATCACATTTCTCCAAAAATCTTGAGCTCGTTTATTTTTTAATAAAGTACGAACTTCCCATGGTCCTTTATATAGTTCAAACATTTTATTTGCCATAAATTTCCCAGCACCACTTCTTCTATATTTATTCAAAACAAAGAACTCAGCAATTTCATTCTTATCATCTTCATTAAATCTTTGTAAAACAAAACCAGCTAATTCATTATCACACTTTAATATATAAGGATGTCTTTTTTCACTTGTCCAATACATTCCTACATATTTACTCATAACATATAATCCAGAATCTAATAACTTAAAATCTGTAGTCTCATCTTCAAAAAAACTAAGTTCATATGTATATAATTGCATTAAATTATATATTACTTCTTTATTTTGTTCTTTAACTTCTTGTAGTTCAAATTTCATAACTTCACCTCTTAAGTTAATTTTCTATTTTTTCAACAGTATCTTTATAATTTAATCTTAAACCACTTTTATTATATGTTACTACTCTAGTTGTCTTTATCTTATCTCCTACATTTAGTTCATTATACTGTACCTTATCAACAGAAACTGTAACTGTTTCTTTTAATTCTTCATTATAATATTGTATATTATACGATTTTCTAATATTAGGCGCTCTCAGTCTTAGTTTAGCTTTCTGAATATACTTATTTGTAATTATTGTTTCTTCTATTACTAGTTCCTCTTTATATCCTTTTTCAGTTTTTATTAAATTAGGATTATTTATATCTACATGATACATATTGCTTTTATCAAATAATACCCACGCTACCATCGCTATTAATATTAAAAGAGCTATACATATTGTAATTTTAAATATCTTTTTATTCATATTTTTTTGAAGTCTCCTCTACCTAAGAATCTGTTTATTAATACTTTATTCAACACCTTGCAATTTTACAAAGTTACCATAATATGGTATAATATTATTACTATTGATTAGGAGGTATTTTATATGCCCAATACAGAAGAATTATTATCCATGCTACGCGATATGCATAATGATCCTGCAATGCGGGATTTTTGGCCAGTTATAAATGAAATGATGAATGGACTTGAAGTACCTGATTATGATAATACAGAAATCGTTTTAGATCTTTTCTTTAAAAATGATTTGGCATATCATTGTAATCAACTTGCTGAAGCCCTTCACATTCATAGTAACATGACCATGCCTCGAAAAAGATGGTATGAAATGGATGATTAACCTATTCTTATGTAAAAGCTTAGTGTATTGCAATTGCACTAAGCTCTTTTCTTTTTAAGTTCACATTTTATATATCAAATTCCTTAACAAATTGAACAATATCACTATTAACTTGCTGAATTCTTTTATCTTTTAATAAATTAGCATATGAAAACCATTTGTATTGTATTCCATTAATTTCAAATTCTTCATTATTCAATTTCTCATTTAAATCTACCTTATAGAAATAATGAACATATTCTTTTTGTATTTTATCACTTTCAGAAAATTTTTCATGTTTCTTATTACCTATTAAAGAAACTTTTATCAATTCTTTTTTTACATTTAATTTATCTACTATTGTATCTTTTACTATATCTGCATTTTCACCATCAAGTAATTTGCAATTCAAAAACAAAAAACTATTCCATCTATTATCAAAATATTGTAAATACTCATTTCTTTCATTTTTAATAACTATAATTGCATGTACACCCATATTATATTTCACCTTTCTTTAATTCTTTACTATTTAAAATAAGCTGGTCAAAATCAGAAATGTATATTCTATCTTGAATTATTCTATATTTTTCAAACTCAGTTTCTGCATGTAGTTTTGCCATTTCTGCTGATATTTTACCATTATCTTTTAACACCTTGTGATCCCATAGTGTCAAAAATCCATTAAGTCTTTCTTCCCAATCTGACATTGTCATTGGAATATGTCTTATTGCTTGCATTTCTGCTAAGTCTAAATAGGCTGATACCATCCTTTCCAATTGTCCTATTTCTGTTTCTGATAGATAATTTTTTGCGATAACTACATCATATTTATGTATTTTGCTATTAGGTGCACCTTCCCATGAAGTTAACCCCATATTTTCTTTTTGACTGTCTGCTCTATTATATATTATTTCAGCTGCTGTATTTCCGAGATACAGCATAATGAAGTTTATTTTGAACAGCCCTAAAAAATCTAATAGTAGCTTTAGCTGTCTTATCATAATCTATTGAAGTGGCATATATGTCAGTAATCTTTTGATAAAATTTTCTCTCTGACATACGTATTTCTCTAATACGCTCTAATTGCTCTTCAAAATACTTTTCTGTTAGAATAGAACCACCATTTTTTAAACGTTCGTCATCCATTACCCAACCTTTTATTGTGTAATCTTTAACTATTTGATTCGCCCATTTTCTAAACTGTACTGCTCTTTCATTATTTACTTTAAATCCTACTGCTATAATCACTTGTAGATTATAATGAGTAACATCTCTCGAAACATCTCTATTTCCTTCTTTTTGAACTATTCGAAAATTTCGAATAGTTGAACTTTCTTCTAATTCATTATCGTCATAGATTTTCTTTATATGATAATTTATAGTATTTATCTCAACACCATACACAGTTGCTAACATTTTTTGTGTTAACCATATATTTTCATCTTCGTATCTGACTTCTATTGAATCAGAATCATCTCCTACTGCAGCTATATATGTTAAATATTCTGCTGCACTAGAACGAATAGTAATTTCGTCTTTTTTCTTATTCACAACTTCACCTCCTGTTCTCATTATTTTTTTAAACATTTTTAACTATATTTCTCTCTATCTTTTCCAATTTGTTTATTATATCTATCTTCTTCAGAAAAAATACAGCCACAATATTTTTGCATATATAAACCTAATTCTCTGGCCTTATTTTGTCCTTCTCTAAATCCAACTCTAAAATCTCTATATAAAAATTCAATTTTATATTTTTCAGCTAATTCTTCACAAACTCTTTTTAACTCTTCATGTTTTTGATATGGACTTACAAATAATGTAGAAGTAAAGGCATCATACCCATTTTGTTTTGCATATTTTACTGTTTCTTCTAATCTAACTTGGTAACAATAATTAACACATCTATTTTCTAAATCATCTATTACATTTTTACAAAATTCTTTTAGTCCATATTCTTCGTTTATTATTAAACTAAAATCAGCAATTTTACTATATTCTATTAACGTATCTCTTCTTGTTTTGTATTCTATATAAGGATGAATATTTGGATTATACCAATAACAAGTTGGTTCTATTCCCTCATTTCTTAAACTATCTATACAATATACACTACAAGGAGCACAACAAGTATGCATTAATAATTTCATTTTATTTCTTCCTTATTTTTTATTTTTGAAAACTCCAAAATATCGATATATCACCAATGTATTCACAATTTTCAACTACATAGCTACATACCTCATTAGGAGTCTGCCAATTACGATTACCTTTTTTTATTAAATAAATATTATTCTCTTCTTTTTTTATTTTTTCTATAATTCCTTTTTCTCCATCTTTTCCTAAATTACCTTTTAAAAACATATCATAATTTTTATTATATCTATCAAAAGGAATCATATAAATTGCTGCTTCTGCATCTAATACATATACATTCTTTCCTAGTTCTTTTTTCTCTTTTATATAATCATTAATTTCAAATATTCTTTCTTTTAAATCAATACTTTCCGGAATATATTTAAAATGAGTCAATTCTTTTTCTTTATTAACTTTTATATATTTTTCATCAAATATTTTTAAAGCTCCAAATAAATTTGTTAATAACACAAACATTACTGCAAAAGAAAAAATACCATACAATCCTACACGCACTTTCGAATTCCAACTTGAAAACATATTTTCTGAATATATTAAATCAAATAATATATATATCATAGCAATAAAAGTAATTAATCCACCTATGCAAAAATGTATCTTATCTGAAATAGGATAAATTACTATCGAAGATGCTATACCATATGCAAAAAATATATACACTTCTCCAGAAGTATTTTTCATAAACATTATTATAAACATCGAAAATATAGTAATCGGTAAAAATAATGCAAGCCATGAAATAATACCTTGTCCGAAAAGATTTTTATATAAAATTTTATTAGAAAATGTTGTTGTTCCTAAAATTGCATAATTTATAAAATCTTCTAAAGCTTCATTTAATACTAAATATATAACAAATCCTATTATTGGTATCAAACCTCCAATTAGCCTAGTAATAGCAATTTTAAAAAAATCTTGTATTTCTTCTTTTTTTCTTATTTTTAAAATTTTATATCCTATACAAGCTAAAAAAACAGCTATTCCAGTAGTTTGCTTAAATAGTACAGCTATTCCTGCAATCATACCTATAATAAAATCATATTTAAATCTATGTTTAAAAAAGTAATCCTCTTTTTGTAAAATTTCAATATATACTAAAATTAAAGCAACTAATAAAACTGCATAATTATAATCTATACATAATATATCTTTAAATAGAAACAAAAACATCATTACTCCTAATAAAGCAATTTTATTATTAGTTACCTTTTTTAATATTTTGAATGCAAGAAAAAATATTATAGTTAAAACTATAGTAGCTATAATTCTCATTACTATTATCTCTTGCCCAAATATTTTTAAAAACCTTCCACATATTATTGATAATAATGGAGTTTGAATCATATTAAAATCTTTGTATGGAATTAATCCATTTGCAATATTTCTTGCAAAATTAAAGTTCCATATTTCATCTAAATTTGAATATGTATTTCCAAAAATATTTGATAAACAAATTACAAATATAAAAAATATAACTGTAATATCTTTTAGCACTTCAATACTTTTTTCTTTTTTAGTCATATCTAACCTTTCATATTATTTTTTGTTGTACTCTATTCCCAAATGATCATATGCTTTTTTAGTTACAACTCTACCTCTAGACGTTCTTACTAAAAAACCAATTTGCAATAAATAAGGTTCATATACATCTTCTATTGTTCCATTTTCTTCTCCAATTGTTGCTCTTAATGTGTCTATTCCTACAGGTCCACCTTTATGATTATATATAATTGATTCTAAAATTTTTCTATCTGTATTATCTAATCCAAATTCATCTATTTCTAATTTATTCATTGCTAATCTAACAATTTTTAATGTGATATTACCATCACCTAATACTACACCAAAATCAGTAACTCTTTTTAATAACCTATTAGCAATTCTAGGAACACCTCTTGAACGTTTAGCAATTTCTAAAGATGCTTTCTTTTCAATTTCTATTCCTAAAATATCAGCAGATCTCCTAATAATTGTATCTAACTCATCTACACTATATTCTTCTAATTTATTAATGATTCCAAATCTATCTCTAAGTGGCATAGATAAGCTACCTACTTTTGTAGTAGCACCAACTAAAGTAAATTTAGGTAAGTCTACTCTAATAGATCTGGCAGTTGTTCCTTTTCCTATCATAATGTCTAATGTATAATCTTCTAGTGCTGGATATAAAATCTCTTCTACATTTCTATTAATTCTATGAATTTCATCAATAAATAAAATATCATTTTCAGATAAAGTTGTAAGAATAGCTGCTAAATCACCTGGTTTTTCTATAGCTGGACCAGAAGTCACCTTTATACTAACTCCCATCTCATTTGCTAATATATTGGCAAGCGTAGTTTTACCTAAGCCAGGAGGTCCATATAATAAAACATGGTCTAATGGCTGCTCTCTTTTTTTAGCAGATTCTATACATATTCTAATATTTTCTTTTACTTTTAATTGACCAATATAATCATTTAAAACTTTAGGTCTTAATGAAAACTCCTGAGTATCTTCTTCATTATTTTTTATATTAGACAATAATAGTAAGCTTTCATCTAATTCCTCATCTTCAAAATTCATCTGCATATTCCTTTCTTAAGAACAAATCTGAAAATCTTTTATAATATAAATAACTATTCTTTCATATATTATCATTTTAAGACATATATTTCAAGCAAAATAACTACTCTATTATTTTATATGAAAAAAGCTAAAGATTTTCTCTTTAGCCCTATTTTTAATATTTGATATTTTTAATTTCATATTTTTTATAATCTGGCATATATTTTTCTAACATATTATAAAAACTTTTAGTATGATTTTTATATTTTAAATGACAAAATTCATGTAAGATTATATATTCAATAACTTCTCTTTTATATTTAACTATACGTGGATTAATTAATATTTTTTTATCTTCTGTGCACATAGCTAAAACATTTTTCATTTCCACAATTTTATAATCCTCTGGAGCAAATCCAACCATTAATCTAGTTTCTTCCATTATGTCTTCCATTTCTCTTTCAGCTATTTTTACATATAGTTTATCTATTAATATATCTGTCATAGATTCATGATCAATTTTCTTATATTTTTTAGGTAAATTAACTTTAACTATGTTTTTTTCTAAATCACATTCTATTACATCTATATTCTTATATGTAACTTTTAAATTATAAGTTATACCTAATAT
The DNA here is from genome assembly GCA_948852945.1 of uncultured Clostridia bacterium. Lineage (GTDB taxonomy): Bacteria > Bacillota > Clostridia > TANB77 > CAG-508 > UMGS1994. The sequence continues at coordinate 40,200 of CAQPBJ010000013.1, read as the reverse complement.
TTGAATTGGTTTTAAACTTATATTAGCTTGCTCTTTATATTCTTCAAGTTTTTTCATTATCCAATTTCTTTTAGCCATAACAGCTTTTTGTATCTTATCTTGTGTAATATACCAAGGCGCACGAACTGAAACCTCTCCATTTTGAACCGAAATATATAATTCTCCGTTTGTTGTTTTATTCACACTATATGTTATAATTTCATTTTTCATTTTACTACCTCCCTGATATTTTTTAGAACTTCTGTTTGGTAGTATTTTATATTTTTTCTTCTCTTTTGTCAATAGTTTTTTTCGAAAAAATGTTCGCATTTTTACAACTTAATTTTTTCTTTATATTTCAACACTTACATAAATATATAAAAATCAAGATGTCATCAAATATGCTATATAACAACATCTCTTTTAAGCAAACATTTTTTCACTATTCCTAGTCCTAAAAATTGTTCGTTATTATATACTTTATATACACCATCTTCTACATTAAAAGTAAGATTTACACCATTTAAAAACAATTCTTTTTTTCTATCATCTAATTTAATTTCCGAACATTTTTCAAACAATTTCTCAATACTAATAATATATTTTAATTTATCCTCACTTTGCTCTAATTCAGTAATTATAATACTTTGGTCTATAGAAAACGTATCTAACTTTGTTCGTATTAATTCTTTCATATATCCTATAGTACCTATTTTTTCAGCAATACTTTCACATAATGTTCTTATATATGTACCTTTAGAACATTGTACCTTAAATTTTATTTCATTTTTTTCATAATCAAATTTTATTATTTCTATATCATATATCTCTATTTCTCGTGCTTCTCTTACTACTTCTTTTCCTTCTCGTGCATATTCATATAGCTTTTTTCCATTTACTTTAATTGCAGAATACATTGGAGGAACTTGTTTGCTCTTTCCAAGCAATTCATTTATTTTTGAGATATAAAATTTCTCTTTATTTTGATTCAATTCAAATTTAGATTCTTCTATAATATTCCCTTCTCCATCAGCAGAATCAGTCTTAATACCTAATTTTAATGTAGCTATATACTCTTTATCATGTTCTACTAAATATTTAGAAATTTTAGTAGCTTGTCCTATCATTATTGGTAAAACCCCCGTTGCTTCTGGATCTAAAGTTCCACAATGTCCAACTTTTTTTATATTAAAAATCTTTCTTACTTTTGATACAACACCAAAAGAAGTAATTCCTTTTTCCTTATTAATTAAAATAATTCCATCCATATTTTATGGCTATCTATCCTCTCCATCTTTTTCTACTCTTAAACATGGCAATTTTCCTTTTACAATAGCATGATCAAATGCTTGAGCAAGATATTCAGGATTTTCATAACCATAATCTATAGAAGCTGTCATAAATTTATCTCTAATCGAATATCCTACAGCTCGTCCTTTATCATCTGTTGGTCTATATAAATTCTGAACCAACATTCCCATATCAAAAGGAAATCCTTTAATTCTTGCATACATATCAGCATAACAAAGTGTTGTTCTTGTATTGCCATCTCTAAAAGGATGAACCTTCCAAATTGCCGCTATTTTTCGAGCAAATTCCAAAGCTAAATCTTGTCTATTTTTAAATTTTGTCCAATCTACATTATTTAAATCAGATATTTTTTTATCTAAAAGTCTATCTATTTCCTCAGCTGGAGGATATATTAAACTTTGTCCTGGAATTTCTACTTCTTCTATTTTTATCATTGGCACTGTTCTATATTGCCCAGCCCAATCAAAAACATTTTCAAAAATATGTCTATGTATAGCTTTAAAGTAATCTTTATCGAATTTAGTTGAAAATACAGATTCTATATTAATTAATTTTGCCATACATACTTCAGCTTCTTTTATTTTTAATTCTTCTGGATCTTCTATTCCAAATAGATTTTTAAGAACTTCATCATAATATTCATATTCCCCAGTTTGAGAATTATAACGTTCTTTTATCCATAAATATGGATCCTTTTTTGAATCCACTATTCTTTCACTTATTGGCATATCCATACTATTTATTAACCTTTCTATTGATAATTTCATTTTGTACTTCTTCTAATTCTTTTTCACCATCTATGTATTGTTTCATTATTTTTATTGCCTCATCTGATGGAAGTGAGTCACCTGCAGAAGTTACAAATAGAGCTTTTTTTACCATTTCAGCTCTTTCTTCTTTGGTAGTATCTTTTATTAAATAACTTTTCATAAATTCTCCTTTAGTATATTTGTTAAAAAAACGACATTATACTAATGTCGCTTTATTTTATTTTAAAAATCTCTTAGATTGAATAAGAATTCTTTCTTTAGACTCCTCTAATGAATATGGTAAAGTACATCCAGCAGCTTTTATATGTCCTCCTCCATTAAATAATAAGCAAATATCAGAAACATTTACATAATTATTTGAACGAAGTGATGCTTTAAAGCCTTTCTCTATTTCATATAGAAATATAGAAATCTCCACACCTTGGATATCTCTTCCGTTTTCAACAATTCCTTCTAAATCATTTTTATTAATACCCAAACTATCCATATCTTTTTTCGTCATATACGTATATGCTATTTTACTATCTTCAAGGAATTCAAGTCTATCTGCTGTAAGCTTTCTAGCCTCAAACTTTCCTTTTGAAATATTACTTAAAGATTCTTTATATATCTTTGAAATTTTAACACCCATGCTTAAAAATTCAGAAGCTATTTCAAAAGTTTCTGATGTTACACCTTCATATCTAAAACCACCTGTATCAGTTATAATTCCTGCAATTAAGCATGTTGCAACATCTATAGTAATATCATATTTAAAATATTTAAACATAGTTGTAATTATTTGTGCACAAGCAGGTGAAACAGGATTTACAAAATTTAAATCTCCAAACATTCCATTAGAAGTATGATGATCAATATTAACTCTAGTTTCGCATTTTTCAAAAACATTTTTAGGATCATCTAATCTTTTTATATCTCCACAATCTAAAGCTATTGCCAAATCATATTTATCTAAACTAGTCTCTAATTTAGCTTCATTTGAACATGGTAAAAATTTATATGTATCTGGAAAATTAGGTACAATTACTTCAACATTTTTTCCAATATTTTTTAATGCTATATAAAAAGCTAAACTACTTCCTATAGCATCACCATCAGGATTCTCATGCGCAAAAATAACTATACTATTCGAATTATCAATCGCACTTTTTATATCATCTAAAGTCATATATTAATCCTCTCTTTAATCTTTTTTCATATCTTTTGTTATACTTTCTAAAATAGCATCTATTCTAGAACCATATTCTATAGATTCATCAAATAAAAACACTAATTCAGGAGTTATTCTAAGATTAACTCTCTTAGCAATCATTGTTCTAATAAAACCAGAACATTTTTTTAATCTTGCTAAATTTCCCTTATTACTTTTAGCATTTATCATACTAACATATACTCTAGCAAATCTTAAATCAGGAGTAGTATCAACCTTAGTTACACTAATCAATCCTGTAATTTGAGGATCCTTCAATTCTTGAGAAATAACTATACCAATCTCCCTTTTTAATTCTTCATCAACTTTATTCATTCTATTACTATTTTTAGGCATAATACCACCTCCTACTTTTTTATTTATTATTTTCTTTTTCAACCTTCCGTCAGCAGCTTTTAAAAAATTTATACATTCCTCTCTTCTATGTCATCAGGTTGGAAAAAGATTGCCCATTTTGCTAGGCACAAAGATAATTAACATTACGAGGCGTACGATTGTACGTCGCAGTAATTTAATTATCTTTGTAACAACGCAAAATGAGTAATATTTTTTCAACGCTTACAATCAATCTAGCGTTTGATTTCTTCCATAATGTGCGCTTCAATAATATCGCCTTCTTGAATATCATTATACTCCTCAACTTGAACACCACACTCATATCCATACGCAACTTCTTTAACATCATCTTTAAATCTCTTTAATGAAAGAAGTTTACCTTCATGAAGAACAACATTATCTCTAATAACTCTAACTACAGAATTTCTAGCAATTTTACCATCAGTAACATAGCATCCTGCAATTGTTCCAACATTTGAAACTTTAAACACTTGTCTAACCTCAGCATTACCGATAACAACCTCTTTAAATTCTGGATCAAGCATACCTTTCATAGCAGCTTCAACATCTTCTATAGCATTATATATTACTGAATATTGTTTTATTTCTACGCCTTCTTTTTCAGCTTCCATTTTAGCAATCGGTTCTGGTCTAACATTAAATCCTATAATAATCGCATTTGAAACTTTAGCTAAAGTTACATCTGATTCTGTAATTCCCCCAGCAGCACAGTGAATAACTTTTACTCTAACTTCCTCATTTGATAATTTTTCTAAAGATTGTTTTACAGCTTCAACAGAACCTTGAACATCTGCTTTTACTATTAAATTTAATTGTTTTAATTTACCTTGTTCAATCTTACTAAATAAATCATCTAATGTAACCATTGAAGATTCATTTAATCCTTTTTCTCTTTCTTGAGTTTTTCTCTTCTCTATTAAATGTTTAGCTGTTTTTTCATCTTTAACTTCATAGAAAGTATCACCTGCATTTGGAACAGTAGCTAAACCTGTAATTTCCACTGGTGTAGAAGGTCCAGCAAATTTTACTTTTTTACCTTTATCATTTGTCATAGTTCTAATTCTACCTATAGATGAACCTACTATGATAGTATCTCCTATATCTAATTGCCCTCTTTGTACAAGCATTGTTGTAACTGGTCCTCTAGCTTTATCAAGTTTAGCTTCAATAACAACACCTTTTGATTGCTTTTTAGGATTTACTTTTAATTCAAGCATATCTGCTTGTAATAAAACCATTTCTAATAATGTATCAATTCCTTCACCTTTTTTAGCAGAGATAGGAACAAATATTGTTTCTCCTCCCCATTCTTCAGGAACTAATTCATGTTCTGTTAATTCTTCTTTTATTTTTTCAACATTTGCTCCAGGTAAATCCATTTTATTTACTGCAACTATAATTGGTATTTCAGCAGCTTTAGCATGGTTTATAGCTTCAACAGTTTGTGGCATAACTCCATCATTTGCTGCAACAACAAGTATTGCAATATCAGTAATTTGAGCACCTCTAGCTCTCATACTAGTAAAAGCTTCATGCCCTGGTGTATCTAAAAATGTAATTTCTCTATTATTAATATTTACTTTATATGCACCAATATGTTGTGTAATTCCTCCAGCTTCACCTTCAATAACATTAGTTTTTCTTATTGCATCTAGTAATGAAGTTTTTCCATGATCAACGTGTCCCATAACAACTACAACTGGTGGTCTGCTTATTAAATCTTCTTCTCTATCTTCACTATCATCAAATAAAATCTCTTCATCTGTCTTAATGTCTTTCTTTTTAGCTGTAATTCCGAATTCAGATGCAGCTAAATAAGCAATATCAAAATCTATTTCTTTATTTATTGTGGCCATTACACCTAAATTTAAAAGTTTTGTAATTAAGTCTCCACTAGTAATTTTCATTTCTGTAGCTAAATCTTTAACTGTTATAACTGATGGAATTGTTATTTCTGTCAATTTAAATATTTTTTGCTTATTTCTATTTTCTTGTTTACCCTTTTTCTCGCTTCTTCTACCTCTTTGAGTGCTTAAATCATAGTAATCAAGCATATCTACGTTTGATAATTTACTTTCTTGTTTTAAGCTTCTTAATTTTCCAGAACTAAATTCTTCATTTCTACCTTTTTTCTTAGCTTGTTTTTTAGTTTTTTGTTCTTCAAATTGACGATTGCTTTTTTGTTTATCTATAGCTCTGTTTGAATATTCTATAACATTCTCTTTTTCAACTATATCGACAGCCATAATATTATTAATCTTCTTGTCTATACCTTTTTCATCTAGTTTTCTGTTATTATTATACCCATTGTTATTATTTCTATTATAATTATTGTTTCTATTAAATCCACCATTATTGTTTTGATTGTTAAAGTTATTTCTATTATTAGACCAATTATTATTGTTTCGATTAGAATTATTTCTATTAAATCCTTCATTGTTATTTCTATTATAGTTGTTGTTTCTATTAAATCCACCATCATTATTTCTGTTAAAATTATTGTTTCTTGGTGGTCTATTAGTCTGTTGATTTCTTTCTGTTTTCTTTTCTATAACAACATTTTCTGATTTAATATTATTTTCTTCCTTAACTTCTGGTTCTATTTTCACTTCCTCTTTTTGTTCTACTTTCACTTCTTCTTTAATTTCTTCTTGCTTTGGTTCTTCTTTTGAAGGAATTCCAAATAATTCAGCAACAGACATTGGTTTAGCTTGTTTATTTCTATATACTATGTTATAGTCTTTGTTTCTATTTTTTTCTATAAAACCAACTTCGTTCTTTTTAGTTTTAACTTTTGGTTCAACCTTTTTTTCTTCTTCCTCATTAATAATAACTGTTCTTCTCATAATAACAGGTTGATCTGACACTATTTCTTTTTTTGGTTCATTCTTTTTCTTTTCTTCTTTCCCCATTGATTTTGTAATTTTTTCCGCCTCCTCATTCGTGATAGTACTTAAATGGCTTTTTACTTTAATTCCAAGTTCCTCTGCTTTTTCTATCACTTCTTTACTATTTACATTCATTTTTTTTGCTAATTCATGTACTTTAATTTTGTCCAATAGTATCACCCCCACTAATTATTCCGGCAAATTGCCTCTGAAAAGTTTTTATCTTTTAAAGCAATTACAGCTTTATTTTTCTTTCCAATTATTTTACTGTTTTCATCAATCTTTCCATAAATGAAAACTTTTATTTTATTTTCTTCAGAAAGTTTTAAAAATTTTTCTCTAGTATTTAAAGACGAATCTTCGGCCAGAATAACTATATAAACTTTCTTTCTTAAAATTGCTTCTTTAACAGCATCTGAACCGCAAATAATTTTGCCTGCTCTTGATGCTAAACCAAGCAATCCATTAACCTTGTTTTGGTAATTTTGCAATTACATCCCTCAAATCTTCATAAAATTCTTCACTAATACTACATTCAAATACTTTTGATAATCTATTAGACTTAATTAATTTCTTTAAACAGTTTTCATCAGTACATATATATGCACCTCTACCATTTTTTTTACCTGTTAAATCTATAGTAATATTATTTTCTTTATCTTTAACTATTCTTAATAATTCATTTTTAGGTTTTGATATTCCACAACCTGTACAGGTTCTTTCAGGTATCTTTTTCAAAGAATTTCACTCCTTATTCTTCTTCGTTTTCTACTTCTTCAGCTACTTCTTCCACTGTTTCCTCTGCTTGGTTTTGAGCTTCTTCTAACATTTTTCTAAATTGTGATTCACTCTTGATATCAACTTTCCAATTTGTTAATCTTGCTGCTAGTCTAGCATTTTGTCCAGATTTTCCTATAGCTAATGACAATTGGTCATCTGGAACAATTACTTGTGCAAATTTTTCTTCTTCTTTAATATCAACAGCTAAAACTTGAGCTGGAAGTAAAGCTGCAGCTATAAATACTGCTGGATCTTCATCCCATTCAATAACATCTATTTTTTCACCATGTAACTCATTTATAATATTTTGAATTCTTACACCTTTTTGTCCAACACAAGAACCAACAGGATCAATATTTTCGTTAGTTGAATAAACAGCAACTTTACTTCTTGAACCAGCGTCTCTTGATATATTTTTAATTTCTATTAAGCCTTCATATATTTCAGGAATTTCAAATTCAAATAATCTTCTAACAAAATCTGGATGACTTCTAGAAACAATTACTTGTGGATTTCCTTTTATTCCTTTTTCAACTTCTAAAACATATCCTCTAATTTTATCATTAACATTATAAGTTTCAGTAGGAATTTGTTCTTTTAATGGCATAACTCCTTCTAGTTTTCCTAAATCTAGTACAATTGTATTTCCATCATTTTTTTGAATAATTCCTGTAACGATTTCACCTTTTTTATCATTAAATTCTGTATATATTATTTCTCTTTCAGCTTCTCTAATTTTTTGTACAACAACTTGTTTTGCTGTTTGAGCTGCTATTCTTCCGAAATTTTTTGGAACAATTTCAACATCTACAATATCACCAATTTCATATTTTTTGCTTTTCTTTTTAGCATCTTGTAATGAAATTTCAAAGCATTCATCTTTAGCTGCTTCTACAACTGTTTTACTAGAATAAACATGAGTTTCTCCTGTTTCTCTATCTATAACTACCTTAACATTATCTGCTGAATCAAAGTTCTTTTTATATGCTGTAACTAACGCCATTTCTAAAGATTCTATAAGATATTCCTTTTTTATACCTCTTTCATCTTCTAATTCTTTCATAGCAATAATTAATTCTTTCATATCAATTGCTTTCATTTTCCTATCACATTCCTTTCTTCTATATACATCAAACTTAATCATTCCATTCATATATTGTTTTGCTACTTGCAATTTGGTCTAGACTAATTTTAATTTCTTGATTATTTTCTTCAACTGTTATGCTATTCTCTTCAACTATTTTTAATATTCCTTCAATAACTTTTTTATTTTCAATTTTAGCAAATAGTTTAACTTCAATTTTATTTCCAATCTGTTTTTTATAATGTTCTAATTTTCTAAGTTTCTTTTCTAAACCAGATGATGAAACTTCTAAAAAGTATTGCTCTTTTATTAAATCTGCTTCATCTAAAATTGGCTCTATTTGGTTATTTACTTTTTCACAATCATTAATATCGATGCTATCTTTTTTATCTATATAAATGCATAAATGATATTCTTTTCCTTCTTTAATATATTCAACATCATATAATTCATATCCAAGTTCAATAATCGTTTTTTCTATTAATTCATATACTTTTTGTTCTATATTTTTTTCAGCCAATTTTTCCTCCAAATCTTTATAATACAAAAGAGTGGAATTTGTTTCCACTCTTCTGTAACTTATTTTGCTTTACATATTATACATTGTTTATTCAATAATTGCAAGCCTTTTCGAACATTTTTATTCGACAAATTTTTGTAAATCATACATCTGACCATTTGATGAAACTAAAACTGTTGACTCTTGAACCTCATCATTAAAAGTTCTATATGTTGAATATATTCTTGAAACTGGTTTATTTAAAGTTATTAGCTCTTTTTTTATTCTAAACACATTTTCATTTACAGCCTCTTCAATATCCATAATTCCTATATTTCCATCTTCCATAGTAACTAATAAATATTCTCTTCCAGCACATATCTGTACATATACTTCATTAACTTTATAATCATGTGTAGCAACTTCTTTTTTAGAATTCTCTTCTAATTTTGAATTTGAATATTTACTATTAAATCTTTCTTCATCTAAAACATTAAAATAAACTTTTTCATTTATTGTTACTACTTCAAAAGTATTTTCTCTATCATATGAAACAGACTCATATTCAGCACCTACTAGTTCGTCTGGTGCAATTACACCATCAATAACAGCTTCTTCTTTATTATTTTTATTTGATGATACAAAATCTTTAAGTCCTGAACCATTTTTATTAACATCTACATTAAATATAAACACCAAAAAAGCTATTAATATTAAAACAATTAATACTATCATTGCAATTATCATATTTTTCAATTGTTTAGAACTTTTTCTTCTACTCATCTATACCTCCGCTATTTGCTACTTGAATTCAAATAAATTTTTAAAATTTTATCGCTATATTTAGCTGCTTTATTCATTTTTATAAAATCATGTATAATTATTTTTACTCCAACTATAATGCAAATAGCAATAATAACAATTAATATAATTGTTCCTCTAGTAGATTTCTTTTTATCTTTTTTATTCATATTTTACCTCTTTTGTATTACTTATTCTACAAAAAAACTATCAAATTCTTGTTCTGAAATTGTTTCTTTTTCTAATAGTTCATGTGCTACTTTGTGTAAAATTTCAATATGATCTATAAGAATTTTTTGAGCATTAACATATGCAACATCCACTAATTCTTTTACTTGATTTCCAACTTCATCTGTAATATCTTCACCAAATATTTGTAATTCATAAGGTTCATCAACTTTTAAAGAAATTGGTCCAAGTGAATTACTCATACCATATACAGTAATCATATCTCTTGCAATTCCTGTTGCAACTTCTATGTCATTACTTGCTCCCGTAGATATATCATTTAAAGCAATCTTCTCAGCAGCTCTACCACCTAATAGTGCAATCATTTTTTCTTCTAGCTCTGTTTTAGAAACATAATATTTGTCCTCATTAGTTTTATACATTGTATAACCACCGGTTAAACCTCTAGGAATAATTGAAATTTCTTTAACATTATCCTGTGTTTCTAAAAATTTACTAACAACAGCATGTCCTGCTTCATGATACGCTGTAAGTTTTTTATCTTTTTCAGACACAACCCTATTATGTTTTTCTAGTCCAACAGTTATTTTCTTTACAGCAGTTTCTATATCTTCTTTTTCTATAACTTTGTGATTATTTCTTGTAGCAATAATAGCAGCTTCATTTAATAAATTTGAAAGCTCTGCACCTGTAAATCCAGCTGTATCTCCAGCAAGCTCTTTTAAATCTATATCTTTTGAAATCTTTTTATCTTTAGTATAAAGTTTTAAAATTTCTTCTCTTCCTAATAAGTCTGGAGCAGGAATTGTAACTTGTCTATCAAATCTACCTGGTCTTAACAACGCTTTATCAAGCATTTCTGGTCGGTTAGTAGCAGCTAAAACAATAATTGTTTCACTACTCTCAAATCCATCCATCTCAACTAATAATTGGTTTAATGTCTGATTATTTTCAGACTCTGCACCACTATTACTTGTTCTTCTAGAACCTATTGCATCTATTTCATCTATAAAAACAATACATGGAGCTATTTTTTTAGCTTTTTCAAATAATTTTCTAACTCTTGACGCTCCTAAACCTGCAAACATTTCAATAAACTCAGATCCACTCATTGAAATAAATGGAACATTAGCTTCTCCTGCAATAGCTTTAGCTATTAAAGTTTTTCCTGTACCTGGTTTTCCGTATAATAAAATACCTTTAGGAATTTTAGCTCCCATATTTTGAAATTTCTTAGGATTTTTTAAAAAATCAACTATTTCGATAAGCTCATTTTTTTCTTCATCTAAACCTGCAACATCAGCAAATTTAACATTTGTACTATTATCTTCATTTTCTCCATATACTTTACCTTTTTCACCAAGACCTTGCATCTGAAAAATCATAAACATTAAAACAACTAAAAGAATCGTTGGTAAAAAGCTTAATATATTTTCAAAAAAAGCTAGAAATTGATTTGGAGTTTTTAAATCAACCTTCATTTCTGGATTCTCTAACAATTGACTATTTACAAATTCCATAAATGGTTGAAGTGAATTAACATGTGTTGTTTTTTCTTCATCTTCACCTATATACTTTACAGTTACTGATGAACCACCTATTGTCATTTCTATTTTTTCAACTTTTTTTGCTATAATATCTTGATATAACTTATCATAAGTAATTTCCTTTTCTTTATCTTTTTGACCTTTGATAAAGAAAATACCAAATATAGCAATTGCTATAATAAGAATAATTGATACTATTAATATGACTTTATCATCTTTTTTCTTTTTATTATTTTGCTTACTCATTTTTCTATCCTTTCATCCATCTATATTTCTGAGCCATCAGGTTCATCATTTAAAACTTCATCATCGCTTTTCTTTTCTTTTTCCTTTTTTTCTTTGTCTTTATTATCTTTTTCTTCTGTATCTTTATTATCTTCTTCTTTTAATTGTTCTTTTACTTTTGCTTGTACTGTTGCAATTCTAATTAATTCAACTTGTTGTTTAATTAAATCTGATTTTATCATATATATAACTGCAGTAATATATATATACGCTATAAGCATTGATAAATAATCAAACACTTCTATATATACTCCAAAAAAAGAATTTAGTAATATATATATAACTGAAATAATAGTAGTCAATGTAGATGCATAAATTGAAAGTGCAAATAACTTAGAATATCTCATCTTCAATCTAGAAAAAATTAATACTAGCCATCCTATAATTGATGTCATAATTGCTACTGTTAACCAAAATACAAATATTTCAAATAAAGACTCTAAAAATACGGCTATAGCTGCAACTATTACAACTTGTCTCTCATTTGTATTTATATCTGTAATCATCTGAGCTTTGCTATATGAAGTATCTCCTAAAATAGTAACTAAACTTGGTTTTAATTTTTTTATCATACTCGTCATAAATTTCTTTTCATCAGAAGATTTTGCATCTTCTTCGTTTATAACTAATTCACTTTTTTCATAAGTAAATTCTGGAACCATATTATCTACATATTTTGCTGGAGAACCATATTTATTATATATAAATACAATATTAGAAATAACTATTACAATAGCACATATCATCGTCATTTTTATACAAAATCCAATTGCTTTATATAATCTTTCATTAATAAATTCTATATAATTTTCAAGTTGAAAAATTGCCATTTTTAATCTTTTAAAAAAATTAATTTTTTTTGCTTTTTCCATTATATATATTCCCTTCTTATATTACTATTAACTAATATAGGACTTATCTCTATTGCTACAACATCTTCTACATTTACATTACTATCTGTAACATCAACAGATATATGATTCATTCCTACTCTACCAATTACATTATATTTCGTATCTTTAATTTGCACATATAATCTATCATTCTTAAACAAATTTGAAAAAGCATTCTTAAATATCCTAAGTCTATCCATAAATTTAAAGGTATCATTTCCAATTTCTACATTATATCCATCAGCATAACCTACTGGAATAATTGCTATTTTCATATCTTTTTTAGCCACTTCAGAATTTGAATAGCCTATTGGCATTCCTTTTTTAACATTCTTTAATTCAACTACATGTGATTTTAACATACCAATTCTTTTTAACCCAATAGTATTATTTACAGATATTCTACCCAAAAAAGCTGAACCTAATCTTACTGCATCTAAATACATTTCAGGATATTTCAAAAAAGCTGATGAATTTGCTATATGATATAAAGGAATTTTCACATCATTTTCTTCTAAATATTCTTTTACTTCCATAAATCTTTCAAATTGCACTTTAGTATAATCTTTATTTTTAAAATATGCACAAGAAAAATGTGAAAAAACTCCATCAAAATATAAAGAAGTATTATTTTTTATTGTATCCAAAATTTTTTCTTTTTCAGTATACCAAAAACCATATCTAGAAAATCCTGTATCTACTTTTAAATGAACATGTGCCTTCATATTTTTTCTTTTAGCCATTTCATTTAAAAATTTAGCACTTTCTGGTGTTCCAATTGTCATTACAATATTATTTTCAAGCATTATTTCTAAATCTTTTTTTATAGAAGTAGCTTCCATACATAAAATTGCAACATCTAACTTCAATCTACTAAGAAAAAGTGCTTCACTAACTGATGATACGGCAAAATCAGTAATACCTCTAGCTTTCATGAATTTAGCAAACTCTTCAAATCCCAGTCCATATGCATTACCTTTAAGAACAGCTATTATTTTCGATTCACCTGCTCTTTGTTTTATTTTAGTAACATTAGAGTCTAAATCTTTAGAATTTATTTCTAATACTTTCACCTTTAAAAGCTCCTTTACTTTTTACCTTCATTAATTCTTCTTTTCCAATCTCTTAATGTTCTAAACGTTTTTTCAGCAAATTTATATGTTTTATAAACTAATGGTTTAAAAGGCAAGTATACTTCACCTATAAATTCAGTAAATTCAGCTCCAAATCCTTTTTTAAATCTGTATAATCCGTATTGAGGGTGTGATTCATCAACTACTCCTGATACACCTCTAAAATCATACATATCATGTTTATTTGCAATAGCTTGTTTAATCATTTCCCATTGAAGTAAATAATTTGGCATTAAATTTCTATGACTATTACTACTAGCGCCATATAAATACCAAGTCTTATTTCCATACATTATTGGAATTATACCTGAAATTGGCTTATCCTCATAGTATGCCATCAAAAGCTTCATATGTTTAGGTGCTAGCTCATCATACATCTTTTCAAAATATTCTAGTGGTCTTATTATAAAACCATCTCTACTACCAGTTTCCACCATTATTTTATGAAAATCTTTTAAATCTTCTTTAGTACCTTCTTTAACTACAACACCTTTTTTAGTAGCTAAACGAATATTATATCTAGTTTTTTGGTGAAAGCCTGCTAATATCTCATCTTCTGTTTTATCTTTTATATCTAGTCTAAATACAAAGCGAGGTTGTATTTCATCTTTAAAATCTTTAGCATCATCTTTTACTTTATATCCTATTTCTTCTACAATTTTTCTAAATTCACCATCATCTTTTTTTATATCTGGCTCCATTCTAAAAACAAAAGCCTTATATTTTTTTGCTAACTCTTTTACACCTTCAGTAAGTTGATCTAATACTTTTTTATCATGAATATCGCAAACAGGTCCACGAGATGAATACATCATGTTTCCGAAAATAGGTACTTTTCTAATTAACACACATATTGAACCAATAATTTTTCCATTCTCATCTTCTGCTAAAACAACTTCTTTAATCCAAGCAGTTTTTACTTTTCCCCATTCAAGAGATTGTTGAAAATTACAACGATCATGTTTTTCTAAAAATTCTGTATATTCATTTTCTGTTTCTTTAGTTACAAACCTCATTTTATATTTTCCTTCCTATTTAGTTATCTCCATTCCATTCTTAGTATCTTTAACAAAATATCCCATTTGAACTATTCTATCTCTTAATTCATCGGATTTTGCCCAATCCTTATTTTCTCGAGCTAATTTTCTCTCTTCTACAAGTTCTTTAACTTCTTCTGGTAAATCTATTTCATTTTTTTCATCAATCTTTAAACCTAAAACTTCATCAAATTTTCTTAAAAGTTCTGCATATTGTTTAGATTTATCGTTTTCTTTAATAACTTCCCATACTACACTCATAGCAAGAGGCATATTTAAATCATCATTAATTGCTTCGTTAAATTTATTTTTATACTCTTCTATTTTTTCATTAGAAACTTGTTTTGTTCCTTCTTCGTGTTTTTGATATCCTTCTTTTAATCTATTTAGTGCAATTTTTGCTGACTCTAATGAATCCCATGTGAAATTTAACTTATTTCTATAATGAGATGTAAAGTTAAACATTCTATAATCCATAGCAGAAAAACCTTTAGCTTCTAAATCACTAATTGTATAAACATTATTTAAACTCTTTGACATTTTTCCACCATCAATAAGTAAAAATTCAGAATGCATCCAAAAAGTTGCAGGAATTTTTCCTGTGCAACCTTTACTTTGTGCAATCTCATTTTCGTGATGAATAGGAATATGATCAATTCCACCAGTATGAATATCAAAATGATCACCTAAATATTTTCTTCCCATAGCTGAACATTCGATATGCCATCCTGGATAGCATTTTCCCCAAAATGTATCCCATTTCATAATATGATTTTCAGGAGCTTTAATCCATAAAGCAAAATCTGTAACATTCTTCTTTTCCTTATCAAAATCTACTCTAGCTCCAGCTTTTTGTTCTTCTACTTTTATATTAGATAATAATCCATATTTATCTAATTTTGATGTATCGAAATATATTGTATTTTCTGTTTCATATGTATATCCATTTTTTATAATTTGTAAAACATACTCTTCCATTTCTTTTATATGTTCTGTTGCCTTACAAATAATTTCTGGTTTTCCTATATTTAATTTTTTCAAGTCTTCCATAAATCTATTTGTATAAAATTCAGCAATCTCATATGGGTCTTTATTTTCTCTTTTTGCAGCTACAGCCATTTTATCTTCGCCTTCATCAGCATCAGACACTAAATGGCCAACATCTGTAATATTCATAGCATGAAGTAAATTATAACCATTATATTTAAGAACTCTTCTTAAATTATCCATAAATAAGTATGTTCTTAAATTTCCAATGTGTGCATAATAGTACACAGTTGGTCCACAAGAATACATTCTTACCTTATCATCATTAATTGGTTTAAATACTTCTTTTTGTTTTGATAAAGTATTATATAATTTTAATTCCATTAAATTCTCCTCTCAAAATTTTAAGGATTCTCTGGTCCAGTACCAGATGGTGGCTCTGGTGGCGTTGGGTCTGGACTTACTGGTACAGATGGACTTGAAGTAGATGTATTAGTTGGCGACGGTGTTGTAGTATTAGTTGGTGATGGAGTTATACTTGGACTTAAACTTGGAGTAACTGTTACTGATGGCGATGGTTCAATCGACTCTGATGGACTTGGAGATGCTTCTGGTAATTTATGAATTTCACACACACCTTGAGGAATTTCTTCCACAGTAGCAAATTTTTTGTAAATAACTCTTGGACATGCCCCATCTATTGCTATTAACCCTGAATCCTCACATATAGCATATTCTATATTTGAATCTGGAGTTCCACAATGATCTTTTGGAACTCTTCCTTCTAGAAAGAAATCTGTAACCAAATTTGTGCAACTTTCAGAAGGTAATAAACCTGAATCTTTACAAATAGTAGCTGAAACTATATTACTTGGTTTTTCAAAAGTTTTATTTGCTAAACCTTGATGTATAGGAGTCATAACAGCATCCCATATACCTCCTGATGGGTTTGATGGTGTTGCTTTTGTAAATATAATTTGTTCACCTATATCATATCCATACCAACATGCAGCTGCATAATAAGGTGTAAATCCACAAAGCCATCTATCATTATCAGAATCTGTTGTTCCAGTTTTACAAGCTGTATCTATTCCTGGTACTTTACAATATGTAGCAGTTCCACTAGCTCCAACAACTGGTTGCATTACAATACTTTTTATTAAATAATCTTCAGAAACACCAAATACTCTATTTCTTTCTTGCTTTGGTTTTAAAACTTCATTTCCTTCTGAATCAACTACTCTTTTATAAAATGTTGGTTCAATATATTCTCCATCATTTGCTATAGTTGCATAAGCTGCAGCCATTTGTAATACTGAAAATTCTTTTGAACCAAGCGCTAATGATAATCCTGCAGATTCAGTAACACCTTTTAGTCCCATTTTCTCTAAATATTGGATTGAAGTAGGTACTCCTAAATCTCTTAATATTCTTACTGGTATTACATTTCCAGAAATTTCTATACACTCTCTTACTGTCTGTTTTCCTTTGAAACCATTATAATAATTCTTTGGCCATGCAGAACCTGTAAACTCTGTTGTTTGCTTATCTTCATATACTGATGCTGGTGAAATTAATCCTTCTTGAACAGCTGGACCCACAACAGCTAATGGTTTCATTGCTGAACCAACTTGTCTTTGTGTTTGCACTGCTCTATTTAAATCTCCATTTGAATTTTTAGGACCTAGTCTACCAACACATCCTACTACTTCACCAGTAGATGGTTCTATAACTACCATTGCTGCTTGAGATTGTTCATTTAATAATGTTCCATCTTCTTTGTATTCTCTTCCTGACATTATGAATTTATCATCTGTCATTACAGCTTCCATTGTATTTTGAACACTAGCTACTTGTGTAGTATATATCTTATAACCTCCACCATATACCTTAGTTTCAGCCATTTCTCTTGTCATTTCTTTTTCTTCCATAAGCTGCTCAACAATTTCATCAATTGCTGCTTCTGTATGGTCACTATATACAACTCCTGAAGCTAAAGTACCTTGCTGATATGGTAATCCTGCGTTTACTTCTTCAACAGCTGTATTAAATTCATCTTGATTAATATAACCAAGCTCTTTCATTTTATTTAATACAACTTTAGTTCTTTTAGCTCCACGTTCTTTACTTGATTGAATTTGTGCTTCTGTTCCTGTAAACGGATTATAAGAATTTGGTGTATGGTTAATTCCTGCTAAAAATGCTGATTCAGCAATAGTTAAATCTGCCACATTTTTATTAAAATAATATTCTGCACCTAATCCAACACCATTAATATTATTTCCTCCAATGAAAATAATATTTAAATATAACTCTAAAATATTATCTTTAGAAATCTCTTTTTCTATTTGAATAGCTCTTGCCATTTCTTTTACTTTTCTTAATGCTGAATCTTCTTTATCATCAGTAATATTTTTAACTAACTGTTGTGTAATTGTACTACCACCAAATGAAGAATTTCCTCTATGTAATAAATATGTAACTGTAGCAGCTCCTGTTCTTTTTATATCAACACCTGTATGATCATAAAATCTTTCATCTTCTATGGCAATATATGCTTTAGGTAAATATTTAGGCATCTCTTCTAAACTAACTAATTTTCTTTTTTCATTACCATTTAGCATACCTAAGAAATTTCCCTCAGCATCATAAAGTTCTGAATTGATAAAACCAATAGTTAAATCTTCTTTAGTCATTTTAAAATCATCGCCAAAAAATCCTAAAAAGATTCCAGCTAATATTCCACCAACAATAAGTCCAGCAAGAATTCCCAAAATAACTAAAACTATAATAATTTTTTGTATAATTTTCCATGCTAAACTTTTAGTTTTCTTTTTTGATTTTTTCTTACTTTTTTTACTTATTCCGTTTTTATGTATTCTATTTTCTTCTCTTCCATTATTTGCTTTTTTTAAATCTTCTTCACTAAATTTATACATTTTAGTTGCTTCTGATGTAGTAGAAGTATTTGTAGCCTTTTTTGCACCTCTACCATAATAAGGAACTTTATCAGTTTGTGAAGCAGTAGATTTTTTAGTTCTATTTGTAGAACTAGTTTTTTTACTGCTATCTGCAACTCTTCTTCCTTTACCACTTGAAACTTTTCCACTTTTATTTTCCATATATTCCTCCTTTGTCAGAAAATTTTTTCTAACATTTTAAAGTACATATTTTTTCTAAAATAATTCATTGATATTATATTATAAAAATTTTGAAATATAAAGTTTTTTAAGAATTTTTTTCTTCATCTTCTTTTTCAATAGCAAAATCTATTTCTCTAGCATCTTTACTAGCTGAAATAACTTTTATTTTTACTTTATCTCCTAATTTATATACTATATTAGTTTTTTCTCCTATTAATGTCTTATTAGCTTCATTATATATAAAATATTCGTCACCTAAATTTTCAAATCTTATAAGTCCTTCAACTGTATTTTCTAATTCTACAAAAATTCCAAAACCTGTAACAGATGATATTATTCCATCATATACATTACCAATTTTATCTTCCATAAACTCAGCTTTTTTCATACTTTCAGCTTCTCTTTCAGCTTTTTGTGCAACTTTTTCTCTTTCAGATGAATTTTTTGCATATTTAGGTGCTTTCTCTAAAAATCTTTGTTTTTGCTTTTCATTACTTGTAAAATACTCTGATATAACTCTATGAATAAATAAATCAGGATATCTTCTAATTGGTGATGTAAAATGACAATAATATTTTCCTGCTATTCCAAAATGTCCTAAATTTTCACTTTCATATTTAGCTACTTTTAATGTTCTTAAAATTAAGTTAGAAACGACTTTCTCTTCTGGTTTACCTTTTACATCTTCTAAAATTTTTGAAAAACTAGAAGGATACACCTTATCTTGACTTATATGAATCTTATATCCAAAATTAAATAACATCTTATTTAATTCTTTTATTTTATCAATATCTGGTTCCTCATGAACTCTATAAATAAAAGGTACTTCTAACCAATAAAATCTTTCTGCAACAGTTTCATTAGCAGTAAGCATAAATTGTTCTATAATTTCATTTGAAAAATTAGTCTCATATTGCTTTACATCAATACATTTTCCAGTAATATTATCTAAAACAATTTTACTTTCTGGAATATCTAAATTTAAATATCCATTTTTCATTCTTTTTGCTTTTAATATAACTGCCAACTCTTCCATTAATTTAAACTTGTCTATATATTTATTATATTTCTTTAAAACTTTTTCATCACTACCATCAAGTATTTTTTGTACATCATTGTAGCTCATTCTTTCTGTAACTCTAATAACACCTTTATAAATATCAGATGCAACAACATTTCCTTCTTTATCAATTTCCATCTGAACTGATAAAGTATATCTATCCTCACCAGCATTTAAACTACATAAACCATTAGAAAGTTCTCTTGGAAGCATAGGAATAACTCTATCAAGCATATACACACTTGTTCCTCTAATTCGTGCTTCTCTATCAAGTTTTGATCTATCTTTTACATAGTGACTTACATCAGCAATATGAACATCTAAAATATAATGCTCTCCATCATCAGTTTTTTCTATCATTATAGCATCATCTAAGTCTTTTGCATCTTCTCCATCAATTGTAAAAATTATTTTTTCACGCAAATCAACCCTGTTTTTCATATCAGAAACATCTATTTTATCACCAAAAGCTTTTGCTTCTTCTACAACATCTTCTAGAAATCTAGCTGGCAACTTATATTCTTTAATAATGCTCATCATATCAACACCAGCTTGATTTATATTTCCAATTACTTCAATAACTTCACCTTCTGCTTTACGTCCATTTTCAGGATACTTAGTAATTTTAACAACTACCTTATGATTATTTCTAGCTTTCCCAAAATGCTTTTTTGAAATAAAAATATCACTTCCAAATCTTTTATCATCTGGAACAACAAAACCAAAATTTTTAGAATTTTGAAAAGTTCCAACTAAAGTATCTTTTCCTCTTCTTACGATTTTAACTATTTTTCCTTCTTTACTTCTTCCAGTTCTATCTACAATCTCTACTTCAACAACATCTTCATTCAAAGCTCCATTTATGCTTTTAGCCGGAATAAAAATATCAGGCTGTTTTTCTTCACCTTCAGGCTCAACAAAACCAAACCCTTTTTCATGAGCATTAAATTTTCCAATAATTATTTCTTTATCTTCCATAAGTTCCTTTCTTCGAATCAATAAATTTAATTCTGTTTAACTTACATATCCAATTGTGATAAGATTTATTATTCTACTAGGCACACAAAAATTATATTCTGAGGTGTACGTCTGTACTCCGCAAGAATATAATTTGAAGTGTAACAACGTAGAATGATGAATATTATCACAATTATAAACGAAAAGGGCGATATAAAAAAGATATATCGCCCCCAAAACATACTAACTAAAACTACGCCATATTTAATACTGTAAGTGCTACAGTTAAAATTACAAATACAACAGAGAAGAATATTGTAGAATTTTTTAATTTTCCTTCTCTAGTTCTTCCTTTATTTTTTTCATAGAAATTACTTCCAGAAGAACCCATTATGCTTTCTGAAGCTCCACCTTGTTCACTTTTTTGTAAAAGAACCATAACAATTATAATTATACAACATAGTACATATACAATTGACAATATATTCATTAACATTTCCATTATTATTTCCTCCAAACTTTCTGCTATTTATAATTAGCATTACAATTTTAACACATGTTTCATAAAATTACAAATATATTTATACACTTTTTATTCTAAATTGTCAATACATCTCTTACATAGAGTAGGATGTGTGTGATTTCTTCCAACTGTATCAGAGTACATCCAGCATCTTTCACATTTTTCTCCATCAGCAGCTTCAACTTTTATACCAATTTCCATATCGTCTTCTCTTTTATTATTTTCAACTTCTACTTTTGAAACAATAAATACTGTTGCTAAAAGTTCTGCGTCTTTAACTAATTGATCATATTTATCATCATTTGTATATAAAGTAACTTTTGCATTTAATGAATGACCTATAACTTTTTCCATTCTAGCTTCTTCTAACTTTTTAGAAACTTCTTCTTTTAAAGCTATAATTTTATTCCATCTTTCTTCTAACTCTTTATTTTCATATTCTGGCTTATATTTAGGATAATCTGTAAGCATTACACTTTCTACATTTTCATTTTCTCTATGTGGCATTGCATTCCATATTTCTTCTGCTGTAAAACAAGTCATAGGTGCCAATATTTTAACTAAACTATCTAGTATTTCATACATAGCTGTTTGTGCAGATCTTCTTTCTAAAGAATCCGCTTTTGAAGTATATAATCTATCTTTTATTATATCTAAATAGAATGTACTCATATCTACAACACAGAATTGATTTATTGCTTGATAAGCATTATGGAATTCATATTTGTCATATGCTTCTGTACAATCTTTAATTAACTTATTTAATTTTAGTAAAGCCCATTTGTCTATTTCTAATAAATCTTTATAATCTACAGGCAGATTAACTGGAAAATCATAAGTATTTCCTAATATATATCTAGCTGTATTACGTATTTTTCTATATACTTCTGTAACTTGTTTTATTATTCCCTTAGATACGGCAACATCTGATTTATAATCTGAAGCTAATACCCAAAGTCTTAATACATCTGCACCTGATTCTTTTATAACTTCTTGAGGCGCTATTGTGTTTCCTATAGACTTAGACATTTTTCGTCCTTGATCATCTATTGTATATCCATGAGTTACAACTTCTTTATATGGTGCTTTTCCTTTTGTAGCAACAGATGTAAGTAGTGATGATTGGAACCATCCTCTATATTGATCACTTCCTTCTAAATATAAGTTAGCTTCTGGTAATCCACGTTCAGCTAAAACTGATTCATGAGTTGATCCTGAATCAAACCAAACATCCATTATATCTGTTTCTTTCTTAAATTCTGTACATCCACAAGAACATTTTGCACCTTCTGGCATTAATTCTTTTTCAGATAAATCAAACCAAACATTTGAACCTTTTTCTTTAAAAATATTTTGAACTTTTTCTAAACTATCTTCTGTTATATATTCTTTTTCACAGTCTGCACAATAAAATACTGGTATTGGGACCCCCCATGTACGTTGACGAGAAATACACCAATCATTTCTATCTTCAACCATTTTAGAAATTCTTTCTTCTCCCCAAGCAGGATACCATTTAACAGTTTTTATAGCATCTAATGTTTCTTTTCTAAATCCGTCAACAGAAGCAAACCATTGACTTGTAGCTCTAAATATAACTGGATGTTTACATCTCCAACAATGTGGATATGAGTGATTAACTTCTTGTGAAGCTAAAAGTAATCCATTTTCATCTAACCATTTTATAATTTCTTTATCAGATTTAGCATAAAACATTCCTGCAAATGGTCCAGCTTCTTCTGTTTGATGACCTTTTCCATCAACACAAACAATTATATCTAAATCATTTTTTAATCCACAAAGATAATCTTCTTTACCATAGCTTGGTGCAGTATGTACAGCTCCTGTACCACTATCTAATACTACATCAACTGTATCAGGGCTTCCTAAAACTACTTTTGAATCTCTATCAAAAAATGGATGTTTACATATAACTCCTTCTAAATCTGCACCTTTCATCTCTTTTTCAATTGTATATTCTGTAATTCCAGCAACTTTCATAACTTCTTCGACCAAAGCTGTAGCCATTATTAAAATTTCTTCATCAACTTTTACAAAACTATAATCAAACTCTGATCCTATTGTTATACCTGTATTTCCAGGTAATGTCCAAGGTGTAGTAGTCCATATAACAACAAAAGTATTTTCTTCTTCAAATTTTCCTTTTGCATCTCTTACTGGGAATTTAACATATGCTGTATTTGAATTAACATTTTTATATTCTATTTCAGCTTCTGCTAAAGCTGTTTCGCAATCAGTACACCAATAAACTGGTTTTAAACCTTTATATATATATCCTTTTTTATACATATCAGCAAAAACACCAACTTGTTTTGCTTCCATTTGTGGTTGATATGTTATATAAGGGTTTTCCCAATCACCTAAAACACCTAATCTTTTAAATCCTTCTGTTTGTTTATCTTTATATTCAGCAGTAAAATTTTTACAAGTATCTCTAAATTTAGTTACTGGTATTTCATCTCTATTTAATCCTAACAATTGAATAGCCTTTTTTTCTGTTGGCATACCATGTGTATCATATCCTGGAATAAATGGTGTCCAATATCCTTTTAAACTTTTATATCTAACTATTGTATCTTTTAAAACTTTATTAAGTGCATGTCCTATATGTATTTCACCATTTGCATAAGGTGGTCCATCATGTAATACAAAAGGTTCATGTCCTTTATTCTTTTCTAACATTTTTTCATAAATCTTTTTTCCTTCAAAAACCTCTTCTAATATTTTAGGTTCTTTTTCGGGTAAACCAGCTCTCATTTGAAAATCAGTTTTTGGCAAATTAAGAGTAGTTCCATAATCAAATTTTTCTTCACTCATTTTTCTTTCCTCCTAAATTTTTTATAAAACAGATATTTTTAATTTATTTCCATTTTCTCTAATATATTTTTCTAAGTCATTTGGTGTGATAATAACTGTTGCAGTATTTACTCCTGGATGAACACCAATTTTTTCTTCTTTAAATAAATCTTTATCTAAAATTACTTCAACAGTCCTTGTTTCATCATTTATAACACCAAGAGGAGTAACAGCACCTGGTATTAAATTTAGATATTTTTTTAATCTTTCTTCTGATGCAAAACTTAATTTACTCGTAAGACACGCTTTTGCAATATCTGCAAGATTTGCTTGTTTTTCTTCTTTCATTGTAATTAGAAAATGCCTTTTTCCTTTTTGATCTCTTAAAAATAAATTTTTACAAATAGCTGCACCTTCAAAAATTTCTCCACCCAAAGCATCCATTTCTTCCATATTATACACAGGCTCATGCTCAACTAGTTCATAACTTATTTTTAAATCATCAAGTCTTTTCAATATTTCTTCCAATTCTGTACTCCTTTCTTATATTTAAATTTTATATAACAAAAAAGCATTTCATCCATAAATAGGACGAAATGCTCCGCGTTACCACCTAAATTAATTTTATATATTATAAAATTCACTCTAACATTTTTAACGCAAATGAAACGATACATCTTACTTAGATTTCAGATATACAACTCCAAGGTGATAATAAATAAATAGTTCTTACTGATATTTCACCAAAGCTATCAGCTCTCTGTTAGACATTCTTTATTTATCTTGTCCTTTTCATAGTCTTTATTCAATAATACACTATTTTAACATCTTTTAATTATATTTTCAACTATTTTTAGCTATTTTTCAAAATATTTTGTAACATAAGATTATTAGTAATATGTGTCGAACCATTAAAGTTGAAAAAACATCCTAAAAATGTTATAATAGAAGTAGTTGAACGCATACGTGTTCAGCAATACATTAAGGAGGTGCACTAATATGTGCAAAAAAAAGACTGTTTTTCGGATCAAAGGTTTGATTAATCAGTCTGACCTGACCACGGTCATGGGGCTCATCCACGGCGCAAGCCACCTGTTCTACAATGCAACCTTCCGCGACAAGCAGGAAGAAAGGCGCATTGCACGGGGCAAGAAATCTATGTCTGCCGACTTCCACAAGTACGGCCACATTGAGATTCGCGACAGCGACCCCGAGCTTCTGCAGAAGATTTACCAGGCGATTCGCCCCTATCTGGTTCGCAACTACACCCGCGATTTCGCATAAAGTGTAATTGCAAGCACTGCACCGGCGGTGTCTCAAAGTTTGAGACACCGCCATCTTTATTTTATACTCCAAAAGAAAAAAGGCATAGAAACTATGCCTTTATATGAATTCATATAATCATTTATTTTTTATTAAAACTAAACTGATTATTTTTTATTAACTAAATCTTTTAATGCTTTACCAGCTTTGAATACTGGAGCTTTTGATGCAGGTATTTTAATTTCTTCTTTAGTTTGTGGGTTTCTTCCTTTTCTAGCTGCTCTTTTTCTTACTTCAAAAGAACCGAATCCAACTAATTGAACTTTGTCTCCTTTTGCTAATGATTCCATAACTGTGTTAACAAAAGCGTTAATTGTTGCTTCAGCACCTTTTTTTGTTTCTCCTGTTTGTGCAGCTACTGCTGCGATTAATTCAGCTTTGTTCATCTTTTTACCTCCTAATAGATTTTAGTATTTATGTAGATTTCTTAATCTACAATATATTTATTCGCCAAAGTAATTTAAAATCCTTCTTTTTTTTTATTTTTTTTACAATTTTCCCTAAAATAATTACTATTTGATAAATTTTTTACGAACTTTTAATCGCATAATTTGATTTTTTGCAAAGTCTTGTAAACCTTGTCGCCGTTGGGTAACATCTGTATCTCTTCTCTTGAAAATATTCTTAAAAACAGAACACTAAAACCAAACATAACAACTGCAACAAAAATTGCAATTATTGTAGAAATTTTTATAGAAATTACAGAAATTAATAACTTATAAATACCATATGAAGAAAAAATCATAATTATTGTTGCTAAAATTGGTCTTATTGATAATCGTAAAATCGAAAACTTAAAATCAGTAGTTTTGAGCAAAACTACATATACAAATATAAAAGAAGTAATATGGCATAATACACTTCCTATTGCTGCACCATTTTCATATATTCCTTCTATAGGCATTAAGAATATATTAGCAAATATTTTAACTATTACTCCAAAAACTAATGCAATCACAGGAGTTCTGGCATTTCCGTACCCTTGCAAAATACTATTAATAGTTTGTGTTAATATTGCAAATATTATTGTTAGTGATGATATTGCTAATAAATTAGCACCCTCTGAAGCATAAGGAAACAAAAGCATTAATATTTCTTTTGAATATACAAACATTCCGCACTGTACATGGCAATCCTATAATTAAACACAATAATAACGAAAGTGAAATTCTTTTATTTATAGTTTTATTATCTCCTTTTGCATGAGCAGCAGAAATTGCTGGAACTAATGCTGTTGTAAATGCAACATTCAACGAAAGTGGTAATGTTGCTAGTATATCCGCTTTAGCACTCAATATACCATATTTTGCTTTAGCAATTTCTTCTCCTAAAATTGGCTTTAATATTCTCACCACTGTAAATGAATCTACTAATTTTATTACTGACGTTAAAATTGCTGTTAAAGATATTGGTATTGAAAGCCATAATATCATTTTAATAATACTTCGGACAGAATATTTTCTTTTCTCTCCTATGTTAACTACAGAAATATTTTTTCTTTCATTAATATAGTACTTATATAAATAAATAAAACTAAATAATATAGACATACATGTTGCAACTGTAGCCATTGCAGCCATATATATAGTATTATTCATTGTATAAAAAGCTGC
The DNA here is from genome assembly GCA_948852945.1 of uncultured Clostridia bacterium. GTDB lineage: Bacteria > Bacillota > Clostridia > TANB77 > CAG-508 > UMGS1994. Next base: position 13,014 of record CAQPBJ010000013.1, on the reverse strand, counting down.
AATCTCCACTAATACAATTGTAAAAATTGTTTTTAATAACTGCTCTAAAGACTGTGAATTTGCAGTTGCTCTCATCTGTTGCATACCATTAAAATATCCTCTAAAAACTGAAGATATTGCAACAAAAAATATTGCTGGTGATAAAATCATTAAGCTATTTTTAGACTCAGGAATTTCAATCCAATAAGTTGAAATAAGTTCTGCTCCAAAAAATAATAAAATCGTTCCAATCATTCCTAATATTCCAAAAGTTAATACAGATACCTTAAATATTTTATGAGCTGCACTATTATCGCCAACAGCGATTTTCTCTGAAATCAATTTTGAAATTGCTGTTGGGATTCCTATAGATGAAAGTGATAAAAGTAAAGCATATACTTGGTAGCTTCCCATATATATAGCATTTCCTCTATCACCAAATCCTTTTCTATTAGTCAAATATAATGTTTGCACCAATCCCATTATCTTTATTACAATCTGCGAAAACATTAATATTATTATTCCCTGCAAAAAAGTTTCACTTTTTCTACTATACTTTTTTTCTTCGATTTTCTGCATAAAAAATCCTCTCTTAACTAATATCTATATTATATTTATATTACCCTTTTACTTCAAGTATTTTAAATTTATATTATATATGTAGATTTTATTATTTATTTTGCCACATTTTTTTACAAAAAGTATTGTATTTTTAGCGTTTTTGTAGGATAATAAAGGTGTAAATTTTTGTGAAAGTGGTGAAACATTTTGTTAAAATCAATTAGTAATTTTATTTGGAAATATATAGATAAATTTTTAAAAATACTGAAAACCGATAGAAATACATTCTTTACGTATATATTAACTCTATTTACAATATACATTTGTGTAGATAGAATAGTTGAAATGTTATTTTTAGGACTATCTGGTATATCAGTTTCATATTGGGGACCTTTTGCATATACTTTTGCATTACTTTGTCCTATATTTGCATTTTTGTTTGGAGCAGGTTCGAAATTTGCTACAGATGATGCTAAAAAATTCTCATTATTTGTTCTTTACTATATATCACTATACATCATAGCAATATCAATGTTAGTACAATGGGCAAATCAATTTTTATGGGTATTCTTATTCTCTCTTCCAAATTATTCTGGATTAGTTGGAGAATTTCTAGATGTTATAAAACCAGCATTCACAGCATTAGCTTGGTATCTACCTATTGTTACTATAATGCCAGTATTTAAAAAAATGTACACAGGATTTGCAGACACAAAAGATATTCGTGATTCAGTAGCTGATTATAATGGAATTTCTTTAGAACCTGAATCTGATCAAGCTGGTCCTTATACTTGTGAAATGTTTATATGTAAAGATGGTGAAAAAGGAACTACAATAAAAACTCCAGAATCAAGAAGATTTGAAGCTACTTTTATATGTGGTGTATCTGGATCTGGTAAAACCACAATGGCATTTGAGCCAATGATTGCTCGCGATATTGAAAAGAAATTTTTCTTTCAAGAAGCATCTAAAGAGTTAGGTTTCACAGCTCTAAAAACTGGTCTTGCATCAATAAAAGAACCTTTCTCTAATGAATATTTAAATGCACACTTCACACTTGACATGCTAGAAATTAAACCTGGAAAAGAAAAAATATTTAATACATACCTAAAAAAATTAATATATGCTACATCAGGAAAAAATAATATATACAAAACTTTAGGTTTAACTTATGTAGCACCTGATTATGAATCAATAAGTCATATAAGAGAAGTTTTAGATAACTACTCTATGCCTTATAATATAGTTGATCCAAATGATATGTCTTCAATCGGATTAAATCCATTTGTTTTTGAAGATCCGATTAAAACTTCAATTGCTATTTCTGCAGTTTTAAAAAGAATGTATGAAACAAATCAAGTTACAGTACAACAAGCTTTCTTCCAAAACATTACAACACAAGCAATTGAAAACCTATCACTATTATTAAAAGAAATATATCCAAAAACACATAATGGATTATTACCTAACTTAGAAGACTTACTTATGATGCTTAACAATTTTGACTTAGTAGAAAAATTCTGTGAAAAAATGAAAGCTATTCCAGAATTAGCAGAAAAATATCATATATTATTAACGTATTTTAAAAATAATTTCTATGCAGATTCAATGGGATTTGAAGATACTCGAAAAGCTCTTCAAGCAGCTAGTTCTCAACTTGAAAATCTTCTTCGTTTCCCTGGAGTTAGAAATATCTTATGTAATAGAACAAATAACATAAATTTTGATAATGCCTTAGCAAAAGGTGAAATAACACTTATCTGTACAAGACGTGGTGACTTAGGTGCTGCTGTTAACAAAGCATTTGGACTATTTACATTATTACTTATGCAACACTCTATTATCTCTAGACCAGGAATCGAAAAAACTAGAATACCACACTTTTTATATATAGATGAATTTCCACCTTATGTATGTAAAGCAACCGAAGATTTCTTCACTTTGTTTAGAAAATATCGTGTTGGTCTGATAATCTCTGCTCAAAACTTATCACAATTTGGAACAAATTCAGAATTAACTAATAGTCAAAGTTATAGACAAACAATACTTGCTAACTGTACTACTAAAATCGTATTTGGTAATAATACTCCTGAAGATAATGAATGGTGGGAAAAAGAATTTGGTGATAAACGTGAATGGCAATTTAAGATGGATTATGATACTAGTGGAAAAGATAAAAATGGTAATCCAATTGCAGCACCAGAATATTCAAAAACATATAAAGATATCAGTTGGGCTTACAAACTAAACTTCAAAGCTGGTAAAGTACAATCTCAAAAATTTAAAGCCATTATATATAAAACTAGAGACTTAAAAGGTAAAATGTTAGTTGGTAAAGGAAAACTTGATTTCTTAGAAGCTAAATATAAAGAAAAACATAATCCAAAACAATTTAACTTCTCTAAATATTATGATTCTGCTACTACAGACAGTTCAGATAGCGGTAATGATATTTTAGGAAGTATCCTTGGGAAGCCAAAATTTGATACAACAATGTCAGATGATGATGGACCTATCAAATATAACTCAACAGATGCAAAATTCTTTTTCGAAAACGAAGGTGCAATAACTTATAACATTCCACGTAATAATAATGATAAAAAATAAAAGGAGAAACCCGAAAGTAAGAAAACTTACAATCGGGTTTTATATTTGACTTTCTTATAGGTTACTTTTCAAAATACTTAGATCCTTCCGCCTCCCAATGAACGATCAAGCCAAGTTTGTTTCTCTACTTCACCAGTTCCATTGCATCGATAACATTGCACATCTACAGTTCCTCGATATTCTCCGTCAATATACTCAGAGTCTTCTATAGTTCCTTCTCCGTGACACACAGGACATGTTTCTTTCTCTTTAACCCAAGCCATAATATTTTCTCCTCTTCTTTAAACTAAAAAAATTTTATATAAGAAAGTCAACATAATTATATCATTATTGCCATTTTATGTCAATTGAAATTACTTCCAAGTATCACCATTTATAAACATTGTTAAAGCCATAATTAGCGCCTGTTGTGTCATATCAATTCTAGTAAGCACACCTTTAGTTAGCATTCCTACTCCGCCTTTTCCTTTTCCAATTTGATTCGCACTAAATATTTCATCCATTACAACACCTAGGTTTTCATTAATGATTCTATCTACATATCTTTTAGGAACAGGAAATCCGCTACTATTTCCCCATGACTCTACTCCATTTTTATCTTTAATACACGCCATTTGAATAATTGACCAATTACCTAATTTATCAAATATTCCTGATTCTACACCTAAAAAATATTCAGCTTCAATATTATTTTCTTTTGCATATTTTATTAAATTATTAACTCTATTTTTTGCTCCTTGATAAACTTCATCATTTACTGGTTCATCTGAAACATCTGAACTAACATCAACACCTTCAACTTCTACATCTTTAAAATAATGTAAAAAAGCTTCTTTTGCTCCAGCAATTTTACCAGGATTCTTTGTTCCAATTAAAATCTTCATATTTTTCTCCTTTATTTTTAAATCCATTCTCCATATTTTTTAATATATACTTTTTTAGCAAACATTGCAATAATACAATATAAAATAGTAACTGTTATTATAAGCACAATATATTCCATAGCTAAAGGAACAAATCCCAAAATATCTCCAAATCTTGTAAAAGGAATTAATATTCCTATGAATGGTAATGCAATAGAAGATATATATACTGCAATATGAGCATTACTTTGTAAAAAAGGTATTTTTTGAGTCCTTATAATATGCATTCCAGCCAAATTAGAAACTATACTATAAGTAAACCATATAGTTTGAAACATAGCAGCTTGTCTTACTCCTAAAACAAACCACATTGCTATAAAAACCAATATATCAAAAGCTGAGCTTAATGGTCCCATAAAAAACATAAAATTTTTTAAACTTTTTATATCAAATTTTTTAGGCTCTTTTAAGTTCTCTTGGTCAACATTATCTAAAGGTAAAGTCATTTGTCCAAAATCATATAACAACCCCTCTACCAATAATTGAATCGGCGTCTCTGGTAAAAAAGGCAATGCAACGCTTGCAATTATTACAGACAAAACTTCACCAAAATTAAAACTTGTTGCCAATTTTATATATTTAAGCAAATTAGTAAAAGTTCTTCTACCTTCATCTACACCATCTAATAAAACATTTAAATCTTTTTCTAGTAAAATAATATCTGCTGATTCTTTTGCAATATCAACAGCAGTATCTACTGAAACCCCAACATCGGAATTTGAAAGTGATGGACTATCATTTATACCATCCCCCATATATCCTACGATATTTCCATTTTCTTTTAAAATTCTAACAATTCTAGCTTTTTGTATAGGTGAAAGTTTAGTAAATATATTATTTTTCTTTAATAATCTAGCAACTCCAATATCAGCTAATTTATCAATTTTAGACCCTTCGATAATTTTATTTGTATTTATTCCAACTTTTTTACACACACACTTTGTAACTTCACTATTATCTCCAGTAAGAACAATTACTCTTATTCCAGCTTCATTCAATCTATCTATCGAAGCTTTTGCAGATTCTTTAGGTGGATCTAAAAATCCTATAAATCCTAAGAAAACCATTTCTTTTTCATCTGAAACATTAAAATTACTTTTTTGAGCAATATTATTTTTTTGACATATTCCAACTACTCTTAATCCATCTTTGTTCAAATTTTTACTAATTTCTAAAACATTTTTCCTTATTGAATCTGTCATATTAATAACAGTACCATCAAAATCTACCCAAGTACAAATAGCTAAAATTTCTTCAATAGCTCCTTTAGTTACCATTTGTTTTTTACCATTATTATCTTCAACAATAACAGACAATTTTCTTCTAGTAAAATCAAATGGAATCTCATCAATTTTCTTGTATATTGAATTTAGTTTATTTAATCCACTTTCAGAGGCTCTTTTAATAACAGCCTCATCTATATTTCCTTTTAATCCTGTTTGAAAATTTGAATTTAAAAAAGCATGCTTTAAAATTTTCTCGCTTTGTTTACCATTCGCATCTAAATATTTTTCTAAAACAATTTTATCTTCTGTTAATGTTCCTGTTTTATCTGTACATAAAATATTCATTGCTCCAAAATTTTGTATAGCATCAAGTTTTTTTACAATTGTTTTCTTTTTAGCCATTCTAACAGCACCTTTTGATAAACATGATGATAAAATAACCGGCAATAACAACGGCGTTATAGTTATAGAAATAGCAACAGCAAAAGTAAAAGCAGTAATCAAATCATATTTTGTGCTACTAAATAAAAAAACAATTGGAATAACAATAACCATAAATTTTATTAACAATTTACTTATATTCTCTATTCCTTTTTGAAAAGCTGTTTTAGGCTTAGTTTGACTTATTCCCTTAGCAATTTTTCCAAAATAAGTATCATCACCTACTTTTATAACAATTCCTTTTGCACTACCAGAAACAACGTTTGTACCCATAAAACATATATTTTCAAGGTCTAATATACTTTCTATTTTTTCTATATCAATATCTACTTCTTTTTTTACAGAATCTGATTCTCCTGTTAATGAAGATTGATTAATATATAAATCTTTTGCCTCAACAATCCTAATATCAGCAGGAATCATGCTTCCAGCTGATAAACATACTATATCACCAATAGTAACATCTCTTATTGGAATATCTATTTTTTGATTTTCTCTAATAACCGCTACTGTTGTTTGAACTAATTCTTTAAGTTTCAAAGCAGCTTTATTTGATTTATATTCCTCTGTAAATTCAAGTAATGTACTTACTACAACTAATATTGCAATAATTAAAATATTAGCATAACTAGGAGTTTTAGGTAAATATACATCTGTATAAAATAAAATCAAAACAATACCTAATAAAATACTATTAAATGGACTAAATAAACTTTCTGTAAAATAATTGTACCATCTCTTAGGTTTGTTTTGTTTTATTTCATTTTTTCCATATTTACTTATATTATTTTCTATTTCGAGTGCTGAAAGACCTTCTGTCTTCACTTTATACTCTTTTTTAAATTCTGTTAATTTTAAGTTAGCATGTTTTCCATAGCTTTTTTCTACACTAATAACATCATTTATATTTTTCAACAACAACACTTCTTTCTATAAATAATATTATTAGTATTCCCTTTTTATATTTTTCTAAACTTTGCTACGAAAAAACCTTCCATAACTTTAGAAGGTAAGATTTTTATTGTTTTTTCAATATTTTTATCTATTCCTTCAGTATTTCCTTTTATTGAATCTTTAATCTCTAATTCAATGTTTAATAATTTTATATTTAAATTTTTTAAAGCCCAGTCTACTATAAACTCATTTTCATCTCGGTTAATCGTACAAGTAGAATAAACTAATTCTCCACCTGTTTTTAACGCTTTATAGCCACTCATCAAAAGTTTTTTCTGTAATTTAGTCAATGTATTTACTGTTTTTACTGACCAGCCTCTATATGTTTGAGGACTAGTTGCTATAAATCTTCCCTCTCCACTACATGGTGTATCTAATAGTACTTTATCAAATTTATTTTCATATTCATCTCCAAGTTTTTCTCCTCTTTGATTAATAACTTTAACTATGCCCGCTCCCTGTGTTTGAACATTAAATTTTAATCTTTCGCATCTAATTTTATCTAATTCATTAGCTAAAATTTCGCCCTTATTTTCCATTAACATTGCAAGCTCTGTAGTCTTACTTCCTGGGGCAGCAGTCATATCTAAAACAGATTCTCCTGGTTTAGAATTTAGAACCAATGGTGGTACCATACTAGATAAACTTTGAAAATATATACACCCTTTTTCATAAATATCCAATTTTTGAATATCTTTTTCTTTAGCATTTTTAACTATTAAGGCATCCTTAAACCAAGGTACTCTTTCAAACTTTATATTTTTCTCTTTAAACACATTCATTAAACTATAAATATCATATTTTAAAGTATTTACTCTTAAAGTAGTATATCTATCATCTGTCATACCTGTTAAAATCTTATCTACAGTAACAGGTGTATATACTTCATATAATTCATCTATAAACTCTTTTGGTAATCTTCTTTTTATTTCATTAATTGATAACAATACTTACTCTCCTTTTTTACAACTTTTAGTGCATATCATCGTCATCATCACCTACTAAAAATTCTTTTCCTGTAACTCTTTTCTTATCTCTTTGCTCTTCAACTATAGCTGACAATTTTTCTTTTATTTCAAAGGGTTTCTTAATATCTCTTATTTCAAACTCAGGAGTAGTTTTATCAGCAGAACAAATATGTATAGAACCAACTCCAAATATTCTTTGTAATAACGAACGTTTTAATGTTAAATCCATTATTCTATATAATTTTATTTCTTCTTGGTTAGTAGATAATATTCCTGTATCAATTAAAAGTTTGTCCTCTAATAGAGTATATACTGTAAAAGATAAAGGTAAACCAAATATAGGTCTTTTTCTGTCTCTCCAAATATAATTACTTATTTTCATTTTTCTTCCTCCTTTAATTTTTAAATTATCAAAAAATTTAATTATTCATGTTCTATTATTTTTATAGCACATTTTATACCATCAACTGCTGATGACATTATACCACCAGCATATCCTGGACCTTCTCCACAAGGATATAATCCATATACATCCTTTGCCATAAAATCATCATTTCTAACAATTTTTACAGGTGATGAACTTCTAGTTTCTACCCCTGTTAAGATTGCATCTTTATTTGCAAAACCTTTTATTTTAGTATCAAAATATTTGATTCCATTTTTTAAAGTATCTGCTACAAACTCTGGTAATATATCATTTAAATTAGAATATGTCACTCCTGGCTTATATGTTGGGCTAATTTCTCCTAAATTATCTGTTTTCTTATTTTCAAAAAAATCTTCCACTCTTTGTATTGGGGCATAATAATTGCTACCACCTAACTTAAAAGCCTTTTTTTCTAATTCTTTTTGAAAATACATTCCCTCTAAAGGTGACTCGCCTTTAAAGTCTTCTGGATTCACATTTACTAAAACCGCACTATTTGCATTTTTCTCATTTCTAGCAAATTTACTCATTCCATTTGTAACTATAGTATTCTCCTCACTTGAAGATGCCATAACAAATCCGCCAGGACACATACAAAAAGTATAACATGATCTACCAGTTAATTCATCATGATATGCTAATTTATATTCTGCAGGTGGTAAATTTAATTTTGATTTATTTCCATATTGTGAATTATTTATCATCTCTTGTTTATGTTCAATTCTTACACCAACAGAAAAATTTTTCTTTTCCATATAAACATCTTTTTCATATAATTTTTCAAAAGTGTCTCTAGCACTATGTCCAATAGCCAAAACAGCTGTATCTGTTTCTATTTCTCTATTGTCACTAATAATTTTTGTTAATTTCTTATCTTTTATTTCAAAATCAATTACTTTCTCATTAAATAAAAATTCTCCACCTTTACTGATAATATAATTTCTAATATTTGAAACAATTTTAACCAAATTATCAGTTCCTATATGTGGCTTATTAATATATTTAATTTGCTCAGGTGCTCCAAAATCCACAAATCTATTAAGTACTATTTTGCATAATGGATCATGTATTCCAGAAGTAAGTTTTCCGTCAGAAAAAGTACCTGCACCACCTTCTCCAAATTGAATATTAGATTTTGTATTTAGTTTTCCAGTATTTATAAAAGCTTCAACATCTTTTTGTCTTTCCTCTACTGTTTTTCCTTGTTCAATTATAATTGGATTTAAGCCATATTCTGCAAGAAACAATCCACAAAATAATCCCGCAGGTCCTGCTCCTATAACTACAGGTCTTTTTTCACTCTTTCTTTTCTTAATAATTTCAATTTGGTTAACTTGTTTTTCTACTTTTTTTATTTTAGAATACTTTTTCTCATCTTTCACTTCTACATCAATCGTGTAATTATAAAAAATATCTTCTTTATTTCTAGCATCAATAGATATCTTAAATATGTAAAATTCTAAAACATCCTCTAATCGAATATTATTCTTTTTGCATGCTATTTTTACTACTTCTTCATTATTAAGTTCTTCTCTAATTTTTATATTTTCCAGTCTTAACATATATTCTCCATAATCCATTTAATATCTTCTATTGATTTATCCATATTAAAAATACCGTTGCCTACAGGATAAAAAATTGGAAAAACCTTATATTTTTCTCCACTTATTTCTTTATCAAAATATTTTTTTCTACATTGTGAAACAGATATCTTTTGATTCAAAACTATTGAACTAACTTGATTTCCTAATGTAACAATTACTTTAGGTTTAATAATTTCAATTTCTTTTTCCAATAAGTTCAAATATTTTCCTAAAACTTCATCACTTAATGGTCTTGCATCAATCTGCGTACACTTTCCCAAATTAGTTATAAAAATTTTATGTTTTTCCACATTTTCATACACATCATCTGCAAAGCTATAATCCCATTCTTTAGGCTTTCTACTCATAATTTCATCATAGATTTTTTTATCTATTAACCCTACTAAAAAAAACATTTTCCAAATATTTTTTGTACTAAGCCATGGCGATTTTCTACCTTTCCATGATTTTTGGCTAGCTAAATTTCTACCTGTAGGATTCATAAAAACAAAGCAAATATCAGGTTCTTTTTCTAGCCCTCCATTATAAATAGAATCAAGTTCTGGACTACCATATTTTAATTGTAATTTATCATATTCCTTATTTAAATCACTTATTTTCATATCTTTTCCTTAATTAAAATACTTCTTAATATCATTTTTTATATATTCCCACCAATGTGGTACAAACTCGGCATTATTATATTTTTCTTCTACCTCTTCATATGAATCCCATTCTGCTTTTGATACTTCTTCTTTTTGCAAAGTAATTTCACTTAAATCTATATCTTTTTTTACTATAAAACTATTTATAAAAGCAGTATTTCCCTTTTGCATTCCTGTATAAATTAGTTCGTTTTCTTCAATATCAATTCCTAATTCTTCTTTAATTTCTCTTATAATTGCTTGATTTCGATTTTCATTAGCATTCATTGCACCTGTAGTCATTGCCCACATATTAGGATAACGTTTTTTTGTTGATGCACGTTTTTGAATAAGTAATCTATTTTCTGAATTAATAATCCAAACAGCAACAGATTCATGATAAAACCCATCTGGCAATTTATCAACTCCTCTTATCATTGTTTTTCCTGTTTTGTTTCCATTTTCATCTAGTATATTCCAAATTTCCATCATATTGTATGTTTTTAAATCTTTTTTATATCATAAAATTTAAAAATTAACTCCTTCCTTCTGTAATCTTTCTAAATATTTATCAGTAAATTCTCCTACTTTCTCTTCTTTTCCTTGTAATCTATCAATTAATTCTTTTACTAATTGCTTTCCTTCTATATACTCATCTTCTGTCATTTCAAACTTCTTATAAGCTTCATCAAATTCATCCTCATCTAAAAGAATGACATCTCCCTCTGGTGTTAAAACTACATCTAAATACCAATCTTCATGATAAGGATATCCATTCATTTTACCAATTTCTCTTGATAAATCAAAATACCATTCAACTATCTTTCCTTTATCATCATATATAGCTGTAAGTCTAAATTTTGAATTATAATCATAAAATTCAAGCCAACTATATCCTTCAGCTTGAAAAGGCTTTCCTGTTGAAGTTAAACGTTCACCTGTCATTTTAGTAAATACATTTAAATGTATATCTCCTGTAAAATCATTTTCATTAACTGTAATAGTTTTTTCTTCAACTTCTTTAATATTATCAAATCTTTTTTTATCCCAAACCGCACTTCTTTTCTTTAAGCTAATCCAATACCTTTCTTCAACATTTCCATCTTCATCTACATATTCATTTTCAAGTACTCCGCCATTATTAATAATACTTTTCTTTGATCCTATATTAGTTTTATCACAAGACATAAGTACTCTGTTTAATCCAATTTCTTTAGCTTTGATAAGCGCCAATCTTATAATTTCAGTAACATATCCTTTTTTTCTTTCTGTTGGTCTTACACCATCACCTATATTTCCAAAAGTTTTCCAAAGTTTTTCATTTAAAAGTCTAACTTGAACTACACCTACCATTTTTTTATCAGTTTTTCTAATAGCCAAATATAACCAAGCTGGTACTCTTCCTTCTGGAACTTTCTCTTTATCTGTATCATTTTTTATTTTTTTAAGCCATTCTTCAAAACTATCAACTCTTTCTAATCCTCCAGCTCCATTTAATACTTTCTCTCCATTATCTAAATGTTCTTTTAAATAATCCATAACTTTTTCTTTATATTCTTCTGTTGGAAATACTAATTCTAATTCACCTTTAGCATTGTTTAATCTATATTTTTCAAGCTTCATAGGTATAAATTTAATTCCATCAACTTCTTTTTCATCTTCAATTTTTTCAAATCCTATTTTTTTATAGAATTCAATTGCATATGGAGATGCATTTACTGTTAAATCTTCATTATTTAAATTATATTCACTTTTAGCTTCTCTAATTAAATTTTTTCCAATTCCTTGATTATGATAATTTTTGTCCACAAAAAGCATAGCAATATGTGAATTATTTTTTATTGCTATCATTCCAATAATCTTTTTATAGTCTGTTGCTACTAACATATTTATGTTATGATTTTCTATTTCATTTTTTAAATTCTCATAATTTGCAAACTTATAAAAGCTATCCACTCCCATATCATTATAACAAGGAGCCTCAAACTCATTAAAAGTTCTTTTTACTAATTCTACTGTTTCTTTTAAATCTTCTTTTTGTAGTTTTCTATATCCGTATTTCATATTAATCACCACATTTCTACCTTAATATTTTATATACAAATCGCCATTACGTCAAGTTTTACTAATATTATTAAATAGTCATTTGTTCTAAATAGTTACTAAAAAGCTAAACATTAAAATTATAAAAATCTGTTTTAAGCAACTACATAAAAAAATATACAAATATTATATAATTAGTAAAATTGCACTAGCGCTCAAACGAAAGTTGCTGATACTGTTAAGGCTATGCCTGTTACAGTATCAGTAGTTAATTGAATTAATAATTCAATTAACTACATTACAACTGAAGTGCGAATTTGAGCAATTGACCTTATAAAAACAAAGTTTTTTATTAAGGTAATTGCGAAGAGCAAAATTTTAATATCTACATTTTTATTGTTATACTGTAATTGCACATAAAAAAGATACTCTAAGCTAGAGTATCTTTTAACAATTTATAAATATTATCTATTTAAACCTTTTCTTCCTGCATAGATAGCAACGTCACCTAATTGATCTTCAACATTTAATAATCTGTTGTATTTAGCAACTCTATCAGTTCTGCAAGGAGCACCAGTTTTTAATTGTCCAGCATTTGTAGCTACAGCAACATCAGCTAAAGTAGTATCTTCTGTTTCACCACTTCTATGTGATACAA
>CAQPBJ010000012.1 GCA_948852945.1 uncultured Clostridia bacterium | reverse complement strand
CACAAGCCATTATTGAAACATTATATTCTTTTAAATTATCTACAACATGTCTTAAACCATCGCAAAATACGGTTTGTGCTCCTTTATACAAAGAGAATAAAAATCCAACAGTACATTCAAAAACATGGTGTATTGGTAATATAGAAAGAAAAACATCATCTGAATTAACATCTAATATACTTCCTATATCCATTAAATTTGAACAGATATTTTTATGTGAAAGTGCTACTACTTTTGAACTTGAAGTTGTTCCAGATGTAAAAAGCATTATGCTCATTTTTTCACTATCTATTTTTGCATTTATAAATTCTTTATTTCCTTGAGCTATTAAATTTTTACCTTTTGAAATCAATTCTTTTTGAGAATATATTCCTTCTTTATGTTCATCATTATCCATTGTAATTAAGTGTTTTAATTTATTATTCTCACTATATTTAATTTTAGTTAGCACTTCTTCATATTTTTTTGAATAAAATATTGCTTCTATTTCTGATCTTTCTATTAATGATTCTAATTCATTTTCAGGTAAAGATTTATCTAATGGAACTACTATTCCTGTTCCACAAACTATCGATAAATATGCTATTTCCCATTCATATCTATTCTCACCTATAACAGCAATTCTTTTATCTTTAAGTCCCATATCAATAAGTGCTGTTCCTAAAGCATCTATCATTTCTCTTACTTCTTTATGAGAAAAAATTGTATATTTTCCGTCTAAATTTTTTATTTTATAAGCAGGTTTATCACTATATAAATCTTTTGTTTTATTAAGCATATCCTTTAAATTGTCTATTTGTATTGTTTCATATACTCTCTCGCCCATCTATAATCTCACTTTCTTTATCTTACATGTATAAATATTTACTCTTAATTTTATACCATATTTTCATTCTCAAGTCTTTAGACTGAAAGGTCAGTACAAAAAATATATATTGCTTAAACACCTACTAGTTCTTGCATTAAATCATGTACTGGAACTATTTTTTCTATTTTGTGTACATTGCTACCAACAAAAATTAATCCTTCATCTAAATTTCCTTTTACTGCATTAATTAATGCTTTTGTTATACAATATGGTGTAGTTGCAACATTACATGTTTTTATACATCCATAACATTTTGTAATTTTACTTTTTTCATTTTCTACTTTCTTTATAAAGTTATTATTTAAAGCTCTTCCTGGCATACCAACAGGACTTTTAATTATTTTTATGTTTTCTTTGCTAGCTTCCACATAAGCTTTTTTAAATTCTTCTGATGCATCACATTCATTTGTTGCTACAAATCTAGTTGCCATTTGTACACCCGAAGCTCCTAAACCTAAAAATTTCTCAATATCATTTTTATCCCAAATTCCTCCAGCAGAAATAACTGGTATTTTTTTTCCTGTATCTTTTTCAACTTCTTTTATATATTCAACTACTTCTTTTGTTATATCTTCTAATTTTGGTTTATTTCCTTCTTCTAACTCTTCCGGCTTAAATCCTAAGTGTCCTCCTGCTTCAGTTCCTTCAATCACTATCATATCAGGTGCATAATTATATTTTGTAATCCAATGTTTTACGATTAATTTACAACATCTTAAAGATGAAACTATTGGTGCAATTTTTGTTTTAGAACCTTTTATATATTCTGGCAAATCTTTTGGAATACCAGCTCCTGAAATTATTAAATCTATTTTTTGTTTTACACATTCTTTAACTATATCAGCATAATTTTTAAGGGCAACCATAACATTAACAGCTAATATTTTGTCTTCACCTGCTATTTCTCTTGCTTTCTTTATTTCTGTTCCTATTGCTCTTAAATTTGCTTTTAATGGATTAGTATTAAAATCTTCTTCCTTGTATCCTATGTCAGCTGTAGATATAACACCAATTCCTCCTTCTTTACTTACATTTCCTGCTAGCTTATGTAGTGACACTCCAACTCCCATTCCTCCTTGAATTATAGGATATTTTGATTCTTTATTTCCTAATTTTATTCCTTTCATAAAATATATACTCCTTTCCAGTTTTTACTATTTATATCATAAAATACTGTAGTACCGGTTGAACTGATTAGTCAGTTCAATAAATAAGGTAATCTAGTATGTATAACTAGATTACCTCTGTTTTTTTTACATTATAAATTATAATTTTTTTATGCAAACTAAATATATATAATAAAATAGTATAGAATTTTCAAAATGCGCTAGCGACCAAACGAGCATTTAAATGCAAGTGCGAATTTGAGCAATCTACAATATAAAAACGAAGTTTTTTATTTAAAGATTGCGAAGAGCAAAATTTGAAAATTCTATACTATTTTATTATATATCTAATTATTTTCTTCTAATAATTTTTGAAATTTATCATTAAAATCTTTTTTATGTTTCTTTAAACTAATTGGTTTCAAATTTTTATCTGTAAAACAATGTTTTGTTTCTCCAATTAAAACTATCTCTCCAGTACCTTTTTTAGTCACTTCATAGCCTACTGTCATTCTAACACTTGAATATTCTTTAATATATAATTTTATACATATTATATCTCCAAAAGTCACATGATGTTTATATTCACAATTAACACCTAAAACCGGTATAGTCAAGCCATTTTCCTCTAATACTTCAAAAGGCATTTCTAATGTTCTCATCCATTCACATCTAGCTTCTTCTAAAAATCTTATATAGTTAGAATGATGTACCACTCCCATTCTATCAGTTTCATAATAATTAATTTTTCTCTCAAAAACAAAATCCATCTTTAACTCCTTACATTAATTATCTCGCATCAAGTGCTTTTATATTTTTATCTTTAATACTTACTTTTAATAAAATATATTTTCTATTTTTTGATCTGGATGAGTTTCCTTTTGTTCTTTTAATTCCCATGGGTAAACAAATAATTTTTCTCGTGGTAAATCAAAACCATAAAAACTCTTTTTAACATCTTTAGGCAAGTTTTCCTCACCTCTTACACAAACACAAGCTAATAAAATATTCGCCTTAGGTAATGTTTGCTTTATCTCATATAAGGCTTTGTTCATAGTTTCTCCAGAACTATAAGTTCCTTCCACTACTAATAAATTCAATTCTCTTTCCTTATCCAAATCTTTTAATGAATTTAATAAAGTAATATGGTCATATATACCATCTTTTTTTATTTTCTTTACTTGAATTGGTGCAAACTTAATTAAATTTAATTCATTTGCAATATATACAGCTGGAACAGCTCCGCTTCTTAAAATTGGAACTACATAATCTATTCTGATATTATTTTCATCAGTATATTTTTTAATTTCTTTTGATAATTTTAAAACATACTTTTTAAATTTTCCATGTGATATTGTTCTTATTTTATCTTCGTATTTTATAGGTCCATCATTATTTCTTGCTTGCATTTATTTCACCTCGCCCATATGTTTTTCTTTTTTAGAATCACGTATATAACCTATTATTGAAGCTATTAATAGTATTGACTCTAGTATTATTCCCATAATTGACATTATAAAAGCATTATAAATTAACCATAATATACCTGCTATAATTCCTAATATTTTGTACATCTTAACATTTTTCTGCCATAAAGAAATTGTTGTAATCAAAGTTGCAATTACAGACATAAGACTTAAGAAACCATCATAAGTAAATACTGTTAAAAGTATCACTGCTAATACTGTAACAATAAGAACCATTAAATCAAATTTTTCGCTTATCTTTTTACCTTTAAGCTTTCTTCTTTCCTGAATTAAAAGTACTAAATCTCTTATAGTCATAATAAGTGACATAGCCGCACCAGTATATCCATTAAGCATTGCCATAGAAACAGTTTGTCCTATATGTGCTATTAAATTTGTAATTAATATTTTTAATCTATCTTGAAGCAAATAACTAAGTGTTAATACTCCAAAATATGCTATTGTAATTATTTGTGAAATAATATATACAACTGTAATTTCCATTTATTCTCCTATTCCTCAAATTCAAAGTTTGATACTGTATATCCTAATTGTTTTAACTTAGAAAACATCAAACTTGGAGAAATACCAATCATTGTATTATAATCTCCATTTATCCAATCTATAAAAACAGCAGCTTTCCCATGAGGAACATATCCACAACATTTAAAAATATTTTTTTCACCTTCTACATACCAATTAATTTCTTCATCTGTTAATTCTCTAAATTTAACTTCTGTTGAACTAGAAAAAGTAATAGTTTTATCTTTATATAAATCTTTAATTGTAATTCCAGTAATAATTTTATTTGTTTTATTAGACATTGCTTTAATATTTTTTACAATTTCTTCTTTTGTTTTAGGCTTTTCATATTTATTTCCATCAAAATATACAATTGTATCGGCAGATATTATTATCGCTTTTTCATTAATTTGTTCAGCCACTGATTCTGCTTTTCCTCTTGATAATTCTTCTACATATTCATTAGGATCTGTTTTGTTACTATCTTCATCTACTAAGCTTTTAACCACTTCATATTTTAAGCCAATCATTTTAAATATATCTTGTCTTTGTTTTGAACTAGACGCTAATATAACTTTTACTTTTTCCATCTACTTTTACCTCTATTCTTTTATAAAAAGAGCCCACATATGTGAACTCTTTTACTTTTTGCTATTTAATTATATATAACATTATTTTTATTGTCAAATATTATTTCTAATCTACATTTACACCTTTTTCAAAACATATTTTACCTAACAGATAATAAAATAACGTATAGAAAATATATAAACCTGTTCCTGCATACATTATTTTTTTAATTATACTTGTAGGAACTATTTCATCAGTATTAATAAAATTCATAATATCTGGATTCAAAGCACCAACAAGGAAAACTAATATAATAGAAAAAATTTGTGTTATAAAATATAATCCTATTCCTATCATAATTGATTTAACTATCTTATTTTGATTAAATCTATGTCCTAAAATCATTGCCGAATAACCTATAAATACTATAAAAATCATTTCTGTTACAAATACCAAAAACATTAAAAATAAAATACTTACTACAGTAGTATCTGACACTGTTGCTGCAATCTCTAAAGCCTCTTTAATATTTTCTAAATTTGCCTTAGAATAAAAACATATAAATAAAGATATTAAAATAACTACAATAGTTGTAAACATAGCTACAATTGCAGTAATTGCCTTAGCATCATATATTTTTTTCTTTTTTACTGGTAATGTATGTGTAAGGTATGACTCATCTTGATAACAGTTTTTTAAAAATCTAAACCATAAATTTCTTAAACAAAATACTAAACTTGCCACTGCCATAAAAATTGCTGATATAACTAGAACTATTGTAATTACTGAAAACAACACTGAACTTTCAACATTTTTTGTAATTCTGGATAATAAAGAAAAAACAATAGCTAAAATATATAATACTACAACATTTTTATATACCCATTTTAAATCATATTTTAATAATTTTCCTAACATTTAAAATACCTCCTAAAAATTTCATCTATTGATGCATTTTCTTTATTTCTTAATTCATCAGCAGAAGAATTAATCACTATTTTTCCTTCATTTATAAAAATAACTTCATCTAAAATTCTTTCAATATCTGATATTAAATGCGTAGAAATAAGTACACTTGCACCTTCATTAAAATTAGAAAGTATTGTATCTAATATATAGTCTCTTGTAGCTGGATCAACTCCACCTAACGGTTCATCTAAAATATATAGTTCTGCATCTCTACTCATTACAAGAATTAGTTGTAATTTTTCTTGCATTCCTTTTGACATTTTAGATATGTGAGTATCTATATTTAAATTTAAATCTTTTAATAATTTTTTTGCTCTTTCTATATCAAAATTATCATAAAACTCTTCAAAGTATTTAAGCACTTCATCAATAGTCATTTCTTTATCTAGATATGTTCTTTCTGGTAAATACGAAATAACCTTCTTAGAAGCTATACCCGGCTTTTTCCCATTAATTAATACTTCTCCACTAGTAGGTGTTAATAAATCATTTATAAGTTTTATTAAAGTAGTTTTTCCTGTTCCATTTTTTCCTAATAAACCTATTATTTTTCCTCGTGGAATAGTAATGTTGATATCATTTAAAATTTGTTTATCATCAAATTTTTTACATAGATGTTTACATTCTAATAATTCCATTACTCATCTCCTCCTAATTCTTGCAAGTATGTAACAGCATCATCGTAGCTTATACCTATGTTTTTCATATCATTCAAATATTTAGTTATCTTTTCTTTTGCCAATTCTTTTTTTACTTTTTCAATTAATTTAATATCTGTTGTAACAAATTTTCCGTTTGTTCTTTCTGTATAAACTAATCCTTCATTTTCAAGTTCTACTAATGCCTTTTGCATAGTATTAGGATTAACTCTTACAATAAGTGCTAGCTCTCTTACTGAAGGTAATCTTTCGCCTTGTTTTAGTTTTCCAGAAACTATCTCTAGTCTAAGTTTTTCAACTAATTGAATATAAATTGGTCTTTCATTATCAAAAATATAATCCACAATTTTATCCTTTCTATTATTGTATTACTTGCATAATACAATAATACTATTTTACTTTTTTCTTGTCAATATATTTTTAAATTTATTTTAGCATACAAAAAGAGCTATGTGTTACCATAGCCCTTTTTATATCAATTTATTTTAGTGTTAACCCATCTTTAAATGCATTTCCAACTACTTCTCTTAATACTCTATAAGTATTACTTGTCATATCAAATGCTATTATCTCCATTTTATCAACATCAATATTTCCATTGGCATCTAAATACTTTTCATCTATTGAACAATTTACAACTTTTCCAATTAAATCTCCATCATCTAATGATTCTACTATACATTCTAATGTTAATGGATATTCTTCAATAATTGGAGCATCTACAAAATTTGATTTTGTTACATGAACACCTGATTTTGCTATTTTATCTTCATCATTTCCTGATACAACTCCGAAATAATCAGAAATCTTTACTGTTGATTTTGTTGCAAATCCAACTGTAAAAGCTTTTTTAATTTCTAAATTTTCAGTAGTTTTATGTGGTGCTAATGATATAAATATTTTTCCATAATCATACATTCCACCCCAAGCAGCATTCATAACATTTGCTTTTCCATTTTCATCATATGTTCCAATCATTAAAACTGGAAGCGGTAAAAAATTAACTTTATTACCTAAATCTTTTCTCATAATACTCTCCTTCAAATTTATTGATTAATCTATGTTAATTAATTCATATTTCTTCGTTCCAAAACCTAATTCAGCTGCTGCATCTATTGTATGAGTTCCATGTCTTGATTCTACTCTTTCTAAGAAATGTTCTTTTCCTTTGTCATCAGATTTTTTAATTAAATCTATACATGCTTGATCTATTGCAATAGGATCTAATGAAGCTAAAATTCCTATATCTTTCATGCATGGATCTTCAGCTACGGCACAACAATCGCAATCTACAGATAAATTACACATTACATTAATATACACAATTCTATTTTCAAAATATTTAGCAACAGCTGAAGCTGAATCTGCCATAGCTTCTAAAAATTTATCTTGATCCACTTTAAACATTTCTTCAAATGTTCCATTTTCATTTCCAACACAATGTATAAAACTCTTTCCATGTCCTGAAGCAACACCTATTGATAATTGTTTTAAAGCTCCACCATATCCTCCCATTGGATGTCCTTTAAAATGTGATAATACTAGCATTGAATCATAATTATCTATATTTTTTCCTACATAATCTCTTTTTATTACTTTTCCGTTTGGAATTTCTAATACTTTATCTGGACCTTCACCGTCCATAATATCTACATCAAAATACTCGCTCCAACCATGTTCTTTCATTAATTCAACATGTCTTTCAGTTGTATTTCTTGCCCCATCATAAGCAGTATTACATTCTACAACTGTTCCATTAACTTTATTAACAATAGCCTTTACAAATTCAGGTTTTATGTAATTTTGATTTCCTTTTTCTCCTGAATGTAATTTTACAGCTACCTTTCCTGGTAAATTCACTCCTAGTATTTCATACATTTTAACTACTGATTCTGGAGTAATTTCCTTAGTAAAATAAACTTTTGCTTTTTCCATTTTCATCCACCTTTCTTTATCAGATTTTAATAACTTTAGTATACCATTTCACTGTAAATTTTAGTAATATCTTGTTCATCTTTATATTTATTTTCCATTGGGCACATACCTGTTTTTTCATTATTTATAACATATTCTGTTAAAGTTTTATATTCATATTTTATATTACTTTTTTCTAAAACTGGAATAGCATACTTACTCATAACATCTGCATATATTTCTTTAACTCCTGCAACTGTTAATATTGAACCTGCAACTTTTCCTATTACTTTATCTGCTATAACAGCATCTTTTAAAGCTAATTTATTTTCTCTTAGAATATCTTTTATATCATTGATTCTATTTTGATAATATTCTTTGCATTCTCCATTTGAATATAAAACTACTAAACTAGCATTTTTTTCATATAATTTTTGTTTTACAATTTCTAAATTAGTCATTTTTAAACTTCAATCCTTTATTTAATATCATACTAATTACTGGTACAGTTATTAATTGAATAGCTATTCCTGGAAGACCTGTTTTAATGCTTGCAATTACTGAAATTCCATAAGTAGGTAATCCTACCCAATTAATTGCTACAAACAATACTCCTGCATATATAATTCTTCCTAAAACAATTGTTAAAACTAAAGATACATATGAATTGAATTTCTTATTAAATGCACCTAATAAAATAGCATAAATAACAAGTTCTATAAGCATGTATGGTAATCTAGCTAAACTTGGCATTCCTGTTAATAAATAACTAAATATAACTGATATCCCAGCTACTATACTTCCACTTATTATTCCCATTGTAAGTGCTGCAATTAATACTGCAAAATGCATTGGTAAAAATACACTTCCTGCTGTAGCTCCTGCTAAAAAGTGAAATATTCTTGGTAATAAAATTCCTACACCACTTAATAAAGCTGTAGTAATACCATATTTTACTTTCTTGTTTGATAATACCTCTACCAAACGATTTTGTTTTTTCATTGTGTTTACTTTTTCTAACATAATTCACTCCTCCTAAAATTTATTTTAATAAAAAATTATTAACACTATAATTCTTCTGTAAAATCTTTTCTTTTACCAGCTTCAATTTCTTCATATAATGATATTTTATAGTTTAATCTATCTACTGTTTCATTAATATTTTTTTGCTTTTCTAATAGCTTTTCTCTTTGTTCTTCAAGTAGTTTTTTTCTAGCCTTAACTGTGCTTTTTCCTTTTTCAAACAAAGACATATATTCTATTAGTACTTCAATTTCAACTCCTGCTCCTCTCATGCATTTTATGAATTCAATTCTTTTGCAAGATTCTTCATCATAATTTCTGATTCCACTTTCTGTTCTAGGCACTTCATTTAATAATCCTATTCTTTCGTAATATCTTAAAGTATCTGTTGTTAAGTCATACTTTTTACTTACTTCTGCTATAGTCAATTTACTTCCTCCATTTTATTATTCACTATTATTTTTTCACTTCAATATTTACACTTATTATATATCACTTAGAGTTAACTCTAAGTCAAGACTTTTTTATAAATTTATATACTTTTTCAATGTTTGCCAACCATAAAAGCAGACCTAATGCAAAAAAATAGAGCCACTATTTAGTAGCCCCTATATATTTTCTCAACTGCGACAACATTATTGTCACAAAAAAATGCCTAGGAGGCAACGTACTTAACATACGCTTAGCTTTTAGCTACCTTACCTAGGTCTTACTTTACCAATATTTTACTATACAATAATCTGTATGTCAAATATTTCATTAATATTTTATGTATTATTTTCTTTATTATTCCTAACATTCCTTGGAAACAAACTTACTTTAAAATTTTTATTTTTTAATTCTTTTATTAAATGTTCAACTATACTTATGTCCTTATACGCATTATAAAAAGTATTAACTATTAAATCCGCTAACTGTATTCCATAGTTTGTTTTAGAATCATAATAAGTAATTTTAAAATCATCTTGATAAATACAAAATTCAGTCTTTAAATATGTTTCTAAATTATTCAACTCACCCACTCTTATGTTTCTATTATCTATACTAATAATAAATTCTATTGATTCATCATTATTTTGTAATTTTATTTCAGGTAATATGCAGTCTTGAATTAAAACTTTTACAGAATAATTAAAAAATATATTTGAATCAACTATTTCATCTAGATATAAATATATTTTCATTTTTTTGCTTTTTATCTAAGTATCTTTAATAAATATTTAGTTAAAAAAATAGAGCTACTATTTTAGTAGCCCTACATTTTTTATTTAGTTATTCTTTCCACAACAATTTTTGTATTTCTTACCACTTCCACAAGGACATAAATCATTTCTTCCAACTTTTGGTGCATCATTTACTATTGGTGCTTTAACTTGTTTCTTTTCTTCTCCAGCAAGTTCTGGATTAATCATAGAATCAATATCTTCTCTACCTTCTCCAGTTACTTTAACTGTGCTCTTTCTTTCATATCCTTCTCTTTTCTTAATACACATTAAGATTTTAGTAACTTCTAATTTAATATTTCCAATCATCTCATCGAACATATCTGAACCATCAATTTGATATTGGATAACTGGATCTTTTTGTCCATACGCACGAAGACCAATACCATTTTTTAGTTCATCCATTTCATCAATATGATCCATCCATTTTTCATCAACAACTTTTAATAAAACAATTCTTTGAAGTTCTTTAAATGGTTCTTCACCAATTTCTTCACGTTTTGCTTCATATGTTGCTAATGCTTTTTCTGTTATTTCAGCTAATATTTCATCAGCATCTGGATTTTCTTTCTTTAAAGCTTCAACTTCTTTAATGTTTAATCCATTTTGAATTTCAAGCAATAATGCACTTGTATCTGGCTTTCTTTCTTCTAATTCATTTCTATAAGTATCAACAATTAACTCACAAGCTTCTGTTATCATGTGTTTAATCGATTCAGTAACATCTTCTCCATTTAATACTTCTCTTCTTTGTCCATATATAATTTCTCTTTGTGTGTTCATAACATCATCATAGCTTAATACATGTTTTCTGATTGAGAAGTTTCTACTTTCAACTTTCTTTTGAGCTGATTCAACTGCTTTAGAAATTGGTTTAAATTGAATTGGCATGCTCTCATCTGCACCTAACGCATTATATACAGCAGTAACTCTGTCACCACCAAATATTTTCATTAAGTCATCATCTAAACCAATATAGAATATTGATTCTCCTGGATCTCCTTGACGTCCACTACGTCCACGAAGCTGGTTATCAATTCTTCTTGATTCATGTCTTTCAGTACCAATTATTTTTAATCCGCCTGCTTCAATAACTTTTTCTTTTTCTTCTTTTATTTCTTTCTTATATTTGCTTTCTAAATCATTAAATGTTTTTCTAGCTTCAATAACTTTTTCATCTTTAGTTTCGTTATGAGCAGAAGCTTGATTAATAAGTTCATCAGTATAGCCTTGTCTTTTCATTTCTTGTTTAGCCATATATTCTGTGTTACCACCAAGCATAATATCAGTACCACGACCAGCCATGTTAGTAGCAATAGTTACAGCACCATATTTACCAGCTTGAGCAATAATTTCAGCTTCTTTTTCATGGAATTTAGCATTTAATACTTCATGAGGTATACCAACCTTTTTAAGTAATTTACTTAATTTCTCAGATTTTTCAATTGAAACTGTACCAACTAGAACCGGTTGACCTTTTTCATGTGATTTTCTTATTTCTTCAGCAACAGCTTCAAATTTAACTTTTTCATTTTTATATATAATATCATTATCGTCTTTTCTAGCAACTGGTAAATTTGTAGGAATACAAACAACATCTAAGTTATAAATCTCTCTGAATTCCTCTTCTTCTGTTTTAGCTGTACCAGTCATACCTGCTAATTTAGCATACATTCTGAAATAGTTTTGGAATGTAATATTTGCTAAAGTTTTTTGTTCATCAGCAATTTTAACACCTTCTTTAGCTTCAATTGCTTGATGTAAACCAGCATTATATCTTCTTCCATACATAATTCTTCCTGTAAATTCATCAACTATTAATACTTCTCCATCTTTAACAATGTAATCAGTATCTTTCTTCATAACACCATGAGCTTTTAAAGCTTGATTTACATTATGAACTATATCTGTGTTATCTAAGTCATTAAAGTTTTCAACAGCAAAGTAATCTTCAGCTTTCTTAATACCTTTTTGTGTTAATGTAGCTGTTTTAGCTTTTAAATCAACTATATAATCATATTTTTCATTATCTTCTTGTTGAGCTTCGTCTTTAACATCTTCTTCAACAATAACTTTAGCTTGTAATCTTTTAACAAAATCATTAGCTCTTTTATATAAATCAGATGATTTATTACCTCTACCTGAAATAATAAGTGGTGTTCTAGCTTCATCAACTAAAATACTATCAATTTCATCAACAATCGCATATGATAAACCTCTTTGAACCATATCTTCTTTATGAATAACCATATTATCTCTTAAATAGTCAAATCCATATTCATTATTAGTTCCATAAGTAATATCACAAGCATATGCTCTTTGTTTATCTTGTTGATTCATTCTTGAAATATTTAATCCAACAGATAAACCTAAGAATTTATATAATTTTCCCATCCATTCACTATCTCTTTTTGCTAGGTAATCATTAACTGTAATAACATGAACACCTTTACCTGTAAGAGCATTTAAGTATACTGGTAATGTAGCAACTAAAGTTTTACCTTCACCAGTTTTCATTTCTGCAATTCTACCTTGATGAAGTATAATACCACCAATTAATTGCACATCAAAGTGTCTCATTTCTAGAACTCTTTTTGATGCCTCTCTTACTACTGCAAAAGCTTCTGGTAAAATATCATCTAATGTTTTTCCATTAGCTAATTGATCTTTAAAATAATCAGTTTTAGCTCTTAATTCTGCATCTGTCAATTTTTCCATTACTGGTTCTAAACTATTGATTTTATTTACGATAGGTTGAACTCTTTTTACTTCTTTTTCACTATAAGACTTAAATAATCCCATCTATTTTGCCTCCTAATTATTAACTATCGATTAATATATCATTATTTTACTTATATTGCAAGAATAATAACGAAAATCTTTCATACTATTAAATATACTTATAAAAAGGCGGTATTTGATTATGCGTATATATAATTTTAAAGTTAACAAGACAAAATTAACAAAAATATTATTAC
The DNA here is from genome assembly GCA_948852945.1 of uncultured Clostridia bacterium. Taxonomy (GTDB): domain Bacteria; phylum Bacillota; class Clostridia; order TANB77; family CAG-508; genus UMGS1994. The sequence goes on along the minus strand of CAQPBJ010000012.1, from coordinate 41,588 downwards.
TTATTTTTATTTTAATTTGCTTATGCATACTACTTATTTCTTTTTCTGATTTATTTACTAAAGTTAAAAATTATAAAAATGAAGAATTTACTATTAATGACACTAGTTTTTCCTCTACTGATAATGAAATACCTTCAAATCAGTACACTAATGTTCTTAAAGCAGTTCATGAAAATTTAAACGACTACATTGGAAAAGAAATTACTTTTACAGGATATGTTTATAAAATAGACTACTTACAAAAAAATCAATTTGTCATTGCTAGAAATATGATTATTAATGAAGCCTCACAAACTGTAGTTGTTGGATTTCTTTGTGAATATAATGAAATTTCAAATTTCGAAAATTTATCTTGGGTAAAACTTACTGGAACTATACAAAAAGGTGATTTAAATGGTGAAATTCCTATATTAAATATTACTCATATTGAAAAAACATCTAAACCAGACGATGAATTTGTATATCCTCCTGAAGATACCTATATTCCAACGAGCAATATATATTAATCATCATTAACAAAATACTTCATATACATTGTCAAACAATTAATTATAATTATTAAAATAATAGGGCCAAACAATAATCCTAGTACTCCACTAATTTTAAAACCTATATACATAGCAATTAATGTATATAACGGATGTATTCCTAAATTATTTGAAACTATTTTAGGTTCTAGAACTTGTCTTACTACCGTGATTAAAACCAATAATCCCAAAACACTTACACCTAAAGTTACATCACCTAATATAATTAAAGCAATTCCCCATGGAAGCATAACCGTTCCAGAACCTAAAATTGGTAACAAATCTACAAAACCAATTCCTAAAGCAATTAAAAATGGAGACTTAACATTCATTCCTAAAAACTCAAAAACATACAATCCTATAAGTACTATAACAAATGAAATACAAACTAATGTTAATTCAGCTTTCAAAAATTTTCCTAATACACTAATTACTGATTGAAAGTTATTATTAGCATTTCGTATCCATTTTTTAGGGATTCTTTGCTCTATATCATCTAAAAGCAAAATTCTATCAGTTGTAATAAAATATGTTGCTAAAATTGTTATAATAAGATACACAATAAAAGATGGAATTCTAGTTATTAGATTTAAAAAATTAATTAAGAAATCTTTTAAGTATCCTAATCCTTTTCCTAAAACTTCATTTGTTGTATTTATAACAAATTGCTTTACATCATCAGATACATTAACATCTTCTAGTTTCAAAAATCTACTTACATTTTCTACAGATTTGAAAATATCGTTTCCAAACTTAGGAAAGTCTGATAGAAGATTAGTGATTTCTGACGTTATTAATATTGCTGATACTGTAATTATTCCAATCAAAATTGAAAAAACTATAACTAATGCTATTATCGCTGAATATTTTCTAACCAAAGTTGTTTTTTTGCAAATAAATTTTACAAAAGGCTCTATGATACTTGCAATAACTAATGCTATAAAAAAAGGCATAAAAAAATAAGCCATTTTTAAAACTAAAAAAACAGCAGCAACTAAAATTATTGCATACAAAGATTTTTTATATTTTAATAAATACTTAATAATTTCAAACATTAAACTACCTCTAAAAATAGTATTAGTGTTTTTTTCTAAAATATTCATATTATAGGAAGTTTGGAAAATTTTCCTATAATACGACAAAAGGCCAATTGTCACAGTTGACAATCAGCCTCGCCCCACAGGAAAATTTCTCACTTCGATGTCAGCTTAAACCAGACAGCAATAGCAATAATAATAACTAGAAGACCTCCCGCTATTTTTAATAATTCATAATTTGCACACACGATTCCCCAAAAAACAAGTTGAATCATAGCTGCTAAACATAGAATCATTACAACGCCTCTTGCTCCAATCCCATACTCTTCTGTCTCTTTACGGCCTACAATCGTCATGACTATAGCTACGACTACGAAAACAAATGAGTATAGGTAAGCAAATTCTCCTAGTATTAAAGCTGTCCACTTTTTCCAGTCTTGGGCAAATTCCATTTTCCCAATCCTTACTCCAAAAGCAATTGCACCTGCAAAAAACACAAAGATACCAATTAACTTCGGAATAACCTTACTTGCACTAACTTCAAATACTTCTTCCCGTTCCTCCATTTGGAACACCTCCTTGATGTATAATATCTATGATGAACAGGTCATTAGACCCGATTGTGTTTCATTAAATGAAAGTTTTCATATTATATCATACAATTGTCTTTTAGTAAAGAAAAAAACATCTAATAAACTACTCTATCAGATGTTTTTATTATATTAATCAATTTTTCTTTGTACAGCTGCCCTAAACTTATCTCCTCTATCATAAGCATTTTTAAACATATCAAAGCTTGCACTTGCTGGTGAAAACAAAACAATATCACCAGGTTTAGTAACATCATCAGCTATCTCAATAGCTTCCTCTAAAGAAAAAGCTTCATATATATCCATTTTTTTATTCTGTTTCTCGAGTTCATCTATAACAGCCTTATATATCTTTAATTTAGTAGCTCCCATTAATATCAATGTCTTAACCCCATCTACAATTGGTTTTCCTATAGGAGTATAATCTAAATTCTTATCATATCCACCAGCAATTAAAACTACTTTTTTATCAAATGCTCTAATTCCAGATATTGTTCTAGTAGGACTAGAGCTTGCTGAATCATTATACCATTTTACATTTTTACTACTATCTTTAACCAACTCTAATCTATGATGAACACCTACAAATTCTGATACTACTTTTTTAGCTGTCATTTCATCAACCAAAGTTCTTGTAGCAGCTAAAGCCGCACAAATATTTTGGTAATTGTGTTTTCCAATTAACGCTATATCTTTTACATTTAATATATGTTTTCTTAAATTATTTTCACAAAATTTAATTGTTCCTTCATCAACTATATATCCATTATCTAATCTTTCTTGATCACTAAAGAAAATAACTTCTCCTTTTGCTTCTTTAGCAAATTGTCTAGTAACTGGATTATCATAATTTAAAACCAAAATACCTTTTTCATCTTGATGTTTAAAGATTTCCTTTTTAGCTTCAGTATACTCCTCTAAATCAGTATGATAATCTAGATGATTTGGTGTAACATTTGTTACTACTGATATTGAAGGACTTATTTTCATATTCATTAATTGAAAACTACTCATTTCTAAAACAACTATATCTTCTGGTAACATTTCAGAAACTTTTGTAAATAAAGGTGTTCCTATATTTCCACCTAACCAAACATTGTAACCTTTCGCTTTTAATATTTCATATGTAAGTGTTGTAGTTGTAGTTTTTCCATCACTTCCTGTAATACCAATAACTTTACACGGAGCAAGTTCTAAAAGCATCTCTATTTCAGTTGTAACAATTGCTCCTCTTTTTGCTTCTTCAACTAATTCTTTTCTATTTGGCAAGCAACTAGGTGAACGGAAAATTAAATCAAAACCTTTTAATTTTGATAAATAATCATGACCTATTGAAAAAGCCATTCCATGTTCCACTACTTTATCCATTGTAGTTTTATCTATATCGTCAATATTTCTATTATCAAATACTGTAACATTTGCCTTGTATTTTCTCATATATTCAATTAAAGGTACATTACTAGTTCCAAGCCCAATAATAGCAACTTTTTTACCATTTAAATATTGATTAAATTCATTTAATTTTTCATTTACAAATCCCATGCTATTATTCCTTTCCACTAACTATTATATTCTTTAATACCATTTTTGTTGACTCTTCTACACTCTTTGAATTAGACACATCTATAATTATAGTATTATCATATATTTTATAGTAACCACTTTTTTCTTGTAATTCATCTCTTTTTAAGATATTTTCTTTTATCATATTTTCATCAACATTGTCTTCATATTGTTTAGTTTTCCATTGAACTCTTTTATCAATATCTGCTTTAATAAAAAAATGATAATCAATTTCCGGATAAATTTTAATAGTATCTCTTCCAGAAAAAATCACATTATAATCTTTTTTATAATATTCTATATAACTTCTTACTACTTTGTAAGCATTACCATTACTAGCAATATTAGAAATTTTTGAAACTGCCATTGAATTTTCTAAAGACTGTAATTCTTTTTCTTCTATCTTTTTTCCATGTGCATAAACAACACTTTCTCCATTTTCTATTTTAATTGAAATTTCAAATTTTTCTAATAAATTCTTTAAATCTATTGATTTCATATCTTCAAAAGGAATTTTTTCCTTTATTACTTGATATGTGATTGCTCTATAAACATTTCCAGCATGTAAAACAATTGAATTTGGAATATATTTTAAAAGTTCTTTGCAAATTGATGTTTTGCCTGTTCCAACTAATCCTTCTATTCCTATAACCATATTTTTTTTCATATTTCCTCCGTTTATAAGTTCATATTCCAAAACACAAGATGTATTATACTACATTTTTTTACAAAGATGAATAATTTTATATAAAATTGAAAAAATATATTTATACAAAGCAATTAGCTTTAAAAACTCTGGAGGTGTTTTATGAGTAAAGAAAAAAAGAATAAACAATCTAAAAAGAATTCATCAAATAATAATAGTAACAATAATAATGACTAATTATTATTGAATTTATTTTAAAAAGCTACTTTATAACAAAGTAGCTTTTTATTCTATATTATTTTTAAAATATTCTATATCTTCTGAATCAAGATTATGTTGTATCTTTTTAAAAACACTTAAACTTCTCGTACAAAATTGAAAAACTTCACCTACATTAGTTTTATCCATTCTATTTTGAAGTGCAACTAATGCTTCTTCTCTGCTTTCTTCTGGTATAGTAAATTTTATTAAATCAGAAATTATCGCAGAATCTAATTCATTACAACATTTATATAACATCTCAAGTTTTCTGTTTTCTGGAACATTATAACTTATTATATCAGCAATTTGCTGACCTGATAAATAATTATAAACTACATTTAAAATGTCCGGCACTTTTTCTGAACTAGTACTACAAATTATATCTTCTAAATCTGTTTTATTAATTTCTTTAGCATATTTTTTAAGTGCAATAATTTTCCTATCATCATCTATATTCTGAATAATCGTAGCTTTAGCAAAACCGTCTAATTTAGAATGATATAAATTTAAAGCATCTAATCTTTCATATAATGGAATATATCTATCAATTATTTCAGCTATTCCAAACGAATCAAATCTATCTACGCATTTTTTTAAGGCATTTAATCTTTGGTCAGGAGTAATACTATTAAATAATTGATATATATCTTCTAAATCTAATCTATATTCGAACTCATGTAAAACTTGTATTTTTCCTTCGTAGTTCAATTTCTTTACTGATAGCTCCGCTAAATCATATGGTGTTATATATTTATTTGATATTCTAATAGCTTCAACTCTATCTTTCATTGGTAAATGTGAAATTATTTGAACAATATCAGAAGATTTCATAAATTCTGCATGATTAGTCAAAATTTCTAAAACTTTTTTAGAATCACGCTCACGAGTAGCAAGTAAAACAATTTTCTGTATATCACTTGTTTCTTCTGGCAAAGCTTTAACACTTGACTTAAAAAATATTCTCTTAATCCTTTCAAATAAATTCATCATTAGCTACCTCATTTTATACTTCAATGATAGTATATCACTAATGTTATTTTAATAAGATTACATTTGTGTTACTTTTTTAATACAAATAAATAACTTAAAAACTATCATCAAGAATAACCTTTTTTTACAATTAGAATATAGTTACATATAAATAAAATAAGATATAGTTTTCAAAATTTTGCTCTTCGCAATCTCCGAATAAAAAACTCCGTTTTTATATTGTAGATTGCTCAATTTCGCACTCCAGCAAACTTTGTTTGCTTGCGTTTGGTCGCTAGCGCAATTTTAAAAACTATATCTTATTTTATTTATTATATATTGCTATTCTTGTCAAAAAAAGGACATCCCTATTGACATTTATCTTTCTAAATATTTTTTTAAAAATTTTCCTGTTTCTGATTCAGGATTTCTTGAAATTTGTTCTGGTGTACCAATAGCAACAATTCTACCTCCAGCTTCTCCACCTTCTGGTCCTAAATCTATAATATGATCAGCTGTTTTAATCAAATCTAAATTATGTTCAATAACTATAATCGTATTTCCTGTATCAACAAGTCTTTGTAAAATATCAACTAATCTATGAACATCATCTATATGAAGTCCTGTTGTTGGCTCATCTAAAATATATAATGTTTTTCCTGTAGCTCTTTTAGAAAGTTCTGTAGCAAGTTTTACCCTTTGAGCTTCACCACCTGATAATGTTGTAGAAGGTTGTCCAAGTTTTATATAACCTAAACCTACATCATACAAGGTTTGCATCTTAGTTTTTATTTTAGGAATATTTGAAAAGAACTCTAATGCTTCTTCAACTGTCATATCTAAAACATCTGAAATACTTTTTCCTTTATATTTTGCTTCTAGTGTTTCTCTATTATATCTTTTTCCATGACATACTTCACAAGGAACATAAATATCAGGTAAGAAATTCATTTCTATTTTTATAATACCATCACCTTGACAAGCTTCACATCTACCACCAGGGACATTAAAACTAAATCTTCCTTTTTGATATCCATGCATTTTAGCTTCATTTGTGTTTGCAAAAATATCTCTAATTGTATCAAATACACCTGTATATGTAGCAGGATTTGAACGTGGAGTTCTACCTATTGGTGATTGATCTATATTTATTATTTTATCAATATTTTCTACACCTTTAATTTCTTCACATCTGCCCGGTTTTAAATTTGATTTATACAATTGTCTAGCTAAATAATTATATAAAACTTCATTTACTAATGTACTCTTTCCAGAACCAGAAATACCTGTTACACAATTAAATACTCCTAATGGAAACTTAACATTTACATTTTTTAAGTTATGTTCTGAAGCACCTATAATTTCAATACTTTTTCCATTTGATTTTCTTCTTTTTTTAGGTACTACAATTTTCTTTTTACCACTTAAATATTGACCCGTAATAGATTCAGGAATTAATTTTATTTCATCAGCAGTTCCTTGTGCTATAACATTTCCACCATGAACACCAGGACCTGGACCTATATCTATAATTTGATCTGCTGCATACATAGTATCTTCATCATGTTCAACAACAACTAAAGTATTTCCTAAATCTCTTAGTTTTCTAAGTGTTGCTAATAATCTATCATTATCCCTTTGATGTAATCCTATACTAGGTTCATCTAATATATATAATACTCCACTAAGTCCTGAACCAATTTGAGTTGCTAAACGAATTCTTTGAGCTTCGCCACCTGATAAAGTTCCAGCTGATCTAGATAATGTTAAATATGAAAGACCTACATCTATTAAAAATTGTAATCTTGTTGTAAGTTCTCTAAATATTTGATCAGCAATCATTCTATCTTTTTTAGATAAATTTAAATTTTCAAGATATTTTTTTATTTCGTTTATAGGCATATCAGTAAGTTCGTTAATATTTTTATCTCCAATTTTAACAGATAACACCTCTTCTTTAAGTCTAGCACCATGACATGTATTACATGGCTTTTCACTCATATACATCTCATAAAAATCTCTCATACCTTGTGATTTTGTTTCTCTATAACGTCTGTCTAATGTAGGAATAACGCCTTCAAAAGGAGCACTAAAATTTCTAGTTCCAGCTGCTGAAGTATATTCAAAATCAATAACATCATCACCTGTACCGTATAAAATTTTATCTAAAAACTCACGAGGAAGTTTTTTAATTGGTTTAGTAATATCAACACCATAATATTTAGCTATAGATTCAAAATACATTTTTGCCATAGTCTCACCTTTTTTCATTGTACTTGAACCAAAAGCTTTAACTCCATCATACAAAGTTTTATTTTTATCTGGTATTATTAAATCTTCATCCATTCTCATTAAATATCCAATACCTGTACATTCTGGACAAGCACCTTGTGGATTATTAAATGAAAACATTCTTGGACTTAGTTCTTCAAAACTTATTCCACAATCTGGGCAAGCATAATTTTGACTATATATTTTTTCTCCTATATTAACAGCGTCAATTGTAACTAAGTTATTAGCATATTTTAAAGCTGTTTCTACTGATTCTGTTAAACGATTTCTAATGTCTTCTTTTACAACTAATCTATCAACAATTATGTCTATATTATGTTTTTTCTTTCTATCAATTTCTATGTCATCAGAAATTTCATACATTTTTCCATCGATTCTAGCTCTTACAAAACCATCTTTTTGAAAGTCTTCTAATAATTTTACATATTCACCTTTTTTTCCTCTGATAACAGGTGCTAATACTTGAATTTTTGTTCCTTCTGGTAACTCTAATATATTATCTACTATTTGATCTATAGTTTGTTTTTCTATTTTTTTACCACATTTAGGGCAATATGGAACTCCTATTCTAGCATAAAGTAAACGAATAAAATCATATATTTCTGTAACAGTTCCGACTGTAGAACGTGGATTTTTTGATGTTGTTTTTTGATCTATTGATATAGCTGGAGAAAGTCCTTCAATACTTTCAACATCTGGTTTCTCCATTAATCCTAAGAACTGTCTAGCATATGAAGAAAGACTTTCAACATATCTTCTTTGACCTTCTGCATATAAAGTATCAAAAGCTAATGATGATTTTCCAGAACCTGAAAGTCCTGTAATAACTACTAATTTATCTCTAGGTATTTCTAAACTAATATTTTTTAAATTATGTTCTTTTGCTCCCTTTATAACAATAGAGTTATTCATTATATATTTCCCCCAAACTTTAATCTTAAATTTTATTACTACACAGTTTTGTATTCTATCATACTTTCACCTAGTTGTCATTACTTTTAAGCAAAAAAATCAAACTTTTGTTTTATATTTTTAGAGTTTCTTTAAAGTTACCATAACATATTTACTTCTATATATGTTTGTGATATAATATTAAAAGTTCCATTTTGAATAAAGGACACTCGTAATTTGTGTACCTATTCTCGGAACCGACAGAAAAATCGTTGATTGTTTTTAATAGAACAGGAGGTTAGTATGAATTCTACTATCACCATTAACGATCGATTGGAGTATGCTGCCGAAACTGGCGCATACAACACAACGCTTTTTGTCTGGGGAAACACCGCCAAGCGGCTGCGTAGCAGTGGCGTAGTTCTCACCAAGACGAACGTCCCTGCTACTGCCAAGGGGTGCCTGCACTACAGCATCTCCTGGGAGAAGGCCAGTGTGGACATTCCGGAAGGGCCCTTCGTTCTGGAGGAAATGATTCGCAAGCTCAACGCTGATCAGATTCCTGTCAGTCAGGGCAACCTTCTCTGGCTCATGGCCGAAAGCTACAACCGTCACAAAGCCTTTGAAGCTGAAGAAGCAGCAAGGAAAGAGGCTGAAAAAGCGGCCATTGAAACCGATGCTCAGTAAGACGTAAACATCGTCAGACCACGAGCAAAAGCAACAACGCAAACCTATCACTAATCAATTGATTTTCTGTCAAAAAGGCCCCGCATCTTAACTGATTGCGGGGCTTTTCTTTTTACTATAAAGTACTATCTTTATATTTATTATTCTACATTATTTTATATTCCACATTTAAAACTTCTTCATCTTCATTTACACAAATATGTACTTCAAAATTACAACTTTCACATAATAATCCTTTAATAAAAAATCTATCTAACATTATTATATTAGACAAAAGTTTATCTTTTTTAAGTAATTCATCTATTTCTATCCATTCTGAAGTATTTTCTTCAAACTCTTTTGGTTCACCCTCATAAGTATCTGTAACAAAAGTTTCAAAAGTAAATATTCTATCTGGATACTCTGTTACTATAGTTCCTCTACGTTTAAGATTTTTAACTATCATTCCTGTTTCTTCTCTGAACTCTCTTTTTGCTGTTTCTTCTGGTGTTTCTCCTTCTTCAATTTTTCCACCAGGAATATCATAATAGCCTTCTTTTATATTTCCTACTTTATATTTAGTAACTACTACTTTATTGTTTCTTATTAAAAAACATTTAACAGCTTTTCTAACTTTCTTTTCCATTAAACTATCTCCTAAACCCATTCTTCAATAATTTCTTTTGAAATATTTAAATTTCCTCTTCCAACACCTATTTGTAAATCTGGTTTTGGACTTCCATGATAATCACTGCCACCGCTTATATATAAATTATTTTTTCTAGCATAATCTACTAATATATCTTTTTTATCATCATCTACTGCTGATGGATGAAAACACTCTATTCCATCTAACTCAGCTTCTTTTCTTAAATCATCTATAAATTTCATCGTATCATCAAATTTATATTCAAAAGGATGCGCTAAAAAAGCTTTTCCTCCAGCCTCATGAATAATATCTACAACTTCTTTATATGGTGGTCTAAATTCTATATGATTCATAAAGTAACTACTTTTAGGATTAGCTAATCCTTTTCTAAAAAATAATGTAAAAGACTCTGCAAACTCTCCTAATATTTCTTTATTCTTATCATTTTTTAAAATTTCCCAATACATAGGTTGCTCAACATAGTCAGTTGGTTTTTCAGGTTTTTTAAATTTAGTTTCATCATATATAATTCCATGCTTATCAAAAATATCCAGCATTCGATTATAACATATAACTTGTTGCTGTCTTAATTTATCATCAGAATAATATTTTTGTACCCATTCATTAATCACGTCTGTGTCTATACCATATCCTAAAATTTCAATGTTCTTATCTTGAAATCTAGCATGCAACTCCGTTCCTTTTATAATTTTACCTGTAAAAATTTTATTGTTTTTTAAAGCTTCATCCTCATACTGCCTGCAAGTATCATGATCTGTTATTGATATATACTCTAATTTCTTTTCTTCACACATTTTTAAAACTTCTTCAACAGTTTTATCACCATCAGAATACACTGTATGCATATGTATATCTATCATATCTACATCTCCTAATCTATTTTCATTTTATATGTAACTTCATATTCATCATCAAAACCACTGGCTTGATAAAAACTTCTAGCATTTTTGTTTTTAGCATTTGCTGTTACATATATTGTGTCTATCCCTTTATTTTTACAGTATTTTTTATATTCATTTACTAATCTTTTGCCTATACCAAGTCTTCGATACTTTTCTTCAATGTAAAAATTGTCTAGCTCAGCACTTTTAGCATTAATACTGTTATAAGATTTCATAATTCCAGCTAAATAACCAATTATTTTATCATTATCTATTGCTACCCATACAGTTCCATTTTCAATAATTTTTTTAAAATATTTTTCTCCTTCATCTGAAAAAGTCCATTCCATGTTTAAAGATGAATCAAAGTTTTCATGTTCAAAATCAAACAACTTATAATTTAAATCTTGTACTCCTTTTAAATCTTCTAAACTAGCTTTTCTTATTACAATATTCATAATAACTCCTATATATTATAATTTATTATATTTTGTACTAACCCCTTTAGATTTTTCAACAGGATATTTCTTTTTAGTCTTATCTAATTTTTTCAAAACAATTTCTTCTGGACTAACACCAAGTTTCATTGCCATTTGAATACAATATGTAAATACATCAGCCAATTCTTCACACACTTCTTCTTTATTATATTTTTCTGCATCCCATTGAAAACATTCTAATAATTCTGCTGATTCAATTGAAATACATTTTGCTAAATTTTCAGGTGTATGAAACTTATCCCAATCTCTTTCTTTATTAAATTCAACAATTTGCTTCATTACTTCTTCCATATCTTTTCTCCTCTAATTATTTTTTATAATACTCAGCTAACTTTCTAAAAGCTTCAAATGATTTTTCTATCATATCAGTTTTAACACAATATGCAATTCTAACATAACCACTACATCCGAAAGAACTTCCTGGCACAAAAAGCAAATTAAATTCTTTTGCCTTACTACAAAATTCTTTATCATCAACAGGTGTTTTTACAAATAGATAAAATGCTCCTTCTGGTTTTATACATTCAAAACCTAGCTCTGTTAATTTTGAATATAGTAAATCTCTATTTTTCTTATAAATACTAATATCAACTTTTTCATTAATACACTTCATAACTGTTCTTTGAATTAAAGAAGGTGCATTAACACAACCAATAATTCTATTTGAAATAGTAATTGCTGTGATTATATTTTTAGAGTCTTCCATTTCATCTGGAACAACCACATATCCAATTCTTTCTCCTGGTAATGAAAGAGTTTTACTATATGAATATACAATGAATGTATTGTTATAATATTTAGTTAGATATGGCACTTCTATATCATCATATACTAATTCTCTATATGGCTCATCTGAAATCAAAAATATTTCATGACTATATTCTTCTTGTTTTCTATTCATAATTTCAACCATTTTTTTAATAGTATCTTCTTTATAAATTACACCAGTTGGATTATTAGGTGTATTTACTAAAACAGCTTTAGTTTTATTTGTAATTTTATTTTCAAATTCTTCTAGATTAGGTTCAAAATTTTCTGTATTTGGAGATATTGCAACTACTCTTCCATCATATCCTGCAACATAATTATTATATTCCATAAAATATGGAGCAAAAACTATAACTTCATCATCTGGATTTAATATACTTTTAAAAATAATATTAAGAGCAGATGCTGCACCTACTGTCATTATTATATTGTTTTCTGAAAAATCAGTTTCAAATCTTTTGTTTATAGAAGTTGCTATAGTAGTTCTAACATCTTCAAAGCCGCTATTACTCATATATCCATGAACTTTTAAAGAATCCTCTTTTTCTAAAATTTCTTTAATAGCTTCATTTACCTTTTCAGGTGTTTCTACACTAGGATTTCCTAAACTAAAATCAAATACATTTTCATCTCCATAAATTTTTCTTAAGTTCTTTCCTTCTTCAAACATTTCTCTAATAACAGAATTGTTTTCAACAAGTTTTTTCATTTTATCTGATATCATATAAAACCTCTCTATTCTTTGGTATATCTACCTAATACTTTGTAAAAAGTAACTATGTTTTTTAATTCTTCAATCGCTTTAATATAATTTTTATTTTCTATATCTACATCTACAATAAAGTAATATTCTCCAAGTTTAGTTTTTGCTGGTCTTGATTCTATTTTAGTTAAATTTAATCCATACTTATCAAATATTCCGAGTGCTTTATACAAAGCTCCTGGTTCGTGTTTAGTAGCAAAAACCATACTAAGCTTATTAAATTCTATTTCTTCTTTGTCAACTTTTTTCAAAACAATAAATTTAGTTTCATTAAAATTATTATCTTGAATTTCTTTTTCTAATAAAGTCAAATTATATTCTTTTGCACATTCAATATTGCAAATACATGCTGCATTTTCTTTGTTACTAACCTCTTTCGCAGCTAAAGCTGTGCTAGACACTTCTATTATTTCAGCATTTTTTAAATTATTTTCTATATAATTTCTGCATTGTGCTAACGCCTGTGGATGTGAATATAATTCGGTAATGTTACATAAATTATAATTTTCTTTTGCCATTAAATTTTGATTAATTTTTAATACCTTTTCTGCACAGATTTCAATATCACTAATTTCAATTATACAGTCAATCGTTTCAGTAACACAACCTTGCAGAGAATTTTCTACTGGCACAATTGCTCTATCTATTTTAGAATTTTCTAATGCAATTATTGTATCTTTAATTGTTTTAAAAGGTATTTTTTCATAACTTTCATCAAATACTTTGTTACAAATTTCATATGAAAAAGTTCCTTTTGGTCCTAAATATCCAACTTTCATTTATAACTTCCTTATTATTTTATTTTGTTAACTTTATATTCTTGATTTTTTAGAACTTCATATGCTTTTTCTTGATCTTCTAAGCTATAAAATTCTAAATCTAAAGCTCCATCAAATGTCTCTTTATTATGAACAATTCCAATATTTTTTATGTTTACATCACTATCAGAAAGCAATCCAATAACTTTTGCAAGAGAACCTTTTTCATCTTTAATTATTACATTAAGCATTGGTGCTGTAAATCCATTTACTTTTTTATTTACAAAACTATCTCTATATTTTTTAGATGATTTAAAATAATTATGATTCTTCTCATTATCTTCAATGTGATTTCTAAACTCTTGTAAATTAGAAATATATTTTTCTAAAACTGGTATTATCTCATTTTTATTTTCGTGACAAATATGTTCCCACATAGTAGGATCAGAAGATGCTATTCTTGTAATATCTTTAAATCCTCCAGCAGCTAACAATTTCATATGTTCTTCTTTATCATCTAAATCTTTAACCATATTAACTAATCCTGCTGCTATAATATGTGGCACATGGCTAATAGCAGCTACTATATAATCATGTTTTTTATAATCTATAACTACCGGTATAGCCTTTAATTCATTCACTACTTCTTTTACTTTTTTAACTGAATTTTCATTATCATTTTCAGTTAAAATATAATAAGTATTTTCAAAAAGTAAGTCGTGTGAAGTATTATATCCAGACCTTTCTGAACCAACCATTGGATGTGCTCCAACAAAATTAATTTTTAAATCTTTTAATTCTTCAACAATATTTCTTTTAGTACTACCAATATCAGTAATTACACAATCTTCCTTTACAATATTTGATAATTTTTTAGCATACTCTAGTATAAAGCCTACTGGTGTACAAAGAAATATAACATCACATTCTTTAAAATCATCAAATTCTGTTACTATATCTGTTATATTTTGTTCTTTTTTTGCTAATTCCAACGCTCCTCTATTTGTATCGTATGCAAAAATCTTTTCTATTTTATCAGACTTAATCAAAGTTCTAGCTATACAGCCTCCCATAAAGCCAAGTCCTATAATTCCTATATTAAACATTCATTTCTCCTATTTGTTTTCAATAAATTTTTCTAGTTCTTTAATTTTGTCACGTAATTCAGCAGCCTTCTCAAATTCCATTGCTTGAGCTGCTTTTAACATTTCATCTGTTAACCTGTTAATAATATCCTCTGTAGTTTCATTTTTATCAATTTTATATTCTGCTGATATGTCTCCAACAATTGTAGCTTTAATAATATCTCTAACAGATTTTTTAATTGTTTGAGGTGTTATTCCATGTTCTTTGTTATATGCTTCTTGAATTGCTCTTCTTCTATTAGTTTCAGAAATAGCTTTTTCCATAGAATCTGTAAGTTCATCAGCATACATTATAACTTTTCCTTCAGTATTTCTAGCAGCACGCCCTATTGTTTGAATTAGTGATCTTTCTGAACGTAAAAATCCTTCTTTATCTGCATCTAATATTGCAACTAGTGATACTTCTGGAATATCTAAACCTTCTCTTAAAAGATTAATACCAACTAAAACATCAAACTCTCCAATACGCAAATCTCTAATAATTTCCATTCTTTCTAAAGCTTTAATCTCAGAATGCATATATCTAACTCTAATACCTATGTTTCTTAAATATGCTGTTAAATCTTCTGCCATTTTTTTAGTTAAAGTAGTAACTAATACTCTTTCTTCTTTTTCTACTCTTTCATTTATTTGAGTAATTAAATCATCTATTTGATTTTCAACTGGTTTAACTTCAATCTTAGGATCTAAAAGTCCTGTTGGTCTGATAATTTGTTCCACAACATTATCTTTAGCATGCTCTTTTTCATAATCTGCTGGTGTAGCACTTACAAATATACATTGATTAATTCTTTCTTCAAACTCATTAAATTTAAGTGGTCTATTATCATATGCTGAAGGTAATCTAAATCCAAAATTAACAAGAGAATCTTTTCTTGCTCTATCACCATTATACATAGCTCTAACTTGTGGAACTGTAGCATGTGACTCATCAATAAGAAGCAAAAAGTCATCTGGAAAATAATCAAATAATGTATATGGCGCACTTCCTGCTGGTCTACCACTTATGTGTCTTGAATAATTTTCTATTCCTTGACAAAATCCTGTCTCTTTAAGCATCTCTATATCAAAATTTGTTCTCTCTTCTATTCTTTGAGCTTCAATCAATTTTTTATTATCTTTAAAATATTGAACTCTTTCTTCCATTTCTTTTTCAATATTTTCTAATGCTTTATCTAATTTATCTTTACTTGTAACATAATGCGAATTTGGATATACCATAACATGTTCTCTAATAGCAATAGTTTTTCCTGTTAATGGATTTATTTCTGAAATTTTTTCTACTTCATCTCCCCAAAACTCCACTCTTATAGCTGATTCTTCTTGATTCGATGGATATATTTCTAAAATATCACCTTTAGCTCTAAATGTTCCTCTTTTAAAATCCATTTCATTTCTTGTATATTGCATATTCACAAGTTTTTTCATAATTTCATTTCTGGATTTTTCCATACCTGGACGAAGTGAAACAATCATATTTTCATAATCAATCGGATCACCCAACCCATAAATACATGAAACAGATGCAATAACAATTACATTTCTATCTTCAAATAAAGATGCTGTAGCTGAATGTCTAAGCTTGTCTATTTCATCATTAATAGAAGCATCTTTTTCAATATACGTATCTGATGCTGCAATATATGCTTCTGGTTGATAATAATCATAATAAGATACAAAATATTCAACCCTATTTTCTGGAAAAAACTCTTTAAATTCAGAATATAATTGTCCTGCTAAAGTTTTATTATGTGCTAAAACTAATGTAGGTTTTTGTGTTCTTTCAATTATATTTGCCATTGTAAATGTCTTACCAGAACCTGTAACACCTAACAATGTTTGAAATTTTTTTCCTTCATTTATTCCTTTAACTAAATAATCTATAGCCTGTGGCTGATCACCAGTAGGCTTATATTCAGATACTAACTTAAACATTTTTCTCTCCCTTTTAATTAGACTACTACTAAATAAAATAATTTATTCACATCTATCTATCACAATTAATGGTATATATACTTCATCATCAGAATATCCTGCATGTTTAGATTTATGATTTTTGTCTCCCGTTGTTAAAATGCTTTTATCAGAATTTTCTGCTATTGCTATAAAATCTCCTATTGCACCTCTAAACAATTCATTTTCTTCACCATCACCAAACAATTTACTATCTAGTATTTCTTGCTTTGTATATAAAACAAAATCCCTTCTAAATCTCTTATTAAATTCTTTTGGAAATGCATCTTTATATTCTTCTTTTACCTTAAAAGATACAGCCCTTTGTTCTAAAGAAGTAGTTCTTTCTAGCATTTTCATTATTTCTGGATGCTCTTCTTCTAAATAAATTGATTCTGATAATCTATGACCATGGTCTGCAATTACAATTACCATAGCATTTTTTATTTCGCTACACAATTTTTCTACTTTATCATTTCTTATTTGTATTAACTCTTTTGCTTTCTTCGAATCTGGTCCATAATCATGCATAGTATGATCAGGCTCTGTATCATAAGCATAAATATATTTTTTTCCAGTTTTTTGACATTTATTTTTAATAATTTCAAACATTTCATCCAAAGTACCATATGGTGTTGAACCATATGGACTTACTTCAAAAGCTGTAAAATTTGTATTTTCATTTATTTCGTCAGTAATTTTCTTTTGAGCTAATTTATTCTTTACTTTTAAAAATTCATCACTTACTATTCCTTCATTTCCTTTTTTGCAATTTCTAAATAAAGTTATTGTTTCATCAATTGGCTCTATATACATATTCCAACCCAGCCAACCATGTTCTATAGGATTAAGTCCTGTACATATTGATGTAGTTGCAGCAGTAGTTGTAGCTGGAAATACAGTTGTAATCTCTTTTACTCTGTTTTTATTTAAAAAACTTTCTTTATCCAAATTTCTATTTAATATTCTTGATCCCATACCATCAAATAATATTAAAACAACATTTTCTGGTTGTTTTTCATTTAACATTTTATCAACATATTCTAAAGAACTATGCTTTATTTCTAATCCAAAATATTTTCTAATTGAACAAGCCAAGTTTGTTATACATTCATTATAATTATTTTTAACAATCATCTATTTACCACCTTATTTTTTCTATCATTTCATTTAACTGATTATCTTCTTTCGCTGGAACATTATTTGTATTTAATGAATAAATATAATCTTTATTTATATCAAATTTAGCATTTAACATTTTAAAAGTTAAATCTGCCATTTCAAGTGCATGTTTAGGTTCTCCATTTCCACCACCAGTTAGAACTAATAAACCTTGCTTTTCTTTAAATTTATGTTCTTTATTTAGAAAAAACTTATTAGACCACAACATATTTAATCTTGTTATTATTGAAAAAAGCGGTGGAGTCACATTATACATATAAATTGGTGATGCTAATATTAATAAATCATAATCATCTTTAAATATTACTTTCATTTTATCTTTTATTGCACAACCTTCATTTTCCCAACAATATCTACAATCTATACATGGTTTTATATTATCATAGTATGCATTAATTTCTTCTATCTCACCATCAATTTTCTTTTTTAATTCTTCAATTATATATGCTGTATCTCCATTTTTATGTGGTGACCCATTTATTATTAAAACCTTCATACCTTCTCCCTAAAATTTATTACTATATTTTATGCATTATATCACACAGTACATATGTTCGCAATAGAATTATATAATTTATACAACTTTTATAGTTGACATAATTTTAATAAGATAATATAATATTACAAACCTTTATAGGAGTGATTACTATGCTAGAAAGAATTCGGATTATTTCCAACTTACTAGACGTAGACCCATTCTGGATATGGCTATTAATTGGCTTATTAATTTTATTAGCTATTGTAAAATGCCTCTATCCTTGGAAACCAGAATGGAAATCAAAGACTACAAAAGATAAAGATGGCAATGAAGTTACAACCTATTACCATTTAGATATATAGAACAATAGTGGGCTGAACTAGAGTTCAGCCCACGTTTAATTGTTCGCCCGCGAAAATTCTGAAAGAATTTTCTATAATATAAACGAGTACCCTCAGTATTGCGCTTGGGGTACTTGTTTATATATTAATATCCAATTCTATTGGGCAATGATCACTTCCAAATATCTCTGAATGAATTTTAGCATCTTCAATATTTTCTTTTATTCTATCTGAAACAATAAAATAATCAATTCTCCAACCAATATTTTTAGCACGCACATTTGCCATATAAGACCACCAAGTATAGCTATCCTCTTTATCAGGATATTTATATCTAAAAGTATCTACAAATCCGCTATTTAATAGTATTGTCATTTTTTCTCTTTCTTCATTTGTAAATCCTGAATTTCCTACATTTGATTTAGCATTTTTTATATCTATTTCTTGATGTGCAACATTTAAATCACCACAATAAATAACTGGCTTTATTTCATCTAACTCTTTTAAATATTCTCTAAGCACATCTTCCCAAATCATCCTATATGGTAATCTTTCTAACGTCCTTTTTGAATTAGGAGTATAACAATTCACTAAATAAAATTTATCAAATTCTAATGTTATTAATCTTCCTTCATTATCATGTTCTTCTATTCCTAATCCATATTTAACACTTATTGGTTCTTGTTTTGTAAAAATTGCTGTTCCTGAATATCCTTTTTTCTCTGCACTATTCCAATATTGATAATATCCATTAAATATCATTTCCATAAATATATCTAATTGTTCTAATTGCATTTTTGTTTCTTGAATACAAAATATATCAGCATCTATTTCTTCAAAAAATTCTTTAAAACCTTTATTAACCGCCGCTCTTAATCCATTAACATTCCATGATATTAGCTTCATTTTTTCTCCTATACTATTATTTTTGTCCTTCAATTTGTTTTTCATCTCTATTCATTGTCAATGCAGTAATAGCTTCATTAGCATTTTCTCTTTCTAATTGCACAATTCTATCTTCAGAAAATCTTCGAGCATCTTCCCAACTTATAAAACTGTCTTGATGTTTTTTCATTTGATTTAGTACATCACTTATTCCTGAAATTTCTTCTGGTAATATACCTACAAAACCTTTTTTCTCTGTTTTTAAAATTCCTCTAACATTGTTTCTATGCTCTGTTATTGATTGTGATATTTCATCTCTTGCTTCTTGAGACAAATTTTTAGGTAATTTTAAAAATTGTAAAAAGAATTCTATCAATCGAACGTCATATCTACTACCTCTCATTGAATACTCTTCTGACATATCCCTTTGTTCAAATAGTTTTTGTATTATAGTAACTGCATC
The DNA here is from genome assembly GCA_948852945.1 of uncultured Clostridia bacterium. Classification (GTDB taxonomy): domain Bacteria; phylum Bacillota; class Clostridia; order TANB77; family CAG-508; genus UMGS1994. Next base: position 21,359 of record CAQPBJ010000012.1, on the reverse strand, counting down.
CATTTTTCCATCTAAAGTTGCTTTCTTTAATTCTTCTGGCAATACAGATTTTCCAAGTATATTATCTTCATATATTGCAGAATGTGTATTATTCTTGTATTGTACTTCAAAAGCACATCTATCTTCATTATAGTCTTCTCTATCAAAAAATCCATCTACTAATTTTGCTCCTCTTTTTTGAGAAGCTACTTCTATACACTGTTTTCTAATTTCTATAGATAAATTGCGTCTTTCTTCACTCATTTTTTGTATTTCTTCTTCATTTACTGATAATCCCATAGCTTTATCCAATACTTTAATTCTTTTTAAAATTTCTGGATTTCTTGCGCTATTTATTTCCTCAATATCTTGCTCTGTTAATTCATGTTCATATTGACTTGGCTCTGCTTCAAAAATAGCGTACATATTTTCAAGCATCCAGTCTCTTAAGAACTCAAACGCCTCACAATAATCTAATGTATATATTCCATTATTATTTAAATTTCTAATTAACTCATTAATATCTGCTTGCTCTAAACTTGACAAACTTCTTTTTTCTTCTGGAACAAATGCTTTTATTCTATCTGGCAAATATTTATAATAATCTTTAACTAGCATTGCAACAGTATTTTGGCTTGGTTTACCATCTGCCGGAATATTAGCAATTCTATTAAATGTCATTAAAGCTCCTGTTATTCCATTTGAAAAAAATACTTTAGGAATCGCTTCTTTTCCTAATTTTCCAGAAGAATTAACACCTATCCTTGATTCTAGTCCTGTTTGTGATAAACCTGCTTCAGCAGTTTGCGGTGTAAAATGGAAACCATATGTTTTATTTTTTAAATCAATATCTCTTATATCAACACTTTCCACGTATTCTTTTATCCTTTCGTTAATGTGCCATTCTTTTTTTCTATCTCATTATATCAATTTTCTTTGCAATATGTAAAGAATACAAAAAGTTAATTAATATTCTTAGATTTTAAAATTATTCCATACAAAAAATGGAGCCTTAAAAGCTCCATTTTCTAATTTTCAATTTGTAATCTTTCTCCAATATATATAAGATTAACATTTTTTATATTATTTAAATTAGCAATACTTTGTACTGTTGTTCCATATCTTAAAGCTAACTCACTTAAAGTATCTCCTCTTCTTACAGTATAAATAATGTGATTTGTAATAAATCTATCTTCCTTATTTTTATTACCATTTATAGGTACTCTGATTCTTTCACCTGGAAAAATCAAATTAGGATTTCGAATTTGACTATTTAAAATTACTAATTCATTTACAGTTGTACCATATTTTCTAGCTATTCCGCTAAGTGTATTTCCTCTTTGAACAATGTATTCTAAATCATGATTATAATTTTCTGAATTTCCACTTGGAGTAATATGTGTATCATCATTTAAAAAGATGTCTTCTGTAAATTTATCTCTATCAACATTTCCTCTTATGCCTGGAACATTTCCTGTACTAGTATATTGAAATCCTTCCCAATATTCCCAATTAGTTCTACTTGGAACTTCTACACCATATTCTGCTATCCATAATGGATATTCATTTGCTAGTTCTTCACTAAATACACTTCTAGCATTATATGCATCACTGTATATGATAACTTCTCTTCCTGTAATTTCTCTAACTCTTTCTAAAAAAGCTCTAGAAATATCATTAATTTCATAAATATTTAAATTTCCAAATGATTCAAAATCCATTGCTAATTTGCAATCTGGGCTAGTATTAGATATTACTGATGAGAAAAATTCTGCTTGCCTTATAGCTTCTGATTGAGTTCTAGCAGTTAAATAATGATAAAATCCTACTTTAAGTCCATTTTCTTTTGCATTATTATAATTAATTTTAAAATATGAATCTACAATATTATCCCCTTGACTTGCTTTTATATAAACAACATCAATTCCTGACGCTTTAACAGCACTATAATTAATATACCCCTGCCAATCACTAACATCAATTCCATCATATATAACATCACTAGATGCTGTAGTAGCAAAAATATTAAGTGGTAATACAATCATTAAAATTAGTAATGTAATAAGTAAAGTTTTAAACTTCATTTTTTCACCTCCATCTTTTCTTTTTGTATAGTATGATAAAAAAACGAAGTCAGAAACTTGTTCATCTATTTTAATTATTCTTTAACCAAACATTTATCTAAATCTGAAATAATTTTTTCTTTATCCATTTTTTGTCCGATAAATACTAATTTAACTATTCTATCACCATATTTTTCATCCCAGTCATTTCTTATTTCTGGATTTTCTTTCAAAATCATAGAAATCTGAGCCTCTGGAAATGAAGCAATCCATTGTCCAGCTTCGTAAGCTTGTACTTGTTTTCCTGATTGTTCAAAAACATATGATGTTTCTGGTTCATTTTCAAACCAAATAACACCTTTACATCTTATAATATTTTCTGGAAAAGCACTTGCAAATTTATCAAATTCATCTCTATCTAGAGGAGCTCTTCTTGTATATACAAAAGTTCCTATTCCATATTCTTCTGTCTCTCCTTCTTCCTCTTCTTCCTCATCTTTGTTAAGTTCTTCTATCCATGCAGCAGACATTGAAACTTCATCAAAATCAAAAGAATTTGTATTTAATATTTTATCTACTGAAACTTTAGAATAATTTGTTTCTATAATTTCAGCTTTAGGTTGTAATCTTTTAATTATTGCTTTAACTTTATCTAGCTCCTCTTTTGAAAGCTCATCTACTTTATTTAAAATAATTTTTGTACAAAATTCAATTTGTTGAATTAATAAATTTTCAATATCTTCATCATCAATATTTTCTTTTACTAAATTATCACCACAATTAAATTCATCTCTTAAACGTAAAGCGTCTACAACAGTAACAACATTGTCTAATCTACAAATTTCAGGTAAGCCATATTTAGCTGATTCCTCTGAAAGAACTGTTATTGTTTGAGCTATTGGTAATGGTTCACATACACCACTAGCTTCAATTAAAATATAATCAAATTTTTTTGTTGAAATAATATCTGCTATTTGTTGCATTAAATCAACCTTTAATGTACAACAAATACAACCATTTTGAAGTGGAACTAAACTTGAATCTTCTTCCTGAACATAGCCTCCTTTTCCTATTAAATTTGCATCAATATTTACTTCACCTATATCATTTACAATTACTGCAACCTTATATCCTTCTTGATTATTTAAAACATGATTAATTAAAGTAGTTTTTCCTGCTCCTAAATATCCTGTAAGTAAAGTAATTGGAACTGTTTTATCTATTTTCATTTTTATACCTCCTAAAAAATAAAATTTACCTATACATTATAGCAAAAAAAGGCAGAAAAGTAACGTATTTTCTACCTTTTTTATATATAATACAATTAATATCTATTGATTTTCTTCATTATTTTCATATGTCAAGCCATCTATTTGTTGAACATCTTCATTAACCTCATTCTCATATTCTGAATGAGAACCTAAAATTATTTTAAAAAATAATATACTAGCTAGTGAAATTGCAATGATAATTACTACAAATATAATATCTTGATTTTGTTCCATATTTTTCCTCCAATAATATTATAATAAAACATAATTACCAATTCAATAACAAATATATTACATTTTTCCAAAAAAAGGTGAAAAAATCGAAACCCTTTCACCTTTTTTTAGTACTAAACTCCTCACAATACATCATAAAGAGCAAAGCCATGCTGCAGTTCTACTTACCGATCGCAGCCAATTTTGTTTCCTTGTCAATACGTTCATACTCCGCATACACTCGCTTGAAATCATCCATCGTCATATCAGTCTTCCTCACAACATTGTAGATTTCCTTGTAAATATCCACCTGCATGAGTTCTGACCGCAGTCGCTGGTACATTTTGTGGATAAGCTGATGTGTGTACTTCTGCCACTCCTCTTCTAAGTCTAAGAGTAGCATTCCTCTAATCTCGGTTCCTGAAATTGCAATCGTGCTACGCGGGACAATGATTTCCATTGTGTCTTTCAGTTGCTGGGCATCAAACCACTGACTACGAAACTCATCATTTCCATAAATCATGAAGCTTGCAAACTTGTGCATATGTGTTTTTACTTCACTTATCACATATTCGCCCCACTCATTGGAAATATCTAGCTCATTTGTCAGGTCATTTAGCCCGCGGACCATGAACACTTCGTCTGACTCATTCGGATACGTATTTCTGATTACCTCAATTCGTGTTTCGACACGAAAAGGATTTCTCAGAGTTCCATATTCGTTTGCAGAGCCAACCAGCACTAATGTCCGCTGACAAAAAGTACGGCTGGTGTCAAACAAAGATACATGTCCTAACTGTTCATGATTGAACCGTCCCACCACGACACCCAGATCTCTCGGTTGAATTGACATTTTGTTTCCTCCTTCTGCTTTTTTCAATGTTTTGGTGTCAGTTATGTATTATAACACTTTTATATATTTATGTAAACATTAAAAAACTTCTAGGAAAATTCCTAGAAGTCTTCTTTAATAACATTCTATAATAGCATTAACTATATTTTTTTCTTTATTTTCTATAACCACATAGTGTTTTTCATTAACCTTTGCATATTTTGCTGTAACAGTATCGCCCAATGTAATTTCTTTTTTATATGTAATCCTAAAATTATCATAAGGTATATTTTGATATACATCTTCTGGAAAAGCTTCATATGCCAAATTCATATAATAAACATTATGCATATGATTATTCAAGTCAATATCTTTTCTTCCAACAGTATATGAAAACTCATTCGTAAATTTTTCTGGAATATATGGTTTTTCTAATGACTCTTCAGTAAATACTTGTACTTCTTCAGGCTCATAAACTTTTTTTATATCATCATTTAATCTTGTAATACTTCTTTTTTCCAAGTCCATCATTGCCCATTTTGAAGTTGCAATTATTGCAAGTTCGCCTTCTGAATTATAAACTTCAAAATCCCTATATGTAGAAGCTTTTTGAAAACAACGTCCCCAAGTTTTTATTTTCAATTCTTCAGAATATATTGGACGTTTGATAACTTGTACTTTCCAATCTAGTAAAATCCAACTTAAGCCAGTTTTATCAATATCTAATGCTCCATAGCCAACTTTATTAGAATGTTCACCGCCCATATTTTCAAGTATTTCTAATATAGTTTCATTTTTTATTAAATTATTTTTTCCAATATCTTTTAAACCTGTTTTAGCTGTACTTTCAAAAAACATTTTTTACCTCTTCATTCTATAAATTATACATCCTGGTTCGCCTTCATCATCTAGTAGTAATTCATAATTTTTAAACTCAGTATTATCAACTACTTGTTTTAATATTGCATCTGCACCTTTATATTTTTTTATACTAAAAATAAACTCATCTTCATTTTTTAATTTTTCATCTGATATTATATATTCAATTTCTTCTGAATCAACAATTAGACTTTCATCATAAATTGCAAATTCTGGCATACTTTGAATATGATTAAATAGAGCTGAACCAAGATATACAAACTTTGTATGTTTATTTTCTTCTGCTATTCTTAAATATCTATTATATCCTGTATATAAGCAATCTGGCTCACTTGCTATTAACCCATAAATTGAAATTGCAGATGTTAATAATATTAAAATTCCTTGAGAAATTCTCTTATTTTTAAATGGACTATCAATTAATATAAGTACAACTATACTTAAAATTGGTAGTATTGGCATAATATATCTCAAAGTATTATATTCTGGTGATACTTGTATAACAGCAACCATATATAATAAAAATACAACTGCTAGTACATATACCATACTATTTTCTTTTGTAATAATTTTTTCTTTATTCAATATTTTTTTAACTACTGCTATTATTATAAATAAAGCTATTATTGATACAAAAATTATAATTGGTATACTATATGAATATCCTACTTTAGATACATATTCAATAAACTTTTCTATAAAGCTTTTTTGCATATCAGCTTTTCCTATTCCTCTATAAGAAAAGAATATATGATTAATTGAAAAAGGAAATAATATAACACCAATTATAGCAATTTTAATATAATTAAATATATATTTAAAAATTTGTTTTTTATCTTTTTTCAAACAAATTCTTATAAATACATATAGAGCAATCAATAATGCTACAATACAGAAATAATATTGTGTTAAAAATCCTAAAATTGTTATTAATCCTAATTTAAGCCAGGTCTTTTTATCTATCTCAAAATCATTTTTTGCTATATTAATATTTATTAGTATTAACTCTAAAATAAAGAATGTTAGCATCATATACATTCTTTGAAAAATAGCTGTAGAAATTGCTCCCATGCTTAATCCATAAAAAATTAAACCTGGAATTATCAAATGTTTTTTATCTAAAACTTCATATATTTTCTTTATAACAACTAAACTTGCTATCATAAAAGCTATATTAATTATTCCAATTATCCATTTTGAAAAATTACCTAAAAAGAATATTGAAACTGTATGTACAGCAAAATAAAATAATGGTGGATGCACATCTCTTCCTTGATTATAATAAACCATAGCATAATTACTTATTTCTTTTCCTTTAACAGTTATATAATCTTTTGCTTCTTCTGATGTTCTCCAAATAGGCTTTCTATCTTTATTAGTTTCTTCAATAAAAGCGTCTCTTTCATCTTTATGATCTATAAAATAATATTTATAATTTTTTACATAATCAATTAAATTTCCTTTAAATACTTTTGTTTTTAATAATAAATTAGTTGCATCTATTTTTTCATTATTTCTAAAAACATTATCATATACATAACTTGATGAACCATAAGAAAACATTTCGTCTTCATGGTATCCTTCTTTTTTCTGAGTATAAAATATCATTGTTCCAGTAATTATAGCTATAACAAGTATATAAATCCAATTCTTTTTTATAAATTCTTTCATATTACAAATCTCCTACTTGGAAAATTATAACATACATAACTAAAATTTCAATATTTCTTACAGATTATGAATAAAAAAATATCAAAAGTACATAATATTTCTAGGTGGTGATAAAATTGACAAATAAAGAACTTTTATATGTTGAAGATGCGCTAAGTCATGAAGAATTCATGAAAACATGTGCACAAAATACTTCAGCACAATTGCAAGATGCACAACTTGCATCTTATGCTGCAGAGTTACAACAACAGCACAATGAAATTTACAACAAATTTTTAAATTTATTATAAGGAGAAAATTATGGAAGATCGTGAATTAATGGAAAAAGAATTGCTTATCGAAAAAGGTGTATGTGATTTATACATGCATGGAGCAATCGAATCAACTACAAAAGAAGTTCATTGTGCTTTCAAAGAAGCCTTAAATACTTCTTTAGATATTCAAAATAAGCTTTATAACTTAATGAAAGAAAAAGGTTGGTATCAAACAGAATGTGCTGACGCTCAAAAGCTTAACCAAGCTAAACAAAAATTTCAAAATCAATAATAATATTAATTAAAACAAATAAAATAACCTTAATGAATTTTAAAATTTGCTCTTCGCAATCTCCGAATAAAAAACTCCGTTTTTATATTGTAGATTGCTCAAATTCGCACTTCGAAAAACTTTGTTTTTCTTCGTTTGGTCGCTAGCGCATTTTTAAATTCATTAAGGTTATTTTATTTGTTATAGTTATTACATATTTATAGTTTAGTATTTAAATATTGTTTAGCTTGGTTATAGCCTTCTTCTATCAACATATTTGTATCAACTTTTTCTAGAAGCTTTAACTTAGGTAAATTTATCTTTAATAAATAATCAGTCCCATCAATTTCATACTCATTTAATTCACTACAAATAATCGTAAAAGATTTAGACACAACATCTAAAATACTTTTATCAGGCTTACATTTATTTTCACTAGCAAAAACCACACTAACAACTTTATCTACACCCAGCTTTTTCATCTCACGCCAAGGCACATTTTCTGCAATTCCCCCATCAACTAAAAGTTCTTTTCCAAACTTACAAGGCGAAAAAACGCCTGGATAACTACAACTTGCTTGTACAGCAGTTCCTATATCTACATCATAAATATATTTAAAACCTGAACTTCTCTTTTTATTTTCATAATTAGTAAAAACATACAATTCTTCTGTACATAAATTAACAGCTGGAATTAGTAATGGTTTTTTAATATCTTTTATATTATATATTCCTTTTGCATTACAATATTTATTAATTAATTTTTTAATAATCTCTCCACTGTTTAGTCCATCAATTTTAAAACCTTTACCAGTAAAAACTTTTTTACACAATTTCTTGACATTTGTTTTATCTACATATTTTATATCTTTAACATGTTTATTAAAAATATCTTTTATTTCAGCTACTGAATAACCAGCAGTATATAAAGTTGCTACAATACTTCCAGAAGATGTTCCTGAAAAATATTCAAAATCGATACATTCTTCTTCAAAAGCCCTAATAGCACCTATATGTGCAAAACCTTTTATTCCACCTCCTGATAAGCAAAGACCTAATTTCATAAAAATCACCTAGTATATACTATTACTAGGTGATTTTTTATGTTACTTGTTTGCTATTGTTGTATTTTTTTCAATATATGAATATGATGTAATTCCTTGACCTACATTAGGAACTTTCCATGAATATATTTGATCTATTACAAAAATTGTAACTAATACAGTAAGAATTGGTATTAATACTCTTTTCTTAACTTTTCTTAATGCATTATCTAGCATTGGTGCTATTATATACGAGATTGCTAATCCACCAAGTCCAAATATCAGTAAACCTTCTAAACAAATTCTTCCATTTAAATTAATAAAATATCCACTATAATCCCACCATTTTTCATTATACATTACATCTAAAGCAAAAGATGTAAAATATTCAACTATTCCACACAAGACAATTGTAGCAAAAAATTGTTTTTTAGGATTTGTTCTAAAATTATATAATAAAGTTAAAATCAATAGACCTCCCCAGCCATATATTGGAAGCCATGGTCCATGCATTGTTCCTCTATTTACAAAAACTCCATCACGAACTAAATGTATACTAACTTCATATATCCAACCAATAAAACAAATTACAAAAAATAGTACCATTAAAGAACTAATTTTATAACTTCGTAAATAGTTCAATGATTCAATTTGCAACTTTTTCTTTTTTCTTATAATAGTAAATAATCTATCAGGATATGCTTTCTTTTCTAAAATATTTTGATATTTTTCTCTTTTCATTTTTTGAATTTGCTGTTTTTCATAAGCATCTCCAAATTCTTTTCCATATAAAGAAATTCCAAAATATTTATTAAGAATATGTCTAATATCTTTTTTATTAACTAATTCTTCTTTTTCTTCTACATAAATATATTCTAAAACATCTGAATATTTTTCATGAAGTACTTCATCACTTGCAAGTTCAAATAAATATTTATCATTTAAATTATCTGATAAATCAATATTATTCTCTTTTGCATTTTCTCTTACCATTGCATAAAATTCAGCAAAAGTAGTCATTTTATATGGGTTAGAATAAAATACTGCACTTAATCCAGCTGTAATCGTACTTAAAATATCCCAGCCTATAAAAGACATCTCATATAAAAAGCACTTCCATTTGTACCCATTCATCATATTTCTTGATAACTTAATTGCTTTCAATGCTCCTATATTAGGATTTTCTGCCACTATGTATGGAACTAAATAATAAGAATATTTTTTGATAAATCCACCTATAATTGTAAACATCCATAAAGTTTTAAATACAGTTAATACAAACATTGTAAAAGCAACTTTAGACCATCTTTTAATTCGTATTATTAACGCAAATCTTTGTGTTGGTATTTTAGAATAAATTCTTCCTTCTAAAAATATTCTTCTTGAAACTACCTTATATGCATTTTGTATGTAAAAATAAACAAAAAATAGTAAAATCATTACCAATACAATTAATATCATATTTCCAATTTGCTCTGAATGAACAATAGACACAATACTTTGAGCTATTCTAAGATAAAAACTACCAGAAGACAAAGTATTAATTGCCATAGCTAAAAATCCTTTATTAGTCTCAAATATTTTATTTCCATTGTGACTTTTTATATTTTCAACTGTATCCATTATGCTCATTTCTACAACTTCATCAGCTTCACTATATAAAACAGTTTTACCATCAGCAGTAGTAACTTCCATTGGCTCAGTAGCTTTAGTTGCATTTGATGAGTTTACAAACTCACTTCCTATAAATGCTGCTAAAAAACATACAAAAACAAAAAGTAAATAATGTTTTTTAAGACTTTTTCTTCCTTTTTCTTTTAAACTTTTTAACATCTTTTTCCCCTATTTCTTTTTATCATAATCATCCATAAAATGATGAACTTTTCCATCTTGAATATATGAAATAACTGTATTTAAATTAACATTTTTTGCACTATTGTAAATATTCATATCTACTTTATTATATACACTTCTAAGTTGTTTTAAAAGCTCTTTCATTTCATCTCTTTTAGAACCATGTTCTCCGAATTCTGCATCTTTTTCTGTAATTTTACAAGCACATTGTATAAATTCTAATTCATTTCTATCTCTCCATTTTATTATATCCGCTTCTTTAACATAATAAAGTGGTCTAATTAGTTCCATTCCCTCATGAAAAGTACTATGTAATTTTGGCATCATTGTTTGCATTTGAGAACCATATAACATTCCCATTAAAATTGTTTCAACAACATCATCAAAATGATGTCCTAATGCAATTTTATTACATCCTAAACTTTGAGCCTTTTTATATAAATAACCTCTTCTCATTCTTGCACAAACATAGCAAGGATGATCATCAATATGTTCTACTGACTCAAAAATATTTGATTCAAATATTTCAATAGGAATATTTAATTTCTCTGCATTCTCAATAATCTTTTGCCTATTTATTGAACTATATCCTGGGTCCATAACAATAAACTTAAGTTCAAAATTCACTTTTCTATGACGTTTAAGTTCTTGAAGACATTTGGCAAGAAGCATTGAATCTTTGCCACCAGAAATACAAACAGCAATTTTGTCACCTTCATTAACCATTTCAAACTCTTGTATTCCTTTAATAAATTGACTCCAAATACTTTTTCTATATGTAGTTATAATAGTTTTTTCTATTTTTTGACTCTCTGTTAGTTCTTTATTTTTTCCCACTTTATAATAACTTTCCTTCCTATTATACACATTAGTTTTAACTATTTTTTAATCCCTAATATGTCTTTAACTACTTCTCCTGCCACAATTAGACCTGCTACACTTGGAACAAATGAAATACTTCCAAGTGTATTTTTTTGTTCTTCATCTTCTTCTAATTTTACTGGTTCTTCTTTTGAATATACCACCTTATGTTTTTTTATTCCCCTATTTTTTAACTCTTTTCTTAAAATCTTACATACTGGACATACTGAAGTTTTATATATATCAGTAACTTCAAATCTAGTTGGATCTAATTTATTTCCAGCACTAGTTGCAGATATGATATTAACACCTAGTTTATATGCTCTTTCAATTACTTTTAATTTAGCTGTCATAGTATCAATAGCGTCTACAATATATGAAAAACTTTCATCAACTAAGTTTTCCTCTCCACCTTCAATATCTTTTTGGTCATATATTTCAACTTTTGCATTTGGATTAATATCTAATATTCTTTCTTTCATTACATCTATTTTTCTTTTTCCTATAGTAGAATGCAAAGCTAATATTTGTCTATTAATATTCGTAACATCAACATCATCAAAATCGACTAATACTAAATGACCTACTCCAGCTCTAGCTAATCCTTCAGCTGTATATGAACCTACTCCACCTATTCCATATATCGCTACTTTAGCATTTTTTAATTTTTCTACTCCAATTTTTCCAATTAATAATTCTGTTCTTGAAAATTGATTTTTCATACATTTAATTCCTTATTTATAAAATACTTTTAATTTTAAAACATTTAATACTACAAATAAACTACTTAATGTCATTGCTAAAGATGCTATCATTGGATTTATCATTATTCCAAACTTAACTAAAAATCCACAGGCTACTGGTATCATACAAACATTATAGAAAAACGCCCAAAATAAATTTTGTTTAATATTTCTAACTGTTTTTTTACTAATATCAATAACATCATTTATTCTATTTAAATTATCATTCATAATTACAACTTGTGCAGAATCTCTAGCTATATCAGTTCCAGAAGCTACCGATACACCTATATCAGCTTTCACTAAACTAATACTATCATTAATACCATCTCCACACATCATTACTAATCCATCTTGCTTTAATTTTTCGATTTCTTCTGCTTTTTGTTTTGGCATTACATTTGAGATGACCTTATCTATTTTTATCTTTTTAGCAATATTCTGAGCTGTTTTTTCATTATCTCCAGTAAGCATTATAACATCAATATTCTTTGCTTTTAAATCGTGTATAACTTTTATTATATCTTCTCGAATAGTATCTTTAACACCAACTAATGCTATCAATTTATTATCTAGGGCTACATACAAAATACTATTTCCATCTTGAACTAACTCTTCAGCATCTTGCTTTTCTAAGATTTCAATTTTATTTTCATCCATTAATTTCTGATTTCCAATAATAACAGTTCTCTCATTATAGTTAGCTATTACTCCCATTCCTGCAACAGCCTTAAAATCATTAGTTTCATCTATTTTGATTTTTCTTTCTATACTATAATTAACAATCGCTCTAGCTATTGGATGTTCAGATTTATTCTCAACACTTGCAATAATTTTTAAAAGTTCTTCTTCCTTCATATCAGAATAATTATACAATTTTGAAACTGTAAGTTTTCCTTCAGTTAAAGTTCCTGTTTTATCAAATACTACAGTTTTTACTTTATGTGCGTTTTCTAAACTTTCACTACTCTTTACTAAAATACCTTTTTTAGTAGCTAGTCCTGAACCTACTACAATAGCAAGAGGTGTTGCCAAACCAAGACTGCAAGGGCAAGCCACAACTAATACAGTTATAAAAATATTAATTGCAAAAGCAATATCTTTTGAAATTATAATCCAAGTAATAAAAGCAATAACAGCAATTGCTATTACTACTGGAACAAAAACACTACTTACCTTATCAGCAATTTTTGCAATTGGCGCTTTAGAGCTAGTACTTTCTACAACCAATCTAACAATTTCAGAAACTGTTGATTCTTTTCCTATTTTTTCAGCTTTATATTTTATAGTTCCTTCATAGTTAATACTTCCTGCAATTACCTTTGAGCCTATTTCTCTTTTTACTGGAACACTTTCACCAGTAATAAAAGATTCATCTATATGTGTAGCACCTTCTATAACAGTTCCATCAACAGCAATTTTTTCACCTGGTTTACATACAACAATATCTTCTTTTTGAATTTCATCTAAAGTAACTGTTTTCTCTTTTCCTTCTCTTATAATAACTGCATGATTAGGTGTAATTGTCATTAATTCTTTTAAAGCTTCTTTAGTTTTATCAGTATTTCTGCCCTCTATATATTTTCCAACTTTTATAAAGAAAACTACAATTGCAGCTGATTCATAATAAAGATTCATAACATAATGACTATGTCCTCTAAAAATCATTACTGTTCCAAAAATACTGTATATCATACTTGCCACAACACCTATCATAACAAGAGTATCCATATTAGGTGTTTTATGAATTAAATTTTTAAATCCATTACGTAATATATCTTTTCCTAAAAATAAAACAATTGATGAAAGAACTAATAAACATATTGCAAATCTAGCAGGATATTTCATCATTTTAATAAAAGGTATTTCAGGCAATCCAATCATTGCCCCCATTGAAATATACAAAATAATCAATGAAAAAATAGTTATTAAAATAATTTTATATTTTTCAAAAGAATTCTTTTTTTCTTCTTTTTCAAAGTTATCTATTCCTAAACTTTCAAATCCAGCTTTATCGATAAATTTTTCTACATCTTCTAAACTTAGCTTTTCATCATCATATTCTATATTAGCATTATTCATAACTAAATTAACTGAAGCTAAATTTATTCCATCCTGCTTATTTAAATATTTTTCTAAACCAGAAGAACAAGCACTACAAGTCATTCCTCCGATTTTTAATAATACCTTTTTCAATTTCATTCTCCTTTTAAAGAAAATCCAGCATCTTCTATAGCCTCTTTAATATTTTCCATTTTAACTTTAGAAAAATCTACTTCTAAATTAGCTTTTCCTGTTTCAAAGCTTATATCTATTACTTGTACTCCATCTAAATTTGATAAAATCTTTTGTAATCTTGTACTGCATCCTGAGCAATGCATTCCTTCAATATTTAATTCGATTTTTTCCATAGTTTCCTCCTTAAAATTATCTTATTCTTTTAATTAAATTTGTAACTTCTTCTATTATTTCCAAGTTTCCAGATTGTATTTCATATGAAACACAATTTGCTAAATGACTTTCAAATATAGAATCTTGTAAACTTTTTATAGAATTATTTATAGCAGATAGTTGGATTAATACATCATCACAATATCTATCATCTGCAATCATTTGTTTAATTCCTCTTACCTGTCCTTCAATAATATTTAATCTTTTTGTTATTTTTTTCTTTTCATCTTCTGATCTATGAGTACTTTTTTGACATGCTTGACATTTATCACATTTTTCACAACTCATATTCTCACCTCATCTCGCAAAAATTATATACCCCTTAGGGGTATATGTCAATAATATTAATAATAATTTAATATGCAAAAAACACAAAAACTCTAGCAAGCAGAGTTCTTGTGTTTACTTTTTTCTTTATATTTATTCAATAATTTAATAATTATATATGCTACATAAAACGGTATAACCATTTGCCCAATTATCATTACAGGTGTAAATAATTTTCCTGTTATTTTATATAAAACCGTTATTGGAGTATGAGGAAAATCCATTGATATAAACATTAAATTAGTATCAAAAATATTATTTACTACCAAAGCAGCAATACAAACTACTCCAACTAGGCTAGCAAAATATAAAACATCTTTTTTCTCTAATTCCACATAATGTGTCTTATTAACTAAAAGTGTTAAATATACCATAGTTCCATGAAAGAAAAAGCTATGAATACTTATAAAATGAAACACAGGATATGTTAAAAGTGATGTTGTTGGAAAAAATATAAATACTAATCCACCAACAATCGAACCTGTAGCCAAAAAAACATCTCCTACTCTCTTAAATTTACCTTTAGTAAATGAACTTAAAATTCCTGCATATAAAAGCAAACTACAATAATATAAAGGCAACCACTCTTTAACATTTGTTATATCAAAACTCTGTAATGTAAACCATATTTTAAAAATTTCTAGTCCAACTAATATTATTGTTAATCTCTTTATTATTTTATACACTTCTTCTTTACTTTTATGCACTGTTCTTTTCAATAACCAAGCAATACACGCAAACGTTACTAAGATTAATGCAAAATGTCCAGAAGTAAAAATCTTGCAAGCCTTATATTCTCCTGCTTTAGCAAAAAACATATCATACCTCAACTTATAAATTTTACTTTAATTATTCTACCATAAATCAATATTTTTTTCGACATTTTTCTATTTTTAAATATGCCAATTTATTTTTTATCAACATAAATTTTATGAGTCGGATACTTTCCTTCTTTGATTATTTCTTTTAAAATTTTAGGCTGCAAATTTATTTCATCTATTTTATCAATATCAATCCACTCATACTGCAGATAATCTTGTCCTTCTAAGTTTTTAAGAGTATATTCAATTTTTTTGTCTTCAGCATCTATAAACTCTGCTTCATAAATAAACATAAATTCATGAAATTTAATTCCATCTGAATCAGTAAAAAAATTTTCGATTGTAGCTAAAAAGTCTTTAACTTCAACTTTTTTACCAATTTCTTCTTCCATTTCTCTTTCCACTGTAGTCTTAGAATCTTCACCTATTTCAATTCTTCCACCTATTATACAATAATGTTCATCTTGCTTATTTCTATGTAACAAAATTTTATTGTTATGAATAATCATGCCAGCAGCACGAATATTTAGTTTATATTCTTCTCCAACCATTAAACTTAAATCCATATTTATTTCCTTCCTAAATAACTATTTACTTTACGATTTTTCCTCCACCTACTACAATATCATCTAAATAAAATACAGCAGATTGTCCGAGGCGTAATTCTAGCAACAGGATTATCAAAATTCACTTGAATAGTATCATCATCTATCTGTTCAATAATAGCACTTTCTTGCATGCTTGAATACCTAGTCTTTACAGTCACTTTCATTGGTTTTAATATTTTATCTACCAGTAATAAATTAATATTCTTAACTATCATTTCTGATTTATAAATGTAATCTTTTTCACCAACAATAACTTCATTTTTTTCTTTATCAAAACCTACTACAAAAAGAGGTTCTTTATAGGCAATTCCAAGTCCTTTACGTTGTCCAATAGTATAATTATAAAGTCCTGTATGTTTTCCTAAAACAGTTCCATCAATATGTACAATATTACCCTTTTTAGGTTTTATATCAGAATTTTCTTCCAAAAATCTTTTATAATCTCCGTCAGGTATAAAACAAATATCCTCACTATCAGGTTTATTTGCAACTTTCAATTTATTCTCATTTGCAATTTTTCTAATCTCTTCTTTATTTTCAAAATCAGCAAGAGGAAAAATTATATGCTCTATTAATTCTTTCGGAATATTCCATAAAACGTAGCTTTGATCTTTTTTACCTGCATTTGATTTCTTCAAAACCCATCTTCCATATTCTTCACTATATTCAATTTTTGCATAATGTCCAGTTGCAATATAATTGCAGCCTAGTTCCTTAGCTTTTTCATTCATCAAACCAAATTTCATATATTTATTACATTCTATACATGGATTTGGTGTTAAACACTTTGAATAACAATCAATAAAATCATCGATTACATACTTTTTAAATTCTTCTTTAAAGTTATATGTAAAATGTGGCACTCCTATTTGAGTACACACATTCTTAGCATCAATATATGTTTCTTGATTACAACAATTTCCACTATTAAAAAGTTCCATTGTCATTCCTATAACTTCATATCCTTGATTTTTAAGCAAAAGAGCAGACACTGAAGAATCTACTCCACCACTCATACCAAGTAAAACTCTCTTATTTTCTTCCATAATTAATTCCTAATCTATTTGTTTTATTCGATTCGAAAAAGAAACAAGTATTGCTAGGCACAAAGATAATTAATATTACGAGGCGTACGTGTGTACGTCGCAGTAATTTAATTATCTTTGTAACAACGCAAGACGCCGTTTATTTTTCGAATCTCTTATCTATCATGTCTTCAACAGTATGCCAAGCAAGTAAAGCACACTTAACCCTAGATGGCATATTGGAAACATTTTTAAAAGCAATTGCATCCTCAAGTTTTTCAAGCTCTGCTTCATCTTTAGTTTCTCTTTTTATCATTTCTATAAAAATTCTTACAATTTCTTTAGCTTCATAAATTGTCTTACCTTTAAGAGTATCAATCATAACCGATGTAGATGCTTGAGATATAGCACATCCATGTCCTGAAAAAGCCATATCTTCAATAACATCTCCATTCATTTTCATATCTAAAGTAATTTCATCACCACAATTAGGGTTATGACCAATTTCTGAAAAATCTGCATTCGACATTTTCTTTTTGTTATAAGAATTCATACTATGTTCCATAATTATATCATTATATAATTCATCCATACTATCCATATGCTCATTCCCTTCTAGTTATAAAATAATTGTGATTTTAGCTAGGCGTTCAAAAAAGAAATACCGGAAATGTACTATTGTACATTGAGGATTTTCTTTTGAAGAACAACAACGATAAAACGCAATTATTTTTTAACTTTTTTGTACATATTTTGCAAACATATTATATGCTTTTTCAATTCCTTCTACCAATTTATCCACATCTTCCTTTGTATTATAAATATAAAAACTAGCTCTACAAGTAGAATCTATTCCTAAAAATCTTAATAATGGTTGTGCACAATGATTACCAGATCTTATTCCAACATTTATTGAATCTAAAATACTTGCAACATCATGAGGATGAACTCCTTTAATGTTAAAAGAAATTACAGCTGAATGATTTTCTTTATTCGGTGTCATATACAAACTTACATAATCCAATTTTTCAAGTTTTTCCCTAGCATATTCTACTAATTCCTTATCATGTTCTTGAATTTTGTCATATCCAACACTTTCAATATAATCAATAGCAGCACCTAGACCTACTACAGCTTCAACATTTTGAGTACCAGCTTCAAATTTATTTGGAAGTGGTGCAAAAGTAGTTTTTTGTTCATAAACATACTCAATCATATCTCCACCCATTAAAAATGGATTCATTTTATTAAGTAATTCTTTTTTACCATATAAAATTCCAATACCTAAAGGAGCAAGCATTTTATGTCCTGAAAAAACTAAAAAGTCTGCATCTAAATCTTGTACATCAATTCTCATATGTGGAATACTTTGAGAAGCATCTACTATAACAACAGCTCCTTTTTTATGAGCATATTTTATAATTTCTTTAACATTATTAATAGTACCTGTAACATTTGAAACATGCGTAATTGCAACTATTTTTGTATTACGAGTAATTTTTTCTTCAATTTCTTCCTTAGACAATTCAAATTCAGAATTGATATACATATATTTTAAATTACTCTCTGTTTTTCTTGTAACATATTGCCAAGGAACTAAATTAGAATGATGCTCCATTATTGAAATAACTACATCATCGTTTCTATTTAAATTTCCTAATCCATATGAATAAGCAATTAAATTTAAACTCTCACTAGCATTTTTAGAAAAAATTATCTCTTCTTCTGATTTTGCATTTATAAATTTAGCAATTTTTTTACGTGTATCTTCATATATTTGAGTCGCTTCAATACTTAAACTATAAGCACCTCTATGTGGATTAGCATTACTGTTTTTATAAAACTCCTCTATTCTATCAATAACCATTTTAGGCTTTTGAGAAGTTGCTCCACTATCTAAATACACAATATCTTTATTTTTAAAAATTGGAAAATCCTTTTTATAATCCATTAATCTAATCTCCTATCAATTTCCTTTAAAATTTCTTCTCTTAAATCTGCTTCTTTTATTCTTTCTATTATTTCATTAAATCTAGCTTTAACAATTAATTTAACAGCTTCTTTATATTCTAACCCTCTTGTCATAATATAAAAAAGTTCACTTTCTTCTACTCTACCAGAAGCAGTAGAATGATTACCTTCTACATCTTCTTCAGTACATAAAAGCATTGGTAAAGCTATACTTTTAGAATCATCAGACAAAATCATACAATATTCATTTTCATTTCCAATTGCTTTTTTACAACCTCTTTTAAAATCAATAGTTCCTTTAAAGTTTTTCTTTGATTTTTCTTTTATAGCTCCTTGAACATTAATATCAATATTTGTCTTTTTGCCTCTAAGTTCTGCTATATAATTAATATCTTTTAATTGATTATTAGTTGCTAAATAAACTGTTTTTAAATCATTTTTGGCTTCATTACCCACTATATTAGAATAATAATTAGAAACACTTTTTTCAGCACCAATATCTATAATAGTATATTCAAGATTTGTATTTTCTGATAATTCATTTTCAAAGCTCTCAAAATTCAAAGATTTCTCATTTAATAAATTAACAACAACCAATTTAACCTTAGCATTATTAATACAATTCACCTTTATAATTCCATTATGAAAACATTTTTTTAAAGTTTCAGATTTATATTCTATAGTAACACTGCAATCTTTAGAAACATTTATTTCAAGTTTATTTATCAAATTACAATTATCATCATCAAATTTATATATAACCCTAATATCATCTTTTTTATCAACATTTAATTTAATTGAATTATTACATGATTTATTACTATTCTCTTCTAACTCTTTCCCATTTCCATAAGTCAAAGAAAAATTATCAGTTACTTTTTCAACCTCAGTATTGTCACAAATAATTTCCACATTATTAAATTCTTTTAAATTTTCCGGAAACTCAACATCTTCCAATTTAATATTATTTATTAAAAAATTCCTAGAAGTCCTAACAGGCGTCTCATTTAAAACCATTGTATATTTTTCCCCTTTTACCCTACTAAAATTTTATCTTTATTTTCGTCATCAGGTTAACATCAAAATCGTTATATTACTAGGCAAATCATAAATTAATTATCCGAGGCGTACACAGGTACGTCGCAGGATATTAAATTATGATTTAACGACGTAAGATGATGATTTTCATGTTAACGCCACCTATCCAATACCACCCTCAAGTTCCAAATTAATAAGATTATTCATCTCAACAGCATACTCCACAGGTAGCTCTTTTGAAATTGGATATGCAAACCCTCTAACAATCATAGCCTTAGCATCTTCTTCTGAAAGACCACGACTCATTAGATAAAAGATCTCCTTATCACTAATCTTACCAATTTTTGCCTCATGTGAAAATTCAACGTCATCAGTTCTAATATCATTAACTGGAATCGTGTCAGATCTAGAAATCTCATCTAGCATTAAAGACTCACAAGAAACACTGCATTTTGAATTTTTAGCATTTTCTCCAATTCTAACCAAAGCTCTATAAGTACAAGCACCACCATCTTTTGAAATAGATTTTGAATTCACAACAGAAGATGTATTAGGCGCATTATGAATAACTTTAAAACCAGTATCTAAGTTTTGAGTAGCACCTGCAAAAGTAATACCTGTATATTCAGTTTTTGAACCTTCTCCATTTAAAATACTCATTGGATATAACATAGAAACTTTTGATCCAAATGATCCTGTAACCCAATCTATTTGAGCATTTTTACCTACTATTGCTTTTTTAGTATTTAAGTTCATCATATTTTTAGACCAATTTTCAATAGTAGAATATCTTAAATAAGCGTCATCTTTAACATAAAGTTCTACACAGCCAGCATGCAAATTAACTTTATTATACTTTGGAGCTGAACAACCTTCTATAAAATGTAAACTTGCTCCTTCATCTACTATAATCAATGTGTGTTCAAATTGACCTGACTCAGGTGAATTTAATCTAAAATATGATTGAAGTGGTATATCAACTTTCACACCTTTAGGAACATATACAAAAGAACCACCAGACCACACAGCAGCATGAAGCGCTACAAATTTATGATCAGAAATAGGTACACACTTCATAAAATGTTCTTTCACAATTTCAGGATATTCTCTAACCGCTGTATCCATATCAGTATATACAACACCTTGTTTTATAAGTTCTTCTTTTATACTATGATAAACAACTT
>CAQPBJ010000011.1 GCA_948852945.1 uncultured Clostridia bacterium | reverse complement strand
ACTTCACCACTTAGTTGATGATAAAATACATGCTCGTTCAACTGGACCATACTCATTAGTAACCCAACAACCTCTTGGAGGTAAAGCTCAATTTGGTGGACAACGTTTTGGAGAGATGGAAGTTTGGGCATTAGAAGCATATGGTGCTGCCTATACATTACAAGAAATATTAACAGTAAAATCAGATGATGTTGTAGGTAGAGTAAAAACCTATGAAGCAATTGTTAAAGGTGAAAATATTCCAGAACCAGGAATACCAGAGTCATTCAAAGTAATGATAAAAGAACTTCAATCATTAGGTTTAGATGTAAAATTATATTCTGACACAGACGAAGAACTTGAATTAAAAGAACATGTTGAAGAAGGAATAGAACTTACAGAAGAACAAGGAAGACAAATGATGGAAGAAGAATTACTAGAAGAACAAAATTTAACAGAAGTTTCAGAAGATGAGTTAGAAAGCGACTTAGACGACGAAATGGACATAGATGCAGACGGATTATTTGACGGATTATTAGGAGATGAAGAATTAGATCCAAATGCAATATTAGGAGACATCGATTCAGAAGAATAAAATTATTAGTGGTTTCTAAAATAAGAGTAAAATCTTATTTTAGAAACAGCTATAAAAATAGAAAGTAATTAAATATTTATCTCAAAATTTTAATAAAATTCCAAAACAAGTTGTTCAGCAGTGTATATTTTATTAAGATAAAAGATAGTCAAGAAAATAATTTAAGGGAGGCTACCAATAAACAATGGAAGAATTGGAAGTGTTTAACAAAATCAAAATTGGATTAGCATCAGATGAGAAAGTTAGAGAATGGTCTCATGGAGAAGTAAAAAAACCAGAAACAATCAATTACAGAACTTTAAAACCAGAAAAAGATGGACTTTTCTGTGAGAAAATATTTGGACCAACAAAAGACTGGGAATGTCATTGTGGTAAATATAAAAGAGTAAGATATAAAGGAATTGTCTGCGATAGATGCGGTGTTGAAGTTACTAAAGCAAAAGTAAGACGTGAAAGAATGGGACACATAGAACTTGCTGCTCCAGTAGCACACATTTGGTATTTCAAAGGAATACCAAGCAGAATAGCTTTATTATTAGATATCTCACCAAGAGAATTAGAAAAAGTAATCTATTTTGCATCATATATCGTAACAGATAAAGGAACATCAGGATTATTAAAAAACCAAATAATAAACGAAAAAGAATACCATGAAGCAGTTGAAAAATACGGAAAAGGATCATTCAAAGCTGAAATGGGTGCAGAAGCAATAAGAAAACTTTTAGCAGAAATAGATACAGAAAAACTAGCTACAAAATTAAAGAAAGAATTAGAAAAAGCTTCTGAACAGAAAAAAGCTAAAGTAGCTAAAAGATTAGATACAGTAGAAAGCTTTAGATTATCAGAAAACAAACCAGAATGGATGGTTATGAATGTTATTCCTGTACTTCCACCAGAGATAAGACCAATGGTACAATTAGATGGTGGTAGATTTGCTACATCAGACTTAAATGACTTATACAGAAGAGTAATAAACAGAAATAACAGATTAAAAAGATTATTAGAATTAGGTGCACCAGAAATAATTGTAAGAAATGAAAAAAGAATGTTACAAGAATCTGTAGATGCCTTAATTGATAACGGAAGACGTGGAAGACCTGTAACAGGTGCTGGAAATAGACCATTAAAATCTATATCAGACATGTTAAAAGGAAAACAAGGTAGATTCCGTCAAAACTTATTAGGAAAGAGAGTTGACTACTCTGGACGTTCAGTTATCGTTGTAGGTCCAGAATTAAAAATATATCAATGCGGACTTCCTAAAGAAATGGCAATTGAGCTTTTCAAACCTTTTGTAATGAAAGAATTAGTTGGAAGAGGAATTGCACACAATATTAAAAATGCAAAGAGAATGGTAGAAAAACTAAGACCAGAAGTATGGGATATACTAGAAGATGTTATAAAAGATCATCCAGTATTATTGAACCGTGCTCCTACACTACATAGACTTGGTATTCAAGCATTTGAACCAATACTAGTTGAAGGTAGAGCAATCAAACTTCACCCATTAGTATGTACAGCATTCAACGCTGACTTCGACGGTGACCAAATGGCTGTTCACGTACCATTAACACCAGAAGCACAAGCAGAAGCAAGATACTTAATGCTATCAGTAAATAACCTTCTAAAACCACAAGATGGTAAACCAGTTACAGTACCTACACAAGATATGATTTTAGGTGCATATTACTTAACTGTTCAAATAGACGGTGAAAAAGGAGAAGGAATGTACTTCTCAAATAAAGAAGAAGCATTAATGGCATATCAAAATGGAGACGTAGGATTACATTGCAAAATCAAAGTTAAACTAAGTAAAGAAATTGATGGAGAAATAAAATCAAAAACAATAGAAACAACAGTAGGAAGAATTATTTACAATGAAGGAATACCACAAGATTTAGGATTTGTAGATAGAACAGATCCAGAAAAAGCATTTGATTTAGAAATTGATTTCCCTGTTATAAAGAAAAACTTAGGAAAAATTATAGCTAAATGTATAAATGCACACGGATTATCAAAATCAGCAGAAGTACTAGATTATATAAAAGCAATAGGATATAAATACTCAACAAAAGGTGCTATAACAGTGTCTGTTGATGATGTTGCCGTACCAGAAGCTAAAAAAGAAATATTAGCAAAATCAGAACAAGAAGTTGAAAATATTAGAAAACAATTTAAACGTGGTTTAATAACTGATGATGAAAGATATGAAGCAGTTATTAAAGTTTGGGAAAAAGCAACAAAAGACGTTACAGAAGCTATGAAAGATAACTTTGATGATTTAAACCCAATTTACATGATGGCACAATCAGGAGCCAGAGGTAACATGAACCAATTAAGACAAATCGCTGGTATGCGTGGACTTATGGCTGATACATCGGGTAAAGCTGTTGAAATTCCAATCAAATCTTGTTTCCGTGAAGGACTAGATGCACTAGAATACTTTATTTCATCACACGGTGCTAGAAAAGGTCTTGCAGATACAGCCCTAAGAACAGCTGACTCTGGATACCTAACAAGAAGATTAGTTGATGTTTCACAAGATCTTATAATAAGAGAAGATGACTGTGGAACACATGATGGAATTGAAGTAGAAGAAATCAGAGAAGGAAATCAAGTACTAGAAAAACTAGACGAAAGACTAGTTGGTAGATATTTAATAGAAGATTTATATCATCCAGAAACAAAAGAATTACTATGTGATGCAAACACAATGATTACAGATGACCTAGCTAAAAAGATTATGGATAGTGGAATCACTAAAGTAAATGTTAGATCAATCTTAGGATGTAGAAGTAAATATGGAGCATGTAGTAAATGCTATGGTATGGGTCTTGGAACAAGACAAAGAGTTGCAATTGGTGAATCAGTAGGTATTATAGCTGCTCAATCAATTGGTGAGCCTGGTACACAGCTTACAATGAGAACTTTCCATACTGGTGGTGTAGCTGGTGGAGATATTACACAAGGTCTTCCTAGAGTTGAAGAGTTATTTGAAGCTAGAAACCCTAAAGGTTTAGCTACAATAACTGAAATAGCTGGTAAAGTTACTATAAATGATGAAAAGAAGAGAAAAGAAGTAACTGTTGTAGGTAAAGACGATGCTAAAACATATGTAATACCATTTGGATCAAAAGTAAAAGTAAAAGAAGGAGAAGAAGTAGCAGCTGGAGCTCCTCTAACAGAAGGAAGTATAAATCCAAACGATATTTTAGCTATCAACGGACCAGAAGGAGTTTACAAATATATTATTTCAGAAGTTCAAAAAGTTTATAGAAACCAAGGTGTTGATATCAACGACAAACATATTGAAGCTATTACAAAACAAATGTTAAATAAAGTAAGAATTGAAGACAGTGGAGACACTGGAATGTTTACAGCTTCATTAGTAGATATGTATGAATTTGAAGAAGCAAATAATAAAGCCATCGAAGAAGGAAAGAGACCTGCAAAAGGAAAGAGAGTATTACTAGGAATTACAAAAGCATCTTTGGCGACAGACTCATTCTTATCAGCAGCATCATTCCAAGAAACAACAAAAGTATTAACAGATGCAGCAATTAAAGGTAAAACAGACGAATTACTAGGATTAAAAGAAAATGTTATCATTGGTAAATTAATCCCAGCAGGAACTGGATTAAAGAAATATAAAAACTTAAAAATTAATACTGAAAAAATAGTAACAATAGAAGATGCAACTAATAATGAAAATCCAAATCCAGTAAATGATATAAAAGAATAAAACTTTCAAAGGTGCCCTAAAAACAGGGCACCTTTTTTATATTATAGGAAAGTTCTCCGAACTTCCTATAATATAAATACATTCCACAGAAAATTCTTTCAGAATTTTCGCGGACGAACAATTAAACGTGGGCTGAACGTTGCTTATTAAAGTTTAGCAGATTTTTATCAGCCCACTATTGTTCTGAGTAAGATAGTATGATATAGCTATTTAATAATTGAAAAAATATAGGTAAAATGCTATAATATTAAAAGTTTTATAATAATTAGGAGAAAATAAAATGAGTGACCAAATTAAAAAATATTTAGCACATGACAAAAAAGTTCTAATAACAGTAATAGAATCTACGGAATTAGTAGAAGAAGCAAGAAAAATACATGATTTAACACCAACTACAACAGCAGCATTAGGACGATTATTAACAGCAGTTGCACTAATGGGAGTAGAATTAAAAAATGAAAGTGACAGTATCAGTGCACAAATAAAAGGAAATGGACCAATAGGTTCAATGATAGCTGTATCAGATAAAACACCAAAAGTAAGAGCATATATACAAAATCCACATACAGAATTGCCATTAAATGAACAAGGAAAAATAGACGTAGGTGGAGCTGTAGGAAGACAAGGATATCTAAATATAATAAAAGATATAGGGCTAAAAGAACCATATATCGGAATAGTACCATTAACAAGTGGAGAAATTGCAGAGGATTTTGCAAGATATTTTGTAGAATCAGAACAAAAAAATTCAGCAGTTAGTTTAGGAGTTTTAGTAAATAAAGACGGAGTTTTACGTGCAGGAGGATACTCAATTGCTTTAATGCCAGACGCTACAGACGAAATTGCAACAAAACTAGAGGAAAATATAAAAAATATGCCTTCAATAAGTAAATTGTTAAATGAAAATGCAGATTTAGATGAAATTGCACAAAAAATTACAGGAGATAACAACATAGAAGTAATAGAAGAAAATATAAAGCCAAAGTATGAATGTAATTGTAGTATAGAGAAGTTTGAAAAAGGAATTATTTCTTTAGGGAAAACAGAATTAGAAGAATTAATAAAAACCGAACAAAATATCGAAACAGTATGTAGTTTCTGCAACAAAAAATACATATTTGACAAACAAAAAATAGAAGAATTAATAAAAGAAATGTAAAAATAGCCACTTTGTTACTTAATTGAAAATTTGTTGTAATTGACTTATAAAAACTAGAAAAATATAATTACCTCACTTTCAAAAGAGAGGGGTACAAAAGTGGAAGAGAATTTAGAAAAAAGAGAAACAAAAGTTAAATTAAATGCGAGAGAAGAAGTTGATAACGTAATTAGTAAAACAATATTAGAATTTCAAGGAACAATAGATAATTTTGAATTAAGCAAAGTTAAAGCACTAATAGCAAAGGACGAAAAAAGAACAGTAAATTTACTATTCTATGGAAACGATTTTATAGCTATAAATAGAGTAAACTTTAAAAATGGATATGAATATGATTCTAGAAAAGATTCAGAAGTAATATCAGAAAACTTAAATTATAGAATAAAAAAGATACCAAATGTAGCAAAAACTAGAAAAGTTCTTAACATAGACAACATTGAAACAAGAATCTACGACATAAGAGAATACATAGTTTTATTAAATAAAGAAGAAATAAAGCTATTAAAAGTAAACAGTCAAGAAGATATTTCTGAATTAATTTATGCAGAATACAAAATAAATGCAGAAAAAATAAATGAAGAGATAGAAGAATTTGAGAATAATTTAATAGAAGAAAATAGTTTTAAAAATAAAGTAAAGAAAATGGCACAAACAGCCAAATCTATTGCATTAATAATAAAAAATAAACTATTAAAAACAAATCAAGTAAAAATGCTATCAGATGGAAAAGATAGTGTATTTGATAAATAATAAAACTAAAAAGCCCGCAAAATAGCGGGTTTTTTAATTGAAAAATCGAGCAAAACATGATAAAATAATAAAGATTTGCGAATCGCAAACCAGAAACTTATAACAATCTTTCAAACTTTTAAGGAGGAGAAAAATGGTTGGACTAAATTATTTAATCCAGGCAGAACTGCTAATAAACCGGGTTAAAAAAAGACTGGATTTTGAAAGTGGAAAGGTAAGCAAGGAATCATCAACTGAAATGGAAGTTGAAGGCCTGTTTAATTGGATTATCGGCCGGCTACATTCTGATGAAGAAAACAACATTCCTGCACTGGAAAACTACTGGATAAATCTTGAGCTGAATGAAGAAGGCGAAAAGCCTGTATTAGAACACGGCAAGGAAAAATATCATCCAAAGTATGTGGAGAAAGAGAAATTCTACATTGTAATGGAAAAAGTGGCGCTCATTTTCAACTACATAGAAAACTTCAAGGCAAGATACGAACCGCCGAAAGAAGCTCATGGAGTTCACATTGAAAATGCAAGCCTCGACATCTACATCAGCATCTAATCATTTTTTGCAAGTAAAATGTTGCTTGCAGGTACATAGACGAGGTAAGTCGAAAAGACTTGCCTCGTTTGCTTTATAAGACGTAAAAGTATTGATTTTTAAGTGGATAAGGTATATAATTTACAAATATTGAAAGGAGAGATGAATATGCAGATAAAAGATGAAGAAGTACTACATATAGCCAAACTTGCAAGATTGAACCTAAAAGAAAATGAAATTCAAAATTACAAAAAAAATCTTGAAGAAATACTTGAATTTGCAGATACAATCAATAAAGTAGAAACAGATAATATAGACGAAACAATAGGAATAAATGAAAAATACAATGTATTTAGAAAAGATGAAATAATTAATGAAAGTGATAAAGAAGAATTATTAGCAAACGCACCAAGTCAAGATGAGGGAATGTTTAGAATACCAAAAGTAATAAATTAAAATAAATAAAAAAATACAAAAATAAACTAAAGTTGTAATTATTTTTTAACAAGGAGTAGAAATGAATATAGGAATCGATATCGACGACACAATTTCCAATACCTACGAAACAGTAATTCCACATGCTCAAAAATATCAAATAGAAGAATTACATAAAAGCCCTGTATTAAATAGAAGCACAGAATTAGCAACACATAAATATACTAAAGCATTACATCAATGGAATGATGAAGAAGAAAATATATTTTGGGAAAAATATTATTTGAAAATGCTACCTAAAGTAACAGCAAAAGCATTAGCAAGTGAGAGCATAAAAGAATTATCAAAAAATAATAAAATATATTTAATAACAGCAAGATGGGATACTGAGAAAAAAGAAGTAGAACAAATAACGAAAAAATGGCTAGAAGATAATGAAATTGTATATGATGAGTTAATATTAAATGCAGGAACAAAACTAGAATCATGCAAAAAATATAATATAGATTTATTCATAGATGATAGTTTTAAAAATTGCAAAGAATTAACTGAAAACGGAATAAGAACATTTATAATGGACTCACAAACAAACCAAAAATATAATGATGAAAAAATAACAAGAGTATATTCATGGCCACACATATGCCAAGAAGTTTCAAAAATAGAGAAAGGAGAAATCTAAATTGGAGATTTTCGAACTTACAGTCCACGAACTAATGGACAAACTAGATAAAAAAGAGCTTACATCAGAAGAAATAACAAAAAGTTATTTATCAAGAATAGAAGAAAAAGAAAAAGATGTACAAGCCTTCGTTACAGTAACAGACAAAGAAGCCTTAGAAAAGGCAAAAGCAATAGATGAAAAAATAAGAAAAGAAGGAAAAAGAGATAAACTAGCAGGAATACCAATAGGGCTAAAAGATAATATGTGTACAAAAGGTGTAAAAACAACATGTAGCTCAAAAATGCTAGAAAACTTTGTTTCACCATATGATGGAACAGTTGTTAAAAAAGTAAAAGATGAAGGAATAATTTCATTAGGAAAATTAAATATGGATGAATTCGCAATGGGAGGTTCTACAGAATATTCATATTTTCATCCAACACATAATCCATGGAATTTAAACAAAGTACCAGGAGGATCATCAGGAGGAAGTGCTGCAGCTGTAGCAGCTGACTTAGTTCCATGGGCTTTAGGAAGTGACACAGGTGGATCAATACGTCAACCATCTTCATTATGTGGAGTTGTAGGACTAAAACCAACATATGGGCTAGTTTCAAGATATGGATTAGTAGCATTTGCATCATCATTAGACCAAATAGGACCGATTACAAAAGACGTAGAAGATAATGCAATATTACTAAACGTTATAACAGGTCATGATCCAAAAGATTCAACCTCTATGAATATGGATAAAAAAGATTATACTAAAAGCTTAGTAAAAGATGTAAAAGGCTTAAAAATAGGAATGCCAAAAGAATTTTTAGGTGAAGGAATAAATAGCGAAGTAAAAAATGCAATATTAGAAACTGCTAAAAAATATGAAAAATTAGGAGCAACAGTTGAAGAATGTAGCCTAGATATAGGAAACGAAGCATTAGCAGTATATTACATAATTGCTTGTGCTGAAGCTAGTTCAAACTTAGGAAGATTTGATGGAATTAGATATGGATATAGAGCAGAAAAATTTGATAATTTAAGAGAAATATATATAAACTCAAGAACAGAAGGTTTTGGAGCTGAAGTTAAAAGAAGAATAATGCTAGGAACATATGTATTATCATCAGGATACTATGATGCATATTATAAAAAAGCCCAAAAAGTAAGAACTGTAATAAGAAACGAATATCAAAAATTATTTGAAAAATATGATATCATATTAACTCCAACATCTCCAACAGTAGCATTTAACATAGGTGAAAAATCAAATAACCCATTAGAGATGTATTTAGCAGATATATGTACTGTACCAGTAAATATTGCAGGACTACCAGGAATGAGCTTACCAGTATCAGTAGATAAAGAAGGAATGCCAATAGGAGTACAACTAATAGCAAAACATTTTGATGAAGAAACAATATATAGAGCTGCATATACATTAGAACAAGAAGTAAAATTTAGAGATAACTATAAACCAGAATTCAAAAAATAAGGAGGAAAGCAAATGTCAATAGAAGATTATGAAGTTGTTATAGGTCTTGAAGTTCACTGCGAATTATCAACTAAAACAAAAATATTCTGTTCTTGTCCCACAGAATTCGGAGGAGAACCAAATACACATTGCTGTCCTATATGTATGGCAATGCCAGGAACGTTACCAGTATTAAATGAAAAAGTTGTCGAATATGCAGTAAAGGCAGGGTTAGCAACAAATTGTAAAATATCACAAAATAGTAAAAATGATAGAAAAAATTACTTTTATCCAGATCTTCCAAAAGCTTATCAGATATCACAATTTGATCAACCGTTATGCTATGAAGGAAATGTAGAAATAGAAAATGAAGATGGAGAAAAGAAAACTATAAGAATTTTAAGAATTCATATAGAAGAAGATGCAGGAAAATTAAATCATGATGACTATGGAAGAGGAAGTTTTGTAGATTTAAATAGAGCAGGAGTTCCTTTAATAGAAGTAGTTTCAGAGCCTGATTTAAGAAGCGCAGAAGAAGCGGAAAGCTATTTAAGAAAATTAAAATCAATATTTGAATATATTCAAGTATCAGACTGTAAGATGCAAGAAGGATCTTTAAGAGCTGATGTTAACGTATCAGTAAGAAAAAAAGGAGCTAAAGAATTTGGAACTAGAACTGAAATGAAAAATATGAACTCTTTTAGATCAATAGTAAGAGCTATAAAATATGAGGCAGAAAGACAAGTAGAAGTTATAGAAAATGGTGGAACAATTACACAAGAGACATTAAGATGGGATGACATATCAGGAAAAACCTTCCCAATGAGAGATAAAGAAGACGCACAAGATTATAGATATTTCCCAGATCCAGATTTAGTAGCAATAAAGTTGTCAGATGAATATATAGAAAATATCAGAAAAAATCTACCAGAACTACCAGAAGTTAAAAAAGCAAGATATTTAAAAGACTATGAATTATCAGAAAAAGCAGCAAACTTTGTTACATCATCAAAATACTATTCAGATATATTTGATGAAGCAACAGAAAAATCTAAAAATCCTAAAGCTGTTAGCAACTGGTTAATGTCAGACATAGCTAGAATTTTAAATGAAAAAGAAGAAGAAGCTGACAAAATACCATTTACAGGAAAAGAGCTAGGAGAATTAGTTGAGTTAATAGACAAAGGTACAATAAGCAACAACATAGGTAAAAAAGTATTAGATGAGTTATTTGAAAATCCTAAATCACCAAGTAAAATAATAGAAGAAAAAGGTTGGGTTCAAATATCTGATGAAAGCGCAATTAAAGATGTCGTACTAAAAATAATTGAAAATAATCCACAATCAGTAGCTGATTACAAAGGTGGAAAAGATAGAGCTCTTGGCTTTTTAGTAGGACAAGCAATGAAAGAAACAAAAGGAAAAGCAAATCCACAAATGCTTAACAAAATGTTCATAGAAGAATTAAAAAAATAGATTTAGCATTAAAAAAAGATTGCCCATATTACAAAGAAAAAGGATTGATAAAATTTAGATTTTATCAATCCTTTTGACATCGTAAGATAGGTAATCTTTTTAAAATGAAACTTTTACATTTTGTTTAACTTCTTCATTCTCAACCTTAAATAATTCTTCTGATTTAAAATTAAACATACCAGCAATTATATTATTTGGAAATAATTCTAATTTAGTATTATAATTTGTAACCATTGTATTATAAGAACTTCTAGAAGAAGATAATTTAGATTCTGTATTTGAAAGTTCTTCTTGTAAGCTTAAAAAATTTGTATTTGCTTTTAATTCAGGATACTGTTCTGCAACAGCATAAATTGAATTTAAAGCACCAGAAAGTTGAGTTTCTAAATTTGCTTTTTCAGAAATAGATTTAGAATTTGTCCAAGCAGAACGAAGTTCAGCTATTTGAGTTAAAACATTTTCTTCATGACTCATATATCCTTTAACTGTTTCAACAAGATTTGGAATTAAATCAAATCTTCTTTGTAATTCTACATCTATTTGAGCCCAAGCATTATGAACTTGATTTCTTGATGATACTAAGCTATTGTATACTGAAATGACAAATATAGCAAAAGCTACAAGTATAACAACAAGAACAATTATTGCAAATGACATAATAATTCCCCCTTTATATAAAAGGATAATAGCATATATGTTAGTAAAATACAATAAAAAAAATAAAAGTAATAAAAATGAAAAACAATCATATAATATAAAAAACAAATAAAAATTAGGGCAAGCTATTAGTATTAAAATTTGACAAAAAAAAACAAAAATAGTATAATTTAGATGTTATATCTAAAGGAGGAATATATGAAAACAGATGAAAACTTATCCACTGGGATAATAAGAAGAATTGTTTTTATAGCTTTAGTATTAATCATTTTATTAGGAATAGGAGTTTTCGCAGGAAATCAATCAGTAAATAGTGTAACAATAAAATTTTCTGACGGAACAGAGTTAAATGTTATTACATCACATTCAAACGTAAATGATATATTAAAAGAAAACAACATTTACATTTTAGAATCAGAAGTAGTAACACCTGGATTTTTAGAAAATATTGATTCTAGCAAAACAATAACAATTACTAGAAAAGATAAAATAAAAGAAGTTCCAGATGAACAAGCCCTAGCAGAAGTAATAGAAAGCAACGAAATCTTGAACGATCAAAATGAAAAAATAGTAGAAAAAATAGTAAAAGAAACTGTAGAAATTCCATTTGAAACAATAACAAGAGAAGTAGCATCAAGCAATACTGATGGAGAAAAAGTTAACAGAATACTTCAAGAAGGTAAAAATGGAATAAAAGAAATAACATATAAAATAAAATATCAAAATGATGTTGAAATAGAAAGAACTCAAATATCAGAAGTTGTAATCCAAGAACCAGTAGACAAAATAGTTCAAGTATCTACACAACTTAGTAGTAGAGCTGCAGCAGCAAGCAGAATTCAAAATGGAGCTAGTGCAGAAGCTGCTACATGTCAAGCATATGCGAAACAAAGATGTAGTGAGTATGGATGGAGTGATGAAGATTTCTATAATTTAGTTGTTCTATGGGAAAAAGAGAGTCACTGGAACATGTATGCACAAAATAGATATTCAGGTGCATATGGAATACCACAAGCATTACCAGCAAACAAAATGTCTAGCTTTGGAAGTGACTATTTAACAAATTATGAAACACAAATAAATTGGGGACTTCACTATATTCAAAGAAGATATGGAACTCCAACCAATGCCTTAGCACATTCACACAATACAGGTTGGTATTAATAATAAATATAATAAAAGACTAGTTTTATAACTAGTCTTTATTGTTTTGTTTTTTAAGTTTTAAAAATGAAATACAGATATAATACATTTAAAATTGCGCTAGCTTCTAAGACTGTTAAAGCTTTGCTTATTACAGTCTTAGAAGTTAATTTAAAACTGGTTTTAAATTAACTTCCTTAAAATATTAAGTGAGTGAAGTGCGAATTTGAGCAATCTACAATATAAAAACGGAGTTTTTTATTCGAAGATTGCGAAGAGCAAAATTTTAAATGTATTATATCTGTATTTCATTTATAAGATTAAAAAATACTAAAAATAGCCTTAAAAAAAGAAATTATTAAATCAACAATAATTTTAATAGCAGCATTTTCCTCATATAATCCTACAAAATATTCATGAATAGGAGGAATAAAGAAAAGAATAGTAAAAATAGCAATAGCTATAATTACAGCCAAAATCACATGCATTACCCTTTTAAAAGTCCATTTATATTTTAATTTATACCCACGTTCACGAAGATATGCATCATAAGCCTCTAAATATTTTTCTTGAAGTTTAGATTGCAACTTTTGTCTAGTTTTATCATCCATATTATGCGTATTTACATAGAAATTATCTTCGTTATCAGTATAATATCCTTTATTGGAATAAGCAATTTTGTTAGCATCAGCAATATTATTGACTCTAGCTTGAGCACTAATATCATTAGAAGATTGTTTTTTCATTTCTTCCAGATTTCTTTTTTTAGCCAAGATATTATCAAAATTAGCCCTTTTAGAATCATCGCTAAGAACATCAAAAGCTTCGTTGAGTTGCTTCATTTTAGTTTCAGCATCTTTAGGATTATCATGATTTAAATCAGGATGATATTTTTTAGCAAGAGCTTTATATGCTTTTTCAATTACCTCTTTAGAAGCTTTTTCGCTTACTTCTAAAATTTCATAATAATTAATCATTTTTTCTCCTTAGTAATATTAAAATAAAATTTTAATACATTAAAAATTATAACATTAGCATATAAATAAAACAAGAAAGCATATTGACTAAAATTATAAAAAAATATAATATATATACTATAAAGAAGGAGAAAAATATGAATATAAAAAACGAAAGAGGAGTAACCTTATTAATGCTAATAGTAACTATTATTGTTATGTTGATAATAGCTACAGTTTTAATAAGATTTAGTGTAGGAGATAAAGCTATAATAGAAAATGCTGAAAATGCAAAAATAGAAGAAGAAATTAGAACAATAAAAAGTAGAGTAGAAAGTGAAGTAAAAGCAAAACAGGCAGTAAAAGGCACTACACAAGGAATAACACTAACTGTCGAAGAACAAAAAGAAATATTAGGAAAGTATTATACAGAAGGAAAATTAGTAGTAGACAAAAATGGAAAATTATGCAGACATAATGATGATAATTGGAAAGATAAAGAACAATTACTAATAAAATTACGGAATAGATCAAATAAATGATCAAGATTATGTAGAAGGAACAGAAAAGAAAAAATAAATTATGAAACTCTTTGAAATAAAAATCAAAGAGTTTTTTTATGTAATATATAATATACAATATTGAAAAATAAGTATAAATAATATACAATAACTGAAGAAAAAAGAAAGGAAGTATAAATAATGGAAAAAGTTAGAGGATTTGAAGTAGCAAAAGGCTTCGAAAATATGAATATTAATTTGCCTGAAAGAAAAACAAAATATTCTGCAGGATATGACGTAGAAGCAGCAGAAGACTGCATAATACCAGCATATAAATTCGGTCAAAAGCCAACATTAGTAAAAACGGGAATAAAAGCATATATGCCAGAAGACGAATATTTAATGTTATGCAATAGAAGTTCTAATCCAGGAAAAAAAGGATTAGTAATGGCCAACAGTGTTGGAATAATAGACTGCGATTTCTATGGTAATCCAGATAATGATGGAGCCTTTATGTACGCTTTTTATAATTTTTTTGATAAAGATTTAGAAATAAAAAAAGGTGATATAATAGGTCAAGCAATATTCCAAAAATACTATATTTCAGATAATGATAATGCAGAAGGAACACGAGTAGGCGGATTTGGATCTACTAATAAATAAAAATAAAAAAGATGTCCAATTATAGGTCATCTTTTTTTGTACAAAAAGGAAAAAGTTTACAGAAAATATAAACTAATAACATAAAAGTAACCAAATACTACAACCACACAAGAGAAAAACAAAAAAAGATATGAAAAAGAAAAAATTATGTGAATTAATTGTAACAAACTCTTTGACTTTTAGCAGAAATTAGTGTATAATAAGTATGTGCTAAAAAAATAAAATTTACCTGAAAGGAGTGACCCGTACATGTTTAATGTAGGTGACAAAGTTGTTTATCCAATGCATGGCGCTGGAGTAATAGAATCAATAGAGGAGAAAGCAATTCTTGATGAAAAACAATCATATTACATCATCAAGATGCCAGGCGAGGTAAAGGTTATGGTTCCTACTGCAAAAGCAGAAGAAATCGGAGTAAGAAACATCATAGATAAAGTTCAAGCTCAAAAAGTTATTGAAGTTTTGGAACATGAAAGCACAGAAATGTCTATGAATTGGAACAAAAGATATAGAGACAATATGGAAAAGATGAAGACAGGAAACATTTATGAAGTAGCTGATATTGTTAGAAACTTAAGTTTTAAACAAAAAGAAAAAGGCTTATCAACTGGAGAGAAAAAAATGCTATTAAATGCAAAACAAATACTAGTAAGCGAATTGGTTCTAGCAGAACAAAAAGAACTTACAGAAGTAGAATCAATGGTTGAAAATAAAATAAATGCTTCTTATGCTGATCACATAGCATCATTAGAACAAAACACAGTAGAAGAAAATATTGTGAAAAAATTTATACCATTAAATTAACAATATAAGAAAATATAAATAAAAAGAGGCGATACCTCTTTTTTTCATATAAAGAATACGAATATTTTAAAGGATAATTACATTTGTTTTACACATATATACAAAGAAAAAGCAACATGATATAATAAAAATGATAGAAAAGGAGAACTGGATGAATCAAATTCTTATAACAGAGAAATTGTATATAACACCAGAATTGAAAAGACAGAAAAAATTATATAAAATTGACTTTATAATTTCTGTTTTTTTGTTGTGCCTTTTATTTTCTTATTATATATATGCTGAATTCGATAAATATTCAGGAGAGAAAAAAGCTCAAGAAATTTTAGCTAATATGGAAGTACAAGAAATTGAGGACATGCAAAGTACATATGTATATGATGATACAACAATTCGAATAGAAGACAATGAAAGAATGGTAGTTATATTAAGTGAAGAAGATGCAGAAACAACCATAGATCCAGACAATTTAAATCCATCAACAGCAACGACTACTACTCCAAATACATCAAACACATATACACCTAAAAATGTATTAACAGCTGAAAGTGGAGACCAATATTATTCAATAGCAAAAATTAACATACCAAAAATAGATTTATCATATCCAATACTTGACCACTGGTCAGATGAATTATTAAAAATTTCACCATGTAAATTCCATGGAGCAAATCCAAATGAAGTAGGAAACTTTTGTATAGTTGGACACAACTATAGAAATTCAATGTTCTTTAGCAAAGTACCAACACTAGAAAATGGAGATATAATAGAAATAGCAGATAACTATGGAAGAAAAATAAATTATGTAGTATATGATAAACACGTAGTTAGTGAAGATAATACAAAAGATACATCTCAAATAACACATGGTAAAAAAGAAATAACAGTTATAACATGTACAAATGATAATAAAAACCGAGTTATAGTAAAAGCAAGAGAACAAGGAACATAAAAAGTATTCTATGAATCACAAAAACATAGAATACTTTTTTTGGTTCTATTGAAAAAAACTCTTTTATATTATATAATACAAACGTTAAAATAACAAAAGAAAGTGAGAAAGTATATGACAGATGCAGTTACTTCTGTAAATATAAATAGTACAATTACATATCTAATAGCATTAGCAATAATATTAGGTGCTAGATTACTAAGTCCAATAATTGCACATATTATCAT
This sequence comes from uncultured Clostridia bacterium, assembly GCA_948852945.1. Classification (GTDB taxonomy): domain Bacteria; phylum Bacillota; class Clostridia; order TANB77; family CAG-508; genus UMGS1994. The sequence goes on along the minus strand of CAQPBJ010000011.1, from coordinate 43,144 downwards.
ATATATTTTTCATAAGTTATTCAAAGTAGATACTAAAATAGTAAATAGTGGATTTTATGAACCAATAAAATTTATGATAACAGTAGCTGGATTTGGAATTGCAATATATTATTTACAATTACCAAAAGGAGTAATAAATCTTTATAATAAAGTATTTAAATCATTATTAGTTTTAGCAATAGCCAAAGCACTGGCAAATTGTTTAAAGCCAGATTCAACATTTTTTACTAAGTTAGAATCTTCTACAAAATTTAATGGAAATGAAGCACTAAACTCATTTATAGGAAAAATATTAAAAGCACTAATTTACATAGTTGCAGCATTTATAATCTTAAAAGAAGACTTTGATTATGATTTAGGAGGATTAGCTGCAGGTCTAGGAATAGGAAGTGCTGTAGTAGCATTAGCTTTCCAAGATTTTGTAAAAAGCCTAATAGGAGGTTTTACAATACTAACAGATAAACCTTTTGAAATAGGAGATTATATAGAAGTAGGAGCATTTCAAGGAACAGTTATAGATATAACTTTTAGAAGTACAAGATTAAGAGCAACTAATAATGCAGTTATTTCGCTACCAAATTCAGTAATAGTTGCAGAATACGTTAAAAACTGGAGCAGACTAGAAAATAGAAGATTAGAATTACGTTTAAGATTAAGTTTAAATTCAAGTACAGAAACAATACAAAGATGTATTTCAAAATTAAAAACTGTACTAAAAGCAAATAATAATGTAATAGAAGATACCGTTATGGTACATTTAGATAGTATAGAAAATGATGCTAATATAATTTGGATAGTAGCATATATCAATACATCAGATTATAGTGAATTCTGTCAAATGAAAGAAGAAGTAAATTGTGATATATTATCAGTACTAGAAAGAGAAAATATAGAATTAGTATATCCAACACAAAAAGTATATACAAAGACATTATAAAAAGGGGATAATAAAATGAAAATAGGAGTAGCTCTAGCAGGTGGTGGACTAAAAGGTGTAGCACATATAGGAGCACTTAAGGCATTAGAAGAATTAGGGATAAACATCGAATATATTTCAGGAACCAGCTCAGGTGCTGCAATGGCAACATTATATGCTTTAGGATATACACCTAGCGAAATGGAAAAAATAACTGAAGAATCTTACAAAAAAATAGTGAAAATTAAAAAAAGAACAATAATTAAATACGTACTCCAAAGTATGTGGCATAGAAAAATACAAGTTCAAGGAATAATAAAAGGAGAAAGCGTAGAAAAAATTGTAGAAGAATATGCAAATAAAAAACAAGTTTACAATATGACAGATATAAAAAAGAATTTTGCAATGATAGCAGCAGACGCAAAAACAACTAACAAATGTGTATTTATATCAAAAAATATAAATACAACAAAGGATGTCGAATATGTATCTAATATTCCAATAGGAAAAGCAGTACGCGCAAGTATGGCCTTTCCAGCAATCTTTACACCTTGTGAATATGGAAAACATTGCTTTATAGATGGTGGAACAGTAGATAATATGCCGGTAAAAGAATTAACAGACATGGGAGCAGATAAAACAATATCAATTTCATTTACACTAGATGAATTTACTGGTAAAGAAAATCTATTTTCAGTCATACTAAGAGCATGTGATATTTTTTCTTTAAAAGATGTAAAAAAAGGACAAGATATAAGTGACATAAGTATTGAAATTGATATGAGAAATGCAAAATTACTAAGCATCGATAATATTAAGTCAAGTATCAAAATAGGATATGACACAGTAATGAAAAACAAAGAAAAAATATTAAGAATGGTGGAAGTTGAATGAAAGCATTAATAACAGGAGCCTCTTCAGGAATAGGAAGAGAAATAGCATTATATTTAAGCGATTTAGGATATGACATTATAGTAGTAGCTAGAAATGAACGAGCATTAAGAGATATACAAAGAGAAATAAAAACAAAAGTAGAAGTAGTTGCTATGGATCTAACAGATAGAGAAAATGCATGGAAACTACATGAAATGTATAAAGATGAACCAATAGAAGTATTAGTTAATAATGCAGGATTTGGAGTACATGGATTAGTTACAGAAACAAATTTAGAAAAAGATTTAGAATTAATAGATTTAAACATTACAGCTCTTCATATATTAACAAAATTATTTTTATCAGATATGAAAAAAAGAAATTTAGGATACATATTAAATGTATCTTCAATAGCTGGATTTATGCCAGGACCATTAATGGCAGAATATTATGCCTCAAAAAATTTTGTACTTTCATATACAAAAGCAATATATACTGAATTAAAAAAAGAAGGATCGGAAGTTCATATAAGTGCATTATGTCCTGGACCAACAAAAACTAATTTTAATAAAGTAGCTAATGTTGATTTTAAAATGAAATCATATAGTGCAGAATATGTTGCAGAATATGGTATAAACAAAATGTTTGAAGAAAAGTTAGTAATAGTACCAGGAATAAAAATGAAATTAACACACATGGCTTCAAGAATATTACCAAGTAAATTAATGAGCAATTTTGCATATGAAATACAAAAAAGAAAAAGAAGATAAATTACGTACGATAAGAATGAAGGAGAGTGAAAATGAAGGTTACTTGTTTAGGAACAGGAACAATGGGATCAATAACAAGAGGAAGTCAAAGTATATTAGTAGATGACGACATATTAGTTGATGTAGGTTCAGGTGTAGTAAAAAAAATAGAAGCTATGCAAATATACACCAAAAAACTTAATTATTTACTAATAACACATGCACATGCAGATCATTTTGTGGATATACCTAACTTGTTAATTGGAAGAAGTGTAAGAAAAGAAAATAAAGAAACTTTAAAAATAATTTGCGGAAAAGGAATAAAAGAAAAAACAATAAAGTTATTTGAATTATGTTTTGCAGATGGAAATAAAGATAAATATAAAAATTTTGAAGAAAATTATAATGTTAAATTTATAGAATTAGATAATGAAGAAACTTATGAAGATAAAGAAGTAAAAATAACAGTATATGATTTAGAACATGGAACATGTAAGCCAATGTTGGGATTTACAATAGAAAAAAAAGGTAAAATAATAGGATATGCAACAGATACAACATTGTGCAAAAACGTTAAAAAAATATGTGAAAAATCAAATTATGCATTTATAGATGCAACAAATACAGTTCCAACAAGAATGCATATGGGAGTAGAAGAAGTTGAATATCTAGCAAAAGAATATCCTAATACAAAAATATATGCTATTCATAGAAGTGATTATATACATAATCACATAAAAACAATAGAATTTCCAGAAGATGGAGATATTATAAATTTATAAGAATAAAAAGAAATTCACCTCATATTTTTTAATAGAGGTGAAATTTTTTATGTTAGAATTTACTAAAATGCAAGGATTAGGAAATGATTTTATCTGTGTAGATTATGATAAAGTTAGTAGATATAATTTAAGCATATTTTCAAAATATGTGTGCGATAGACACTTTGGAATAGGAGCAGACGGAGTTATATTATATTCAAAAAGTAAAATTGCTGATTGCAAAATGAGAATATTTAATAGTGATGGAACCGAAGCTAATATGTGTGGAAATGGGATAAGATGCTTAGCAAGGTTAATGTACGAAAATGGTTTTATTAACAAAAATAAAATGAAAATAGAAACATTAGCAGGAATTAAAGAAGTAGAATGCATTACTCAAAATGAAAAAATAATGTCAATCAAAGTAAATATGGGAAAACCACAAATGGATATTAATAAACTACCAATTTACATTCCAAGAAATTATAAATACCATTCAAATAAATGCAAATTAATGTTAAAGGTGGGAGATAGAGAAATAGAAGGAATATTTTTAAGTATAGGAAACCCACATACGGTAATAGAATATAAAGGAATAACAGATGCGCAAGTCGCAAAATATGGAAAAATTGTGGAAAACTATAAGTATTTTCCTCAAAAAACTAACGTAGAATTTGTAGAAATAATAGATAGAAATAATATAAATATGAAAGTATGGGAAAGAGGAGCAGGAAGAACTTTAGCATGTGGAACAGGCGCAGTAGCCTCAAGCTATGCAATGTATAAAGAAGAAAAAGTAGATAATGAAGTAAATGTAAAATTAGATGGAGGAGATTTGAAAATTTGCATAGAAGACGACGAAACTGTATCTATGGAAGGAATAGCCTTAAAAGTATTTGAAGGAGAGATTGATTTATAATATATAAAGATTTAACTTAGCAATAAAAAAGTAGAATTATGAAAAAGCACGTCACAATCTTTTGATTGATTGTGACGTGCTCTTTACTTAAATCTCGGTCCAAAAGAACCAATTAGCAGGACCATGCGAGCCTAAGTGCTGCCAACTGCAGCCCCTCCTGTTTATGCGGACTGAAGTCCTCCGTAAAACGGGAAGTTTGACCGCGGGAAATCAGCGATCCAAAAGCATCAGCCATCATCTCCAGCAGAAAAGCACGATCGCATGTAGCAAGAACGCTGGAAGCATAGTCAATGGCTTTATCAGTGGCATCAGACCCGCGAAAACGCATAATTCTATGCCCAAGTTCATGACCATATATGAATTGCCCGGGATTACCACAGGCTCCGATGTTGAGAGTGTCAGCATCGATAAAAATAAGGTCATCATGGGGATAATATGCAGCACGGCGATTGTCCCAGATCGGGATAGAACCGACAAGAACACGGTGGCCATTCAGAAAATATTCCGGCAAGTCTGAGTCAAGGTAAGCGAGCACGGCCTTTCGCAAAGCGCGGACATACTGCGGGAAAAAAATCTCCGTCAGAAACTGGTCGATATTTTCGCTTTTCTCAGAAACCGAATTTCCCATAGCCTGAGCCTGATTTGGATCAGCTGAAAGGTCGGGTACAGAGAGCCGACAGATACAGCTTACGCCAGGGTGAATGTAGAAACTCCGTTCTTCAGTTTTGTAAATCATGATAGTCCTCCTTATAACGCAACGTTTGTGGTTAACATAATAATTATATAACAAAATATAAATAAAATCAATAAAGCACAAGCATAAAAAACCAAATTTAGGAAATACTGAATACAAATAATTTCTAAAGGAGGTATTTTATTTGATTAATAAGGTTGAAATATGTGGAGTAAATACTTCAAAATTGCCAATATTATCAAATGAAGAAAAAAAGGAACTATTAGCTAAAATAAAACAAGGAGATAAAGAAGCAAGAGAAAAATTTATACAAGGGAATCTAAGATTAGTTTTAAGTGTAGTACAAAGATTTTCAGGAAGAAGTGAAAGTGCAGACGATTTATTTCAAATAGGATGTATAGGATTAATAAAAGCTATAGATAATTTTGACATAACACAAGAAGTTCAATTCAGTACGTATGGAGTTCCAATGATAATTGGAGAAATAAGAAGATATTTAAGAGATAATAATATAGTTAGAGTAAGTAGATCAATAAGAGATTTAGCATATAAAACTATACAAGTAAGAGAAAGATTAACAAAAGAAACAGGAAAAGAGCCAAGCATTGAAATGATTGCAAAAGAATTAGAAGTAGAACCTGAAGAAATAGCATTTAGCTTGGATGCTATACAAGATCCAGTATCACTACAAGAACCAGTATATAATGACGGAGCAGATAGCATCTATATAATGGACCAAGTAAAAGATGTAAAAAATACAGACGAATTATGGGCAGAAAATATAACAATTTTAGAAGCAATGAAAAAATTAAATGATAAAGAAAAAACAATATTAAATAAACGTTTTTTTGACGGAAGAACACAAATGGAAGTAGCAGAAGAAATAGGAATATCACAAGCACAAGTTTCAAGATTAGAAAAAAGTGCGATAGCACATATTAAAAGAATATGGAAATAACATTATAAGTCAACTAAAATAACATCATCACCAATACATTTAATAGCAGACCAAGGAATTACTATAGAATGTTCACTAGCAAAAAAATTAAAAAAACTAGAAGAACCAGGAACAACAATAGAAGTAATAATACCAGAACCAAGTTCAGCATTAACATCTTGAACAAAACCAAGTCTACGACCATCAGAAATATTAATAACCTCTTTATGTTTAAAATCTAAACCATTATTTTTCATAAAAAATCCTACCTTTGCTAATATTATATGAAACAAAAAAATAAAAGGTTACAATATAAACTTAATTCTAAATGAAAAAAACATGCATATACTTTAGAAAAAAGAAAAAAGAGGTAATGTATATGATAACTGAAGACGAAAAAATAAGAAAAGCTCACGAAATATATTATCGAAGAAATGGAATGAAATATCGCTCAGAAGAGGCACAAGCAAGTAATAGTGGTATAGGAAAAATCTTACTAATAATATTAGTGATTGGAGCTATAGTTATTTATCAAAATCCAAAAGAAATATTAAATCAAAAATGGTTAGGAGAAATAAAAACAATATTAAATACAAAGATAAATTTAAAAGAAATATTTAAAATAAATGAAAAACCAAAAGAAACAATACAAACAGAAAATACTGTACAAGAAATTATACCAGAAGCGGAAGTGCTAGAAACGAGTCAGTTAAAAGAAAATGGCGAAATAATACAACAATATGAAGTAATATGGCCATATAAAGGAGAAATTACATCAGGCTTTGGGAATAGAGTATCAGAAAACGAAAACATAAATGGAAATCATACAGGGATAGATATAGCAGGTAATTACGGAGATGACATAGTTTCAGCTATAAATGGACATGTAATAGAAGTATCTGAGGAAGGTAATTTGGGAAAACACATAAAAGTACAAAATGAAAATTATATAACAGTATATGCTCATTGTAGTGAGATATCAAAAATAATAGGAGATGAAGTGAAACAAGGAGATGTAATAGCAAAAATAGGAAGCACAGGAAACTCAACACGGAAATCATTTACATTTTGAAATAATAACCAATGGAGAATACATGGATCCAATCACTATAATAGAAAAGCAGGTGACAGAGTGAAAGCAAAAGTAGATTTTAAAATATTTTTTATATTATTATTATATATAGTAACTCAAAAAGTAGACATATTTGCGCTAACCTTTGTTTTTATAATACTACATGAAATAGGACATATCATAAGTGGAATATTGCTAGGACTAAAAATAAATAAATTAGAACTAAATATTGCAGGAATTTCGTTAGAATTTAAAAATTATGGAAAAGAAAGAAAAATAAACAATATAATAATAGACCTAGCAGGGCCTGTAATAAACCTTTTATCAGCTATAATAGGACTGTGGATTCAGTCAGAAATAATTATATATGTAAATGCGATGTTATTTATTATAAATATGTTACCAATATATCCTTTAGATGGAGGGAGAATTTTAAAAAATATATTACTATATAAAAACACATATAAACAAACTATAAAAATGATAGAAACAATAGCTAAATACACTCTAATAATTTTAAGTATATTCGCAAGCATATTAATATTAAGTTTCAAGAACATAAGTATATTTGTTTTGATAATATATTTGTGGGGAATATATATTAAAGAAAGACATAAAAATAAGATTATTAAAAGAGTATATCAGACAATAGAAAATAACACATAGAAACATCTAAAAAAGATGTTTCTTTTTTGCGGAAAATATTAATAAATATTGACAAACTAGGAAGTTCATGGTATTTTATCTAAAAATAAATAAAGGAGAAAATATTATGAAAAAAATATGCTTTGCAATATTAATAGTACTAATGATAATTTATTTAAGTGCAATTAATGTATATGCTGCTGATTTAAATTTAGCTTTATATACTAGCGAAACATTAGAAGAAGCTTTTTTAGATGAAAACATTCAAGGATATGATCTTACAAATTATAATCAAAACGACACAAATAGAGTACCTGTATATGTTTTTAGAAAAAAAGGATGTGGAAATTGTAAAAACTTTTTAAATTATGTTGCTCAAAGTTTATTACCAACACATGGAGAAAAATTTAGAATAGTAAGTTATGAAGTAGGAAATACACCAGCAAACTTTGGATTAATAAACAAAATACAAAGTTACTTATTAGGAAGTACAACAAATACAGTTGCTACACCATATATAATAATAGGTGATAAAGTATTTTCTGGATTTATTGATACTGCAAAACAACAACAAATAGAAAATACAATAGTAGATTTATATAATTCAAGCAAATATGATGTATTAGCAGATATGCAAATAAATGAAAGAAATTTTTCTAACAATACTACTAATATATCAATGAGAAGTAGCAAAGGAATAAACAAAAATTATTTACTAAAAACAGTTGAAGTAGATAAATCTACTGAAAACTATATTGATACATATGAATATATAAAAGCATTTGATATATGTATAACTGATAACACTGGTACAGAAGTAACAGTAAATGATGGAGAATATAAAATTAATATTCCATTAAGCGCTACATATGACATTTACAAAGTAGCACATGTAAAAAATGGTCAAATAATAGGAACACTAGATGCGACATATAATAATGGATATATTCAATTCACAACACCAAAATTCTCAGACTTCGTAATATATGGCAAAAACAATGTTGCTATACCACCAGTAACTACACCAAGTGCAGTTCCAGATACTACACCAAGTGTAGCACCAACTAACACGCCAAGTACTGTAATACCAAATGCAGGAGAAAAAAATCCGAAAACAGCAGATAAAATAAATGTATATATAGCAATGTTAGTAATAGGAATTTTTACACTTGTAGCAAGCTCAAAATATATAACAAAAAAGTAAAATAAAATCTAAAAGAGCTATGCAATTTGCATAGCTCTTTTAAGAGGTATATATGAATAAATTAGTAAAAGTAAAAAAGAAAAACAAAATAGCCATAATAATAACAATCATAGCAATAGTTATTATTGCATATAGCAGCATAAAAATTTATATCTGGGTTTTAGAAAATAATAAAAGTAGAAAAGAAAAAAACAAAATTGATAATATAACTATAATTACTGAAAAAACAGGAAGCGAAGAAGAAAAAATACAAGAAGAAAAAGAAATTTTGCCTACAGATCCATATTGGGATTTTATAAAAATGAATTATGTAGAAGTAGACTTTCAAAACTTATTAAAAGAAAATCAAGAAACAGTATCATGGATAACAGTAAATGGAACAAATATTAATTATCCGGTAGTACAACACTCTGATAATGAATATTATCTTAATCACTCATTTGATGGCAGCGAAAATAGTGCTGGATGGATATATTTAGATTATAGAAATAACATTGAAAATACAGAAAAAAATACTATAATATATGGACATTCACGAGAAGATGGTACAATGTTTGGAAGTCTTAAAAATATAATTAATAATGATTGGTATAGTAATTCTCAAAATTATGTAGTTAAAATGTCAACACCAAAAGAAAATACATTATGGCAGGTATTTAGTATATATAAAACACCATATACTAACGATTATATTCAAACAGAGTTTTCAAATAATAACGAGTTTTTAAAATTTATAAATAAGATAAAAAATAGAAGTATATATGATTTTAAAACAAATGTAGGAGCAAATGACAATATTTTAACTTTATCTACCTGTTATGGAATAAATGACAGAGTGGTAATGCATGCCAAACTTATAAAAAAACAAGAAAGATAAAATAACTTAGTAAATAAAAAACTAAGTTATTTTTTATTTAAATTGAAAAAAAATCAAAAAATGATATAATAAAGAAACTATTAAAGATAATAATTTATTTTTAGTAAAACAACTAATCATATATAGGAGGCTATAATGATTAAAATAAATGAAAATTTTTTAGAATTACAAGAAAGTTACCTTTTTGCTACAATAGCTAAAAAAGTAGCAGAATTCACAAAAGAAAATCCAGACAAAAAAGTTATTAAACTAGGAATAGGAGATGTAACAAGACCAATACCACAAGCTGTTTTAAAAGCAATGCACGAAGCAACAGATGAATTTCAAAAAACAGAAAGTTTTAGAGGATACGGTCCAGAACAAGGTTATGATTTTTTAAGAGAAAAAATTAGAGATAATGACTACAAATCAAGAGGAATACAAATAGATACAGACGAAATATTTGTATCAGATGGAGCAAAATGTGACTGCGGAAATATAGTAGATGTATTCTCAGAAAACAACAAAGTAGCAATTACAGATCCAGTATACCCAGTATATCTAGATACAAATGTTATGACAGGAAGAAGCGGAAAATATAATAAAGAACAAGGAAAATATGAAAATATAGTATACATACCAGCAACAGCAAAAAATAATTTTGTACCAGAATTACCAAAAGAAAAAGTAGATATGATTTATTTATGCTATCCAAATAATCCGACAGGAACAACATTAACAAAAGAACAATTAAAAATTTGGGTAGATTATGCAAAAGAAAATAAATCAATAATATTATTTGATGCAGCATATGAAGCATTTATAACAGATGAAAATGTGCCACATAGTATTTATGAAATAGAAGGAGCAAAAGAAGTTGCAATAGAATTCAGAAGTTTTTCAAAAACAGCAGGATTCACAGGAATAAGATGTGCATTTGCAGTAATACCAAAAGAATTAAAAGGCTATACAGAATCAGGAGAAAAAATAGAATTAAATAAGTTATGGAATAGAAGACAATGTACAAAATTTAATGGAGTATCATATGTAACACAAAGAGCAGCAGAAGCGATATATTCAGAAGAAGGGAAAAAACAAGTAAAAGAAAATATTAATTACTACAAAGAAAATGCAAAAATAATAAAAAAAGGATTAGAAGAAGCTGGATATACAGTATATGGAGGAGTGAATTCACCATATGTGTGGCTTAAACTACCTGATGGAACTAAATCATGGGATTTCTTTGATAAATTACTTAAAGAAGCAAATGTTGTAGGAACACCAGGAGTAGGCTTCGGACCAAGTGGAGAAGGATATTTCAGATTAACAGGATTTGGAACAAAAGAAAATACAATAGAAGCTATAGAAAGAATTAAAAAGATGAAATAGTATTTTAGCAAGTATATTAATTTATACTTGCTTTTAATTTTGACATACTAATATCTTAATAAATAATGATTGCTTTGATAAATTGCGCTAGCGACCAAACGAAAGCAAACTTGTTTGCTGAAGTGCGAATTTGAGCAATCTACAATATAAAAACGGAGTTTTTTATTCGGAGATTGCGAAGAGCAAAATTTATTAAAACAATCATTATTTATTAAGATTATTATAATATATCAACTAAAGTTAAAATATAAATTAATATACTTTTTAAATAGTTGTAGAACCCTTGCAAAACTTGACTTTTTAAGCTGGATGAAGTAAAATATTACCGTTAAGGGGAATTAATTTATGAGTAATGATAAAAAAACAATAGAAAAGCTCACATCAAGAGTAAAGATATACTTAGTAATAATAGCTTTACTCTTTGTTTTAATATGTTTATATGATATAGCATGGGTAATACCATCAATACTTTTTTATGCACTAATAATAGGATACACAATATGGTCAAATACAAAGAAGAAAACAGAGATAGAAACACATATTGAAGAAGTAGCTTGGGGAATGAATTCAACAGTAAGAAATACAGTAAATAAATCATCAATTCCAATATTAGTAGTTGAAACAGATGGAGATATATTATATAAAAGTCCAAAATTTAATAAAGAATTTAAAGATATTGACGTAATAACATATGTAGAAAGCTTAATTAAAGAAATAAAACTAGAAATAGAAAACAATAAAGAAAAAAAAGAATTAAGCAAACAAATAACAATTGAAAATAAAGTATATAAAGTGTTATGTGAATATGGAATAAGTAAAAAAAGAGATAAAAGAAAACAAAAAGAATATGTATTAACATTAACCTTTATAGACGAAACTAAATACAATACTCTATTTGATCAATATATAAATGAAAAAATGTGTATATGTATTGCAATGATAGATAATTACGAAGAACTATTACAAAAATTATCTCCAGAAGAAAAAACAATAGTACTTGCAAAAATAGACAAAGCACTTTATGACTGGACATCAACTGCTGGTGGACTAGTTATTAAAAATGAAAGAGACGCATATGTTATCTTATTCAAACAAAAATTCTTGCCAGAAATAGAAAAAAATAAAATATCAGTACTTGATTTAGTAAAAGAAATAGATTCTAGTTTACCAATTACACTAAGTATGTCAATTTCAAACGAAGAAAAAAACTATTATGAAAGATATAAATCAGCACAAGATGGAATTGAACTAGTTCTTGGTAGGGGTGGAGATCAATGCATAGTAAGAAAAGAAGGAAAATATAAATTCTATGGAGGAACTTCACTAGAAGTAGAAAAAAGAACAAAAGTAAAAGCTAGAATAGTAGCCCATACGGTTGAAGAATTAATACAAGAATCAAAAAACGTAATAATAATGGGACATCAAAATATTGATATAGATGCATTAGGTTCATCAATGGGAATGTATAGACTAGCAAAAACAATAGGAAAATCAGCATATATAGTAGCACAAGATTTAGGAATGAATTTAGGAAAATTCATAGATACACTAGAAGATACAGAATATGAACAAGCAATAATAGATAAAAAAGAAGCATTATCATTAATAGATAAAGATACACTTTTAATAGTTGTAGATACACATAAAAAATCATTTGTTCAAGCACCAGAACTATTAAATAAAACAGAAAAAATAGTTGTAATAGATCACCACAGAAAAAGTACAGACTTTATTGATAATGCAACATTAACATTCCATGAAGTATATGCTTCATCTGCGGCAGAGTTGGTAACAGAAATAATTCAATACGTAGATAGAAAAATAGAATTAAAACCAATAGAAATAGAAAGCTTATATGGAGGAATAATGGTAGACACTAAAAACTTTACATTTAAAACTGGTGTAAGAACTTTTGAAGCAGCAGCTTACCTAAGAAAATTTGGTGTTGATATTATAAAAGTTAAAAAATGGTTCCAAGCAGACTTAGAAAGCTATAATGTTATAGCAGATATAGTAAAAAATGCTGATATGATTTCAGATACAATTGCTATATCAACATATGAAGAAATAGGAAAAGACTCAAATACAATTTGCGCAAAAGCTGCGGATGAATTGTTAACAATAAGCAATATTACAGCATCTTTCGTATTAGGAAATACAGGAGAAAATATTTGCATAAGCGGAAGATCAATTGGAGATATAAATGTACAAGTAATCCTCGAAAAATTAGGAGGAGGAGGTCATATAACATTAGCTGGAGCACAACTAGAAAATATGACTATAGAAGAAGCAAAAGAAGAATTAATAAATAGAATTAATGAATATTTCTCAGAAATAAGTGACTAAAATTTTAAAAAGGAGGGCAATATGAAGGTAATATTATTAGCAGACATCAAAGGAGTAGGAAAAAAAGATGAAGTTATAAATGCAAGTGATGGATACGCAAGAAACTTTTTATTTCCTAAAAACTTAGCATTAGAAGCTAACAAAGAAAATATGGCAAAATTAAAATCAAAAAATGATGCTAAAGCATATCAAAAAGAAATGGACATAAAAGCAGCAAAAGAAATAGCTGAAAAAATAAATTCAATAACAATGAAATTAGAAGTAAAAGCAGGAGAAAACGGAAAAATATTTGGTGGAGTAACAGCAAAAGAAATAGCAGAAAATTTAAAAAAAGACTACAAAATAGATATAGACAAAAAGAAAGTTTTATTATCAGAAACAATAAAGACAATAGGAGTTCATAATGTTGAAATAAAGCTATATGAAGGAATAATTGCTAAACTAAAAATAAACGTAGTTTCATAAAATAGAAAGGGTGCTGCATAATGGAATTAGGAAAAATCCCACCACATGATGTAGAAGCAGAACAAGCAATATTAGGATGCATGTTAACAGATAAAGATTCTGTTATATCTGCAATAGAAGTATTAAAAAATAATGATTTTTATAGAGAAGATAATAAAGCAGTATATGAAGCCATGCTTTCGCTTTATGGAAGAGGAGAGCCAATAGATATCATAACTGTAAAAGCTGAACTTGTAGAAAATGGAAAATTTGAGCAAGTAGGCGGATTAGAATATCTAGCTATGCTTCCAGAAAAAGTACCAACAACAACTAACGTAGATAAATATATAAAAATAGTAGAAGAAAAGTCATTACTAAGAAATCTAATAAAAACAGCAAATGAAATGATTGCAGCAGGTTATGATCAAACAGAAGACGTAGAAGACATTATGAATATAGCCGAGAAAAAAATATTTGACATTATGCAAAATAAAGGAGCAAAAGGATATACACCAATAAAAGACGTATTGGTGGGAACATTTGCAGAACTAGAAAAATTATATAATCAAAAAGGATATATAACAGGAGTAGAAACAGGATTTACAGATTTAGATTACAAAACATCAGGATTTCATAAATCAGATTTAATAATAATAGCTGCACGTCCTGCAATGGGAAAATCAGCGTTTGCAATAAATATAGCTACACATGCAGCAGCAAATAACAATACACCAGTAGTAATTTTTAACCTAGAAATGTCAAAAGAACAGGTAGCAAACAGAATTTTATGTAGTGAAGCTATGGTAGACAGTAATAAAATTAGAACTGGAAAAATTGATGATAATGAATGGATTAAATTAGCTAATGCATCTGGAAGACTGGCAGAATCACCAATATACATAGATGATACACCAGGTATTTCTATAATGGAAATACGAGCAAGATGTAGAAAATTAAAATTGGAAAAAGATATAGGTCTAGTAGTAATTGACTACTTACAATTAGTTCAAGGTAGCGGGAAAAAGAACGCTAGCCGTGAACAAGAAATTTCAGAAATAAGCCGTTCGTTAAAAATATTAGCCAAAGAACTAGATATACCAGTAATAGCATTATCACAGCTATCACGTGGAGCTGAAAAAAGAGATGATAAAAGACCTATGCTATCAGACTTGAGAGAATCAGGAGCTATAGAGCAAGATGCTGATATTGTAATGTTTTTATATAGAGATGATTATTATAATGAAGACAGTGAAAAGAAAAATATAGCAGAAGTAATATTAGCAAAACACAGAGGTGGTTCAACAGGTACAGTAGAACTTCTATGGTTAGGAAATTACACGAAATTTGCTAATATAGAAAAATATAGAAATGAAAATGAGTAATAAAAGATGAGAATATCATATAAGAAAGTATATTGATTATTTTATAACGTAATCTTAATCTATAATAATTATTTTAATAAAATGCGCTAGCGACCAAACGAAGTAAACGTAGTGCACGAAGTGCGAATTTGAGCAATCTACCATATAAAAACAAAGTTTTTTATTTTGTAGATTGCGAAGAGCAAAATTTATTAAAATAATTATTATAGAGTAAGATATTAATATAATATTGATTAAAATGCTTTCCTATATGATATCCTCATCTTTTAATTAGTAATTACAAGGAGAAAATATGTTACAAGAAAAAGTAAGAAATATCATAGCAAAATATAATTTACTTGATAAAGGTGACTCAGTTATAGTTGGAGTATCAGGTGGTCCAGATTCTATGACTTTATTAACTTTATTGCTAGAGCTAAAAGAAGAATACAATTTACAAATATATGTAGCTCACGTTAATCACATGATTAGAGAAAACGCAATAAAAGATGAAGAATATGTAAAAAAATTTTGCGATAAAAATAATATAAAGCTTTTTATAAAAAGAGAGAATATTATAGAAAAATCTAAACAAGATAAAAAAGGATTAGAAGAAACAGGAAGAGAAGTAAGATACAATTTTTTTGAAGAAGTATCAAAAAATACAAATTCAAATAAAATTGCAATAGCACATAATTTGAATGATAAAATAGAAACAATAATAATGAATTTAACTAGAGGAACCGGGATATCAGGATTAAAAGGAATAGAACCTAAAAGAGAAAAATATATAAGACCTTTAATTGAAATAGAAAGATCAGAAATTGAAAAATACTGTGAAGAAAAAAAATTAAATCCAAGAATAGACGAATCAAATCAAGATAACACATATACAAGAAACAAGATAAGAAATATAGTAATTCCATATATCAAAAAAGAATTAAATACAAACATAATAAATAATCTAAATAGACTATCTGAAATTGTAAAAGAAAATGAAGAGTACTTAGAAAAAATAACAACAGAAGCATATAAAGAAATTTTGCTAGAAAAACAAGAAAAAATAATAAGATTTGACACAAAAAAATTTATAAAACAAGAAAAAATTATACAAAAAAAATTAATATTAAAAGGAATAGAAGAAGTTTTAGGAACAACACAAGGGATAGAAAAAGTTAATATAGAAGACATATTATTATTATTAAATAATAATATAGGAAATAAATATATAGCACCAACAAAAAAAATAAAAATCGGCATAAAAGATAAAAAAATATATTTCGAAAAAATAGAAGAATAGTAGAATTTTGAACTTATATAAAACAAAGATTACAAACATATTTCAATTTTAAAAAGTATGTTGTAAATAAAAAATAGTTATGCTATAGTAAAGTAGATATATTAGTACGCATACTAAGGAGGAATATAATTTGAAAAAGGGAATTAAAAAAGTTGCTATGTGGCTCATATTATTAATCATATTTATAATGGTAATATCAGCAATTAGCGGAAATATGTATAAAAAAATGTCATATTCAGAATTGTTAACTAACATTCAAAATGAAAAAGTAGAATCAATTCAAATTGAAGATGATAATAAAACAGCAAGTGTAAAATTAAAAGATGATGATGTTGAAAAAACAGTTACAATTCCAAGTATAGAAACATTCATGGAACAAATTTCAGGAGAACTAACAAACAAAGATCCTGAAGCAGATAAAGATATAGTAATAGAAGAAAAAATAAAACTTGCACAAACAGAGGAATCAAAATTTTTAAGTATATTAGAAGCCTTTGGACCAACAATACTTCTAATGGTATTTATTTTCTTTATTTGGGTAATGTTTATGAATCCAAATGCGCAAAGTGGAAATAAAACAATGTCATTTGGAAAATCTAAAGCTAGAATGATGACACCAGCAGATAAAAATAAATTAACATTTGCAGATGTAGCTGGTATAGAAGAAGAAAAACAAGAATTAGAAGAAGTTGTAGAATTCTTAAAAAATCCAAAGAAATTTACAGATATGGGAGCTAGAATTCCAAAAGGAGTACTATTAGTAGGACACCCAGGAACAGGTAAAACATTATTAGCAAAAGCAGTAGCAGGAGAAGCAGGAGTACCATTCTTTATAATAAGTGGTTCAGACTTCGTAGAAATGTTCGTTGGTGTTGGAGCATCAAGAGTTAGAGATTTATTTGCAGAAGCTAAGAAAAATGCACCATGTATCGTATTTATAGATGAAATTGATGCAGTAGGACGTCAAAGAGGAGCAGGACTTGGTGGAGGACATGATGAAAGAGAACAAACATTAAACCAATTACTTGTTGAAATGGATGGATTTGCACCAAATGAAGGTGTTATAGTATTAGCAGCTACAAATAGACCAGATGTATTAGATAAAGCTTTATTAAGAGCTGGAAGATTTGATAGACAAATAGTAGTAGCACCACCAGACGTTAAAGCAAGAGAACAAATATTAAATGTTCATGCTAAAAAGAAAAAATTAGCAGACGATGTTGATTTAGGAACAATAGCTAAAAATACAGCAGGATTTGTTGGAGCAGACTTAGAAAATATTTTAAACGAATCAGCATTAGTTGCAGCAAAACAAGATAAAAAAGAAATTTCAATGCAAGATATAGAAGACGCAATGATTAAAGTAACAATGGGACCAGAAAAGAAATCAAAAGTTATTAGTGATAAAGAAAGAAAACTAGTAGCTTTCCATGAAGCAGGTCACGCAGTTGTAAGTAAATTTTTACCAACACAAGACCAAGTACATCAAATATCAATTGTTCCAAGAGGAATGGCTGGAGGTTATACAATGTATAGACCTACAGAAGATAAATCATTTATGTCAAAAACTGAAATGGAAGAAAACATAGTATCATTACTAGGAGGAAGAGTTGCTGAGCAATTAGTTCTTGGAGATATATCTACAGGAGCAAGTAATGATATAGAAAGAGCTTCTAAAATAGCTAGAGACATGGTTACTAGATATGGTATGAGCAGTAAAATAGGAACAATAACATTTGGAACAGGTCAAGAAGAAGTATTTTTAGGAAGAGATTTCGGACATACTAAAAATTATAGTGAAACAACTTCTTCTGAAATTGATGTAGAAGTAAAAGCAATAATAGATAAAGCATATAGAACAGCAGAACAAATTTTAAATATGAATATGGATAAATTGACACAAGTAGCTAACATATTAATGGATAAAGAAAAAATCGAAGGAGAAGAATTTATCGAAATATTCAATAAATAAGAATAAATTATATTTAAGAAAATACACCTTGAATTTTCAAGGTGTATTTCTTTATATGTAATAAATAAAAATGCAAAATTAAAGGTAAATAATTAGAAATAGATATATAAAAAAACGAACAAGAAATAAAATGGTAAATAAAAATGATTTTTGTGAAAATATAAAAAATGACTATAAAATGTAAAAAGAAAAAGTTGATAAAAATATATATAAATAAAAGAAAAAGTGGAAAAGTTTTAAAAAAAGAAAAAGAATAAAAAATAAAAAAACGAGAAAAATGAAAAAATGATTTTTTTGAAAAATAAAAAATGTAAAACATTTGTAATATTAAATTACCTACACCTACAGTTATATGCAATAACGCTAAAAGTAACCGAACACATAAAGCAAGATGCTATTGGAGCAAATGTACATACAGAGCAAGATAGCGAAAAGAGATTACATAAATTCTACCTGTTTGACATTATATTTTTGAATGGTAAAATACATTCAACAAACGAAAGAAAAAACAATATCAAAAAAGATGTTGCAATGGAAATACTAAAATAGGGGGAAAAACAATGAAAGTAATCAAGAGGGATGGAACAATAGTTGAATTTGATGATGAAAAAATTAGACTAGCAGTCGGAAAGGCAAATGAAGAGGTAAGTAAAAAAGAAAGAGCTACCGACGAAGATATTGAAATGATTGCAACATATGTAAGAGAACTAAGAAAAAATAGAATCTTAGTTGAAGACATTCAAGATATAATCGAAGAAAAATTAATGGAATTAGGAAAATATAACTTAGCAAGAAAATATATCACATATAGATATAATAGAGCATTAGTTAGAAAATCTAATACAACAGATCAATCAATCAAAGAATTAATTGATGGAGAAAGTGAATATTGGAATACAGAAAATGCTAACAAAAATGCTAGAGTTGTTACAACACAAAGAGATTACTTAGCAGGAATAACAAGTACAGATATAACAAGAAGATTTTTACTACCAGAAGATGTAGTAAAAGCACATGACGAAGGAATAATCCATTTCCACGATGCAGATTACTTTGCACAAAATGCCTTACATAACTGTGAATTAATAAACTTAGAAGATATGCTACAAAATGGAACAATAATAAATGATGTAATGATAGAAAAACCACATAGATTTATTACAGCAGCAACAATAGCTACACAAATAATACTAGCAGTAACATCTTCAAGTTATGGTGGAGCAACAGTTTCAGTAAGTCATTTAGCCCCATTTGTTAGAGATAGCTATGAAAGATATTATAAAAAATACAAAGAAAGAAAATTATCAGAAGAAGAATGTAAAAAATTTGCACAAGAAGATACTAAAAAAGAAGTTGCAGACGGTGTTCAAACATTTAACTATCAAGTAAATAGTATGACAAACACTAACGGACAAGCACCATTTTTAAGTGTATGCATGTATTTAGGAGAATCAGAAGAATACAAAGAAGAAGTTGCAATGATAATAGAAGAATTCTTAAAACAAAGAATGTTAGGGTTTAAAAATAAAAAAGGAATTTATATAACACCAGCATTCCCAAAATTACTTTATGTTTTAGAAAAAGACAACATATCAAAAGAAAGTAAATATTGGTATTTAACAGAATTAGCAGCAAAATGTACAGCTAAGAGAATGGTTCCAGACTACATAAGTGAAAAAGTAATGAAAGAATTAAAAATAAATCAATATGGAGATGGAGATGCATATCCATGTATGGGATGTAGATCATTCTTAACACCAGATAGAATAAAAGGAAACATAGCAAATGCTAAAAACTATGTTGAAGGAAAAGGTAAATATTATGGAAGATTCAATCAAGGTGTTGTTACAATAAACCTTCCAGATATTGCATTATCTTCAGGAAAAGATATGAAAAAATTCTGGAAAATATTTGACGAAAGAATAGAACTTTGCCATAGAGCATTACAAATAAGACATGAAAGATTAGCACAAGCAATAAGCGACGTAGCACCAATAGTATGGAGATATGGAGCATTAGCTAGATTAGAACAAGGAGAATCAATACACAAATTATTACATGGAGGATATTCAACAATATCATTAGGCTATGCAGGATTATACGAATGCGTTAAATATATGACAGGAAACAGCCACACAGACGGTGGAGACGGTGAAAAATTTGGATTAGAAGTAATGCAAAAACTTAATGATAAATGTGCAGAATGGAAAGAAAAAGAAGATATAGATTACAGTATATATGGAACACCTATAGAATCAACAACATATAAATTTGCTAAATGCTTACAAAAGAGATTTGGTAAAGTTAAAGGAATTACAGATAGAAGCTACATAACAAACTCTTACCATGTGCCTGTATTTGAAGAAATAGATGCATTTACAAAATTAAAATTAGAAAGCAAATTCCAAAAATTAAGTCCAGGTGGAGCAATTTCATATGTTGAAACACCAAATTTACAAAATAATATTCCAGCAGTATTAGAATTAATCAAATTTATATATGAAAATATTATGTATGCAGAATTAAATACAAAATCAGATTACTGCCAAGAATGCGGATTCTCAGGAGAAATACTAATTGATGATAATTGTGAATGGTACTGCCCAAATTGTGGAAATAAAGACCATAACACATTAAACGTAGCAAGAAGAACATGTGGATACATAGGAAGCAATTTCTGGAATAAAGGAAGAACACAAGAAATAAAAGAAAGAGTATTACACGTTGACAATAAAGATGCCTAAAAAGTAATACATATGAGGATGCTATTATGAGATATAATAAAATCAGAAAAATGGATATAGCAGATGGACCAGGAGTTAGAGTTTCAATATTTATGCAAGGGTGTGCATTTAACTGCAAAAACTGCTTTAATCCAGAAACACACGATTTTGAAAAAGGTGAAGAATTTACAGAAGAAACAATAGAAAAAGTTTTAAACTTAAGTAATCACGAACATATTGCAGGATTATCTATATTAGGAGGAGAGCCAATGCATCCTAAAAATATAGAAGGAACAACAAAATTAGCAAAAGCATTTAAAGAAAAATTTCCTGACAAGACTGTATGGGCATGGACAGGGTTCGATTTTGAAAAAAATTTACAAGACAAAGAAGCAATGAAATATATAGATGTTTTAGTTGATGGACAATTTGATGAAGCAAAAAGAAATCCAAGCCTAGATTGGAGAGGGTCAGAAAATCAAAGAGTAATCGATGTACAAAAAACTTTAGCTACACATCAACTAATAAGTTTTGATTCAAAAAAATAAATAAAAAGGTATCCTAAAATGGATACCTTTTTTAGTTTATTAGAAAAAGCTTACTCAATAAGAATTATTTTTATAAATTGCGCTAGCGACCAAACGAAGCGAACAAAGTGAGTGTAGTGCGAATTTGAGCAATCTACAATATAAAAACGGAGTTTTTTATTCGGAGATTGCGAAGAGCAAAATTTATAAAAATAATTCTTATTGAGTAAGCTATTAATATAAATAAAAGGCATTCATATTAAGATATTTTTATATTATTGTAGCAAAAATGAAATATTTTTGTAAAAAATTATGTAACCTTGGAAGGATTTCAATACTTTATGTCGAATATTATAAAAAGAAAGGAACAAAATGGTACGATATAGTGATGAATTAATTGATGAAATTAGATCTTCAAATGATATAGTAGACACAATATCCCAATATGTAACATTAAAAAGAAGTGGAAGAAATTTTTTTGGATTATGTCCTTTTCATAAAGAAAAATCTCCTTCTTTTTCTGTTTCACCAGATAAACAAATATTTCACTGCTTTGGGTGTGGAGTCGGAGGCAATGTTATACATTTTGTGAGCAAAATAGAAAATTTAGATTTTAGAGAAACGTTAGAATTTCTAGCTGAGAAGTCAGGTATAGAACTACCAACCTCAGAAAATGATCAATATAGTAAACGTCAATTTCTAAAAGATAAAGTATTTAAAATAAACGAAGAAACAGCTAGATTTTATCATGAAAATCTATACAAACCAAATGCAAAACCAGCACAAGAATATGTCAAAACAAGAAAATTAAATAATAGCACATTAAAATCATTTTTAATAGGATATTCAGGAACATACAATGAGCTATATAAACATCTAAAACAAAAAGGTTTTAATGACGAAGAGATATTGGCATCAAGTCTAGTAAATAAAAATGAAAAAGGTCAATTTATAGACAGATTCAGAAATAGGCTAATGATACCAATAATGGACATTAGAGGAAAGGTAATAGCATTTGGTGGAAGAGTTCTTGATAAATCATTACCTAAATATATCAACTCTCCAGAAAATATTGTTTATTCTAAAGGCAGAAATTTATTCGGATTAAATATAGCTAAAAAAGGTAATCTTGACAAAATAGTTATAGTTGAAGGATATATGGATGCAATTTCATTATACCAAAGAGGAATAACAAATGTTGTAGCATCATTAGGAACAGCGCTAACAGAGGCACAAGGAAGATTATTAAGAAAATATGCTGGACAAGTAATAATAAGTTATGATTCAGATGCAGCAGGACAAGCTGCTACGATGAGAGGTCTAGAAATTTTAAAAAATCTTGGATGCGATGTACGTATATTACAAATGGAAGGCGCAAAAGATCCTGATGAATATGTTATCAAATATGGAAGTGGAGGATTTAATTTACTAATAGAAAAAGCAATATCTCTTGTAGAATTCAGGATAAAAGTATTAAAAAATAAATTTAATTTAGAAAACACAAATGATAAAATTAAATTTTTACAAGAAATAGCTAAAATATTAGTAGGAGTAGAAAGTCAAATAGAACTAGAAATCCAAATAGATAATATATCAAGAAGCTATAGTATATCAAAAGAAGCAATATATGCTGAGATAAACAAGATAAAATATGTAAATAAGTCAAAAGAAAATGAAAATGATAAAAAGCCAAAAGCAAATATAGAAAGAAAAAAAGACTCAAAAATAGACGAAGCAACAATAAGAAGAGAAAATGTAATTATATATTTGCTTATAAATGGAAATTCTCAAGAAAGAGAAAACATCAAAAACAATATAAAAAAAGAAGACTTAAAATACATGTTAAATCAGCAACTGATAGAAAAAATATATGAAGCGATTGAGCAAAATAAAGAAGTAAACAATATATTAGACTCTATGGAAGACAAAGATTTAATAAGTCATTTTACAAGTTTAATGGCAGATGATTATGAAATATCAGACAATAGTAAATGCATAGAAGATATAATTACTAGTTATAATAAAGAAAGAATAATAGAAAGACGAAATGAAATTTTAACTAAATTAGAAGATAAGAATAATACAAAAGAAGAGATAGCTAGTTTCGAAAGAGAGCTAAGTGAAATTATTTTACAATTAGCTAAAATGAAATAGGAGGAAATATGGGTAGAACTAAAAAAGAAGAAAAAGAAAACGAAGAAATAGAAAAAGTTCAAAAAACAAAGAAAAAAACTTCTCCAAAGATTGAAAATAAAGAAAAAACTGAAAACAAAAAAACAGATAAAAAGAAAACAGAAACTAAAAAAGTAGATTCAAAAAAAGAAGATACTAAAAAAGAAGAAAGCAAAAAGAAAGAAACTAAATCTAAAGAAGTAGTAGAAGAAAAGAAAGTAGAAAAAGAAGAAAAAACAACAAAAAAGAAAGCAAAAGAAATTAAAAAAATTGAAAATCCACAAACAGAAGAAGAGATAGCAAATAATAAAGTATATAGTATATTAAAAACAGCTAAAGAAAGTGGAAAAATTACTTATGGAGAGCTAGCAAGTCAATTAGGAGATGTTACACCAGATCAAATAGATAAAGTATTTGATGTATTTGAAGAATTAGGCGTAGATGTTTTAAAAGATGATACCGATGATGAACCAGATATAGAAGACTTAGAAGAAGTTGAAGAAATCAAACTAGAAGATATGAATGTAACTTCTATGGAAGGTATTAGCGTTGATGATCCAGTAAGAATGTATTTAAGAGAAATTGGTAGAATTCCACTTTTAACATTTGAAGAAGAACTAGAACTTGCTAAAAAGATACTAGAAGACGATGAAGAAGCTAAACAAAAATTAGCAGAATCAAACTTAAGATTAGTTGTAAGTATAGCTAAAAAATATGTTGGAAGAGGAATGTTATTCTTAGACTTAATTCAAGAAGGAAACATGGGACTAATCAAAGCGGTAGAAAAATTTGATTATACAAAAGGATTTAAATTTAGTACCTATGCAACTTGGTGGATAAGACAAGCTATTACTAGAGCAATAGCAGACCAAGCAAGAACAATAAGAATACCAGTTCACATGGTAGAAACAATAAATAAATTAATAAGAACTTCAAGACACTTACTACAACAACTAGGAAGAGAGCCTACTCCAGAGGAAATAGCACAAGAAATGGAAATAACAGTTGAAAAAGTTATGGAAATACAAAAAATAGCTCAAGATCCAGTATCTTTGGAAACACCAATTGGTGAAGAAGATGATAGTCATTTAGGAGATTTTATTCCAGATGACGAATCACCAGCACCTCAAGACTCAGCAGCATATACATTATTAAAAGAACAATTAGAAGAAGTAATGGAAACATTAACACCAAGAGAAGCAAAAGTATTAAAACTAAGATTTGGATTAGAAGATGGAAAAGCTAGAACGCTTGAAGAAGTAGGTAGAGAATTCCAAGTAACACGTGAAAGAATTAGACAAATTGAAGCCAAAGCACTTAGAAAATTAAGACATCCAAGTAGAAGTAAAAGACTAAAAGATTATATGAGTTAAAATAAAAGGAGTGATTAAAGTTATGGGAAAAAGAAATATACAAATAGTTCCAGGTGATGGAAATATAGAAATATCACCAGCTGAAGATCACATTAATGATATAGTAGATAACGATAGAAAAAAACCTAAAAAGGAAGATATCGTTGTACCAACACCAAAGAAAAAATTAACAGAATAATTCAATAATAATACATAGAACTCTCAATCATCGCGATTGAGAGTTCTATGATTTAATATGTAGTTTTAAAGTTTCTTCATCAAATACCAATTCCGTGTCAGGAGGATACTCTATACCATTGATAGTAATACTGCAGAGATCACCAGACCGTGAATACCGGTAAATGATATATACCATGTGAACCAAGAACGTTTCAGATTTCAATTGCTGCTCTGATTCATCATAGTAGTCCCGAAGAGGGATGAAATTCTTGCTTAGATATTCGGATTTCATAAACATGACCCCCTTATTATTCAAGAATATATTTCATTATACCATATTATGTAAATCATTTCAAGAGGTAATAGAAATTGACAAAAAAGTTAATAGGTGTTAATATATAAATATAAAAAAGGAGAGAAAAAATGCTAAAAGTAAGCGATGTTTTAACTAAAATGAGACATCATGTATGGCTTAAAACTAGTCATACATTTTTAGCATGTTAAAAATTATAATTTAAATTTCAAAATTAATTATAAAAAATGCAAGTATATGTATGATTAGTAAAATATTAAATCAAACATATACTTTTTTGTTTTTAGAGGAGGAAGAAAAATGGAAATAAGATATAAAATTTATAACCCAGCAGGAAACATAACTGCACTAGTAATAGGAGATAATTATACTACAGAAGAAAAAAGAAAGATAAATAGCAAAATAATGGAAAAAGAAAAAACAGTAGAACAAGTAGGATTTATTTCAGAAACAGAAGAAAGACTAACGATGGCAGGAGGAGAATTTTGTGGAAATGCAACAAGAAGTGCAGTAAAATACTATTTGGAAAAACAGAAAACCACAAATATGAATATAAAAATAAATAATTATAATATAATCAGTGGAATTAAAAATAATAAAATATGGTGCGAAATTCCATTACCACAGAGTGGAACATTAATTGAAAAAAGAACCAATGAAATAACACAAGTAAATTTATCAGGAATAACAATAATTTTACTAGATTACGAAAACAATACGAAATTAAAAGAAAAAGCAATGGAATTAATAGAAAAATTAGAATTGCAAGAAAAAGAAGCAGTAGGTGTAATTTTTAAAGAAAAAAGTGATAAAATAATACCAGTAGTATGGGTAAAAGAAATCAATACACTATTTAAAGAAAATTCATGTGGCTCAGGCAGTATAGCATATGCACTAGCTGAAGCTTCTAAAAGCAATAAAAGAAAATTTGAGATTATGCAACCATCAGGAAAAACATTGGAAGTAGAAATAACTAAAAAAGAAAAAGTAATATTGTCAGGAGAAATAATAGAAGAAAAAGAAGATACAATAACATGTTAGAGGAGGAAAAATGGAAATTTTAGAAAAACTAGTAAGTTATAACACAATAAAAGACAAAGAAAATAAAGAAATAATAAATTACATAGAAGAAAAGTTATTAAACCTAGGATTTAAAACTAGCTACAAAGGAAAATATCTAATAATGCAATATGGAGAAAATCCTAAAGTAGGATTCTTAGGACACACTGATACAGTAGAATATATAGAAGGCTGGAAAACAAATCCATTTAAATTAGCAGAAAAAGATGGAAACGTATATGGATTAGGAACATGCGATATGAAAGGTGGAATAGCGGCATTTATAGAAAGTATATCTAAAATAGATTTAACAAAATTAAAATATGGAATAAAAGCATATTTTACCTATGACGAAGAAATAGGTTTTTCAGGAACATATGATATAGTAAATTCAAATGAAGAATTTCCAGAACTAATGATTTTTGGAGAACCAACTAATAATGACTATTTAGTAGGAGGCAAAGGTCTATTAGAATGCGAATTATACTTTAAAGGAATAAAAGCACATTCAAGTAATCCAGAAAAAGGAAAAAGTGCAAACATAAATGCAATTAAAGCTTTAAACGAATTAAATATTTTTTATGAAAATCAAATAAAAAATGAAAAAGAAAATTATTTTGAAATACCATATACAACAATGAATATAGGAATATTAGAGGGAGGAAGTGCCAAAAACTCAATACCAGCATCAGCAAAAGCATGTTTAGATTTCAGAACTATAAAAGATATTCATACTAAAAAAATAAAAGAAAAACTTGAAGACTTAGATTTAAAATACGATTTTGAAATAAAAATTATAGAAGAAATAAAACCCTTTTTAAATGAAATAGAATTCATAAAAGAAGGCAAAACAGCAAACTTTATGACAGAGGCAAGTCTAATAAAAGACCCTAAAGTCAAAAAAATTATATTAGGACCAGGGCCAGTCACAGCACATGAAATAGATGAACATATAAGTATAGAAAGTTATCAAAAAACAATAAAACAGTATAAAGAAATAATTGAAAAGTTATGCAATTAAGAATCAGAATTAACATATTTTTTTAATAAAAGTTTTACTTTTACCTTAATTTCATTATCAATATCATCTTGAAAATCAATATCTTCAATCTTTTGCCATTTAACTAAATTATTTTCAGAATTAATAGATAATGAATTAGTTTTAGGAGTGCCTATAAACTGGAAATCAATCATATCGCCAACATTATTTATATAATGCTCAACAAAAACAGGCTGATAACAAAAGTTAGTAAAATTATATTGGTTTAACAAAGATATATCCATGCCAGTTTCTTCTTTAGCTTCTCTTATACAGGTTTCAAAAGGAAGCTCGTCATCCTCTATATGTCCACCAGGTTGCAACCACTTATTAAGTTTTTTATTAAACATTAAAAGCACAGTTTCATTTCTGAAATCAATAATATAAACAGAAGCACAATATTGTTTTTTCATAAATAATCTCCTAATAAATAATATATACAAATTATATCATAAACAGAGTTGAAATAAGAAAAAATTAACTATAAAATATATAAAAAAGGGGAAAATAAAATGAATGTAATATTTCTAGATTTTGATGGAGTAATAAATACAAGTAGTGGATATGATGTAGATGGAAGTTATAGACAAGACTATAATAATCCAAGTGACGGAAAAGTAAACAATTACAATGCTATAAAATTATTAAATAAGTTGTGCAAAGAAAAGAAAATGGCTGTTGTTGTAGATTGCAAAAAATGGAGAAACACACAAGAAAAAGATGAAAATGGAGAATATATATTAAGAAGTTACAAAAGAATATTATATGATAGTGGTCTAGACGACTATACATACATATATGGACATACACCAGCAACAGATTTTAATAAAGACATGGAAATAAAAATATATCTAGAAAAACATAAAGAAATAGAAAAATTTATAATATTAGAAGATAATCCATCAGAAATAAGTAGAGAATTACAAAATTTTATGGTAATATGCAATAAAGATAAAGGATTCACAGAAAGAGAATACAGCTATGCACTACGACTATTAAATAATCAACCAAGTATTAATAGAGGAAACCCATATATAGAATAAAAGCTAGAGAAAAGTGATTCTCTAGCTTTTAAAAGTTGAAAAAAGCCTGAAAGTATGTTAAAATAGCAATATTAATAAAAGGAGAAAAATATATGCAAGAAAAATCAGAATTTAAAGCATTTAATCCAGATGAATACGAAGTAGTAATGCAAGCCATTGGTCCAGAAAGAGGAAAACATTATGTATTACATAACAAAAAGGCTGGAAAATACGGATTACTTTATAATAAAAAATCAACAGATGACGCTAGCTTTTATACACCATATTTAATGCACATTATAGGGAAAAAATGTGGAATAAATGTACCAGAAACAGAGCTAGGTTTTTATTTAATAAATGATATAAATAAAACAACCTATAGAGATTCATTTTTTGAATCATCATTAG
Organism: uncultured Clostridia bacterium; assembly: GCA_948852945.1. Classification (GTDB taxonomy): domain Bacteria; phylum Bacillota; class Clostridia; order TANB77; family CAG-508; genus UMGS1994. The sequence goes on along the minus strand of CAQPBJ010000011.1, from coordinate 13,911 downwards.
TATATACTGGTATAGATCCAATATTCGGAAGAAACGTATCACACGCAGCAGAAGATGTTATAGAAGGTACATACTTAACTGAAAATGAACAAGCAGCAAAAAGAAGAAGAGAACAAGATAGAGGTAGAGTTCAAAAAATGAACTTTGAAGAATATGTAGAATCAAATGTATATTATCTAGTTAGTAGAGGAAGTAAACCAAAACACGAGTATTCAAAAACAGAAGTAGATAAAATGAGACAAGAGCTTGTAGATAGAGCAATGTTTGGACTAAAACTAGGAATACATGGTAAAACAAATATAGATTTGTATGACCACAAAAATGCAACACTATCACCATATTATTTAGCATCACACAACATGTTTTTAATGGGAATCAATAATGAATGGATAGAAAAGACATTAGAAAAACCAGATGAAGAATTTAAACAAAGTATGGCATATGAACTAAAAACACAATATGGAGTTCCTTATAATTACACTGTACCAACAGCAGAACAGTTATTAAATCATATATTTGAAAGATATCCAGATCAAGCAGAAAGAGCATATAAGAAAGTTACAGCATTTACATTAGAAGACTTAGAAGCAGAACTAGCAACATATACACACTTAGACGAAGCACATAAGAAAATGGCACTAAGAATTTTTGAAATGAGAGAAAAAGAATTCCAAAAAGTATATAAAGAATATCAAAAAAGTAAATCAAAAGAATAAAAATATATAAATAAAAGCTAGCAGTCGCGGAATACTATACTTCCGTGACTGCTAGCTTCATTCATCCGTGATAATAATCTTTCCAAGGACTGGAGGACCAATCGATAAGGTCCCACTGCTGTTCAGACGTGTCTTGACGTTTTAAAAGCTCGTGAAGCTTTTGTCCTGTTGGACAGTACCTACACATCGAAGGTCTAAATTCAATATTATCCTTCTGAAAACTTTTTAGGCATTCCCGACACTCATCATTGCATTCTTCGATAAGCTCTTCTGTAGACATAGAGTACCTCCACTAAAATTATTCGTAAAATATATTTTACTCTCATTGATACAATATGTCAATGTATAAGGTTTACATAATTGAAAAATAAGAAATAATATGATATAATCAAATAGTTAAAAAATTTAGGAGGTATATATGGAAAAAAGCTCTAATATTAGTATGGAAGAAGTTTTTAAATATAGAACAGGACTAATAGAAAATGGTAAAAAGGTTACGATAGAGAATCCAGACAATTTAAGTATAGATGAACTACAAGCATTAACAGCAAAGATATTTGAAGAACTAGATAGATTAGATATGTCAATGGGATATCCACATCATGATACAGGAGTTAGAAGACCAGCAAGTATAGATGAGTTAAGAGAACAAGAAATTTGGATAGACTTTTTAGATTGGTATAATGTAGTACCAACACAAAGTAATATAATTTTAGGGTATGTAAAGAAGAACTATCCTAAAGCAAAATATCCAAGAGTGCTATGTGTAGGAGATGGAGAACATTGCCACTTAGGAAGAAAGTTAGCAGCATTAGGATATGCAGTTGTAGTAGTTGATCCAGTTTCTAAAAAAGAATTTACAATACCAAAACAAGAAAATGGAGGAATGCTCAGAGTAGTTCAAGGAGAATTTCATGAGACATCAGAAGATATGATGGATTGGACAAATTTTATAGTAGGAGCAAAAGTTCCACAATGTGCAGAAATTTTAACTAAAACAAGAAAACCAACAATTTTTAATATTAGTGGTAATGCAGAAATATATCATATGAGATTTAATGGTAAAGAAATTCATTCTTCAGAAGAACTTGAAAAAGAAATAGAGAAATTAAAAAATGTAAAAAAGATAATGCATACAGATTCATTTGGAAGAAAAAATTATATATATGTATGCAATGAAAGAGAATATGAAGAAAGATAAAAGATTATATAACCGCTAAAGGGTCGCAACGTGTGCGACCCTTTAGTGTTGAACATGGATATTACTGAATATTAAGTGGAAAAACCAGTTGATCATTGTCGAGATCGACATAGGCGCCAATGCCCTTGTAGCTCAAAGCCCTAAGAAATGGCGTAAGGAGCTCAATCTCTTCACCCTGAAAACCGAGAATCTCCTCATTTTTGTAGTCACCGCTGTCGATAAATTTGCGGTACGAGGGAACCTCCGGGTAATCATCATGAAAAGTGTGACCAAAGTGCATAGGGTAGGCGTCCAAAATTCCAATCTCAAAAGTCTTGAAGTCGTGGCTAACCTTTCTGAGGGCAATCCCGAGCTGTGTGACCCCAATCATCATGCTCCACTGACCACTGTTGTAGATATCCTCCAATTTGTTCCGGATGTCAGCAAGCAGCAGGTCTGCGCTGAGATCGAAGATCTCCGTTTCATGGGAATTGTACCCTTTGATCTGGTTTACTAAATCCTTGGCATGCATATAAGTACCTCCTATAATGATGTATTTTTTGCCAACGTTCAAATTAATATTGCATATATAAAAATTATACCATAATTGACATAATAATTCAATTTAGCTAAGAAATAGGACAAGCAGTAGAAAACTGCTAATTGCAATATGCTGAGCTCGGCAAATGATAGAAAAACAAGGAAACTAAAAAACAAAAAATTGAACATTATGTAAATCTGTGATATAATATTATAGAAAAAATTTAGGAGGTCAGCAGACTATGACAGAAAAAAAAGAAATATTCGATGCGCGGTCTAAGGAAGATGGAATAGTTTTCCGTTCCAACAAAATTCCTGCACTAACCTACGAAGCAACTATCGATTCATCTGGTGAAATAAAAACCCAGGTGTTGCCAACAGTAATCAGCTGTATTAGAGAAATGGGGGTATCAATAAAAACAGACCAAAAGAAAGTAGAAAAGACAGAATCATATTGTAAGATTGCAATAGGAATAATAGCAATATTGAGCATAATTATAAGCAAGCAAGTATCAATAGCTATAGCGCTTATATATTTCTCAATGATTGCATTAAGAGATCTTATAAAATTCTGTCAACTGTCCTGCAAAGTAAAATTAGGAAAATATAAATCCGTAGGCAGATTTCACGCAGCAGAGCATAAAGCAATAAATGCATATCAAACAAAAGGAGGGATACCAAGCATAGAAGAAATAAAAAGAGCATCACAGTTTGAAAAAAAATGTGGAAGCAGAAGCTACATTGACAAAATCGTAAGTTTCGGACTAGTATCTATCATAATTGCGTTAGCCCCTTTCATAAAGTTTTATGTGTATGTTATTCTTTTTATCTTAGTTTTGGTATTTAGTATGCTCGGAAAAAAGTATGGAATATTCAGGTTTTTGCAAATATTTGTGACAAACAAACCAACAGAAAAAGAATTGGAAGTTGCATTAGCTGGAGTTCAACTTTTTGACAAGATGGAAGCAGAGATACCAGAAGACTGTTGCCCAATAGGATTTATGGTTATTGCAATGGGTTTAGACGATGAAGAGGAGGAGAGTGCAGAAATGTAAGCTGACAAAAAAAGATAAGCCGCTAGAACGTGTTTCTAGCGGCTTATAATGGATTTATGGATATATAAATTTCAAAATATTAAAGTCAATAGAGCCCTCTAAAAATATTTAAGAGAGGGCTCCATTTTTGTTAACTAGGTTAAGAAGAATTAGTTGCGCGTTTTTAAAGACATAATTACATTCATAAAAACATTATTGCATTATTTGTCATTTATATAAACAATCGTATGATTGAAATTATAGTCATCTCTGACGCCGACAACGTTTTGGCAATAAATGTTCCCATCTGAATCCACAAGAGAGTGTGCAGTATTCACATAATAGTATTTATCCTGATGGCTCTCAAGATAAAATAGAAAATCATTAGCTATCATATGAAAATCTGCTGAATCAACGTCATACGCATAAACGCAATTCTCGCTTCTGATGATACAAGGAGAATATTTGCTATCAGATTTTGTTACATAATCAATATCAATATTCTCATCTTCAAATAAAAATGACTTGTTATTGCCATCTTCATAGAAAATAATCACTTCACCAGAACTGTTACACGCAAGTACGCTTGAAACTCCCGGAATTTCAGGACAAAGTGTTTCAGAAGATTCATAAGGCTTAAATTCATGCTCCTTTACCACCACATATCCATCATCAGTTAAACTGTTAATGTCCATAGTAACAAAGTAGCTTTCTTCAGCCTCTCCATCAGAAGCACATCCCGTCATAAACAACAAAAGAAGTAATAAATATAATATCTTTTTCATCTCATACCTTTACCTTTCGCTCAAGTAAAATTAACAGTGTCAAACTAGTAAAATAAGACAAAGGACATTGCGCGCAACATACTTCTTTCTAAGATTAACTCTATACTAGTACAGTAACTAGTAAATAAAACATATACACTATATAGAAAAAGTGTTCTGCTGGTAATCCAGTAGTGATAGTATTTTAGCAGGTTTTTATATAAAATACAAGTACATTTATATAAATGAAGAAAGGTAAAAAATATAATATACCGTCTAGAAAAAAATTATATAAATGATATAATTAACAAAGTAGTAAAGAGGAGAAATAAATGCACAGAGAAATTATAGAAGCTTTAAAAAAAGTTTATGACAAATTAAGTAATTCAGAAGCGTTATGGATAATATCAGGAAGTGTATCTTTGGCAATTCAAGGAGTAGAAGTAGTGCCTAATTATGATATAGATATTTTAACTGATGAAGTAGGAAGCAATAAAATCTATTTATTATTAAAGGAATAATGTATTCAAAAGCCTGAATATTCTAGTACAGAAAAGTATAGTTCTTATTTTTCAATATATAAGATAGGCAAAATAAAAATTGAAGTAATGGGAGATTTTCGATACAAATTAAAAAATGGTAATTGGTCGGAAAAAAAACATCTACATGAAATTCATGAAATATATTATGAAGATATGAAATTGAAAGTTTTAGAAGTAAAACAAGAATTAGAAGAATATAAAAATCTAGACAGATTAGATAAAATAGATAAAATTGAAAAATTTATAAATAGTAAATATTAATGTGTTTAAATTGGAGGTTGTACGAATGCTTGAAAAAAAGTCACTCGTACAACGGTATTCGTTAAAAAAGTTTTCAAAGTTATAATATATATATTAAGGAGAGAAAAAATGATTGATTTTACAAACAAGTCACTTATTAAACTAAAACCAATATCTACTAAAGAAGGAGAAGATGTATCAAAAACACTACTAATACCTAATGAAAATGTAACTTTTGCTTTCTCATCTATGAGAGATAAGCTAGTCTTTACTAGCAAACGTATTATATCTATAAATGTTCAAGGAATAACTGGTAAAAAAACAGATTACACATCTATTCCTTATTCAAAAATTCAAATATTCTCAATAGAAACTGCTGGTTCTTTTGATTTAGACTCTGAACTTGATGTAACAATTAGTGGCATGGGAACTATTAGATTTGAATTGTCATCAAAAACAAATATACAAGAGTTAGGACAATTTTTATCTAATCAGATTTTATAACGAAATGTATGAGTTGTACGAGTGACTTTTTTCAAGCACTCGTACAGCTTATTAAATTTAACATATCTTAATTTTAAATAATACAATATAAACCTGCTATATATTTCAATAGCAGGTTTACAGGTCAGTCAGTTCTCGCTTCAACTACCTAAATCTGGCACCTCTAATAATGAATTTTTCGCCATCATATGACCAACATTCATCACATTCGATACCCAACTCTTTGAGTACGTTTCTGAGTTTATATACGTATTTTTCACGATACTCATATCCCACGTCATTGAAAATTTCAATTTCTTTCGACAGTTCATCTCCATTATCAAAAACTTCCGAAAGAATTGTGCATACAGCATGCCCTTCAAATGTATACCACTTATATTGGTCTCTCAGCTGTTGAGCCCTTTCATAGAACTCCTGTCGTTTCATCATGACATTACACCTCATTAAATTATTAACAATGTTAGTGATTAAGTAGCGACTGACCATAACTACTTCACTAAACAAATGCCTTATAGTATATAATTATAGCAGAAAAGTAGCACATTGTCTAATAATCTGCTGTATGAGCACTTGAAAATTAGATAAATATACAGCAACTTTAATAATTAGTTGCTTAGAAAAAATATAGAAGAATGTAAAAATCCCCATACTAGTCAAATAACAACTAGTATGGGGTTGCTAAACTTAGCTCTTATTCACAATGAACGATAAAAAAAGATTCTTTCGTCTGAACCAATAATCCCACCTACTCGCATTGAAGTTACATTTTGAGTAACATCAGGAACTTGTACAAAGCCCATTTTTTTCGCGAGATAGTACATAGAGGATTGACGACTTGTGCGAAGGTAAACCAAGGTAAACTTGCGTTTTTTCATCTCCTTAAGCGTGTAATCGAAAAGTTGCTTTTGTACGCCTTTTTTCTGATATCCTAAACAGGTTATAGAATCAGAAATATAGGCAACACTCTCAGGATTAGAAAAATGAAGCGGATGATCGCCTACGACCATAGGATGCCACGACATCAATGCTACAGGCACCCAAATACCATTTTGAATTTCGATTTCCATGTGATTAATACCACCATTGACAAATTCGCCAAAGTAGTCAATCAGCTTGGAAGTATCGAAGAATTCATTAAATGGAGGATAGGCAAAGAACTGTTGCAGCATCCACCAAGTTGCTAGGGTAGTTTCTTTTATCCGAGTAACGCATCCATCCAAGGTAAAATTCTCCAGCTTTTTCATCATGAGGACTCCTCTCAAAATTATAGTTCATAGATAAAAAGCGTATAATTAAGTATACAACAAAAAAGAAAAAAAGTAAACATAATGTATAAATATAAAGAGTTTTACAAAAGAGCAATGAAAAGATATAATTAGTACATAAAAATAGATAGAAAAATTAAATAAAAATAAATAGGAGGGAAAATGGTAGAAGTAGAAATTAGAACTTGTATGGAAAGCACAGAAGAATGTATAAATAAAATAGAACAAAGTGGATTTAAAAAAGAAAAGGTAATTAATCAACATGATATTATGATAGATACACCTGATGCTCAGTTATTTAGAGAAGGAAACAAGATACGAATAAGAATAGAAGACGATAAAGCTGAATTAACATATAAAGGAAATATAAATAATTATAAAGATGTATCAAAGAGAGAAGAAATAAATATAAAAATCAATAAAGAAGAGGTTGATAACTATATAAAGGTTTTCTCTTCTATAGGATATCCACTATGTTTTCAAATAAAAAAAGAAAGAGAAGTGTACACGAAAGATAATATAACTATTACAATTGATAGGTGGCCTATTATAGGATATTTAATTGAAATAGAAGGAGAAGAAAGCAAAATAAAAGAAGTAGCAAAGCAAATAGCTCCAGAAAAAGAATTTGGAAATTTAAGATTAAAAGATTTATTTAAAGATAAAATGGATAAGGAAAATAAAACAATAGAAGAATTGAAAAAAGAATATTATAATGAAACAAATTTTGATTTAGGAAAAATAGAATTAATCCTAAAAGATTAGTGGCGCGAGTGATTTTTTCAAGCACGTATACAGCTTAAAGCATTGGTGTTTTTTATCTAAATTTTGTAAAGCTTTGAATTTATGAATAAAAAAGTATTATAATTAATATACAAGTAGCAATTGAATATGAAACGTTATCTTTATTTTAAATAACTATCAAATAAATCGTAGTGACTTTATCATAGTCGCTACGATTTTCAAATTTAAAACATTTACCAATCACTACTCCAATCAGTAGAGCTAGAATCCCACGAAGAACCTGAGTCCCATGAAGAACTAGAATCCCAATCACTATCATATGAAGAAGATGACGAAGACTCTTTATAATATCCACTATCCTTAAAATCATCAACATCATAATCAGACGAATAACTATAAGACTCAAAATAATCAGATGAATTAGATTTCAATTCTTTAGGAGGAGTAGTAGAAGACCAACCACCGGTAGCACTATAACTATACCAAGAGCCACTTTGATAGTAGTAATATGTATCATCATATAAATAATAACCTCTAGATTTGCTTGATGAAAAAATTACAAACAAAAATATTCCCAATAATAATTGAACAAATATGAAACAAGCAAATATCTTAGTTAAAGAAAGAGCTATTTTACGAACATTAGCATTTGCTGATTTTGATCCCAAATTATTTTCTTTTTGATGCAAAATTTCTTCTTTAAGTTTCATATACAATTCGTTAACAGCATATGCTTCATCTTTCCCCTCATATCTAATAGCACGTTCGCCAGTATCTTTATTTTTATATACGATAAAATTTCCAGTCTGCTCATCTTTATAAATACCAAAAGCCTTTGGATATAAATAATTTTCACCTATAAAAAATCGAGTAGTATAATAATTAGGCAAATTATGATCTTTATACCATTGCTTTAATTCATCAATAGTTTGAGGAACATGATTTGCATTTCTTTTTAAATTATCATTATGACCACCACACTTAGGACACACTTCATCATAATCATTTATAAAAGCACGACAATAAGTACATTTAATTTTCATTTTTTTATCCCCTCACATCTCAAAAAAAAGACTATATTAATTATAATACATTTTAGCAATAAAAAAATATTTGTAATAAAAAAGAAATACAAAGGTTAACTTAAGAATGGGAAAATTTGAATAAAAACAGAAAAAATGATATAATTATGATATGTAAGCCTTATTATGCCATATCCACCATGAGGTGGTTAACCAAAACAAAATACACAGGAGGAGAGAAAAATGGCAAAGAGATGCAAACATCGGTCAGCATTTTCGTTGACAGAAAAGTGCAAGACATGCACAAACAGAAGGAGATGCCGAAGAGCAATCAAAAAGAACCGCCAAAAGGCCCAAAAAATGGCACTTTTAATCTTGACACTTGTAGTAATCACTATTGTTCTATGCAAGACTATGCTCAAAAAAGATGATGAAGCAATCGTCGTAAAAACGGAGGTGGACTTAGTAGAAGTCCAAGTAGCAAGTAAAGCAGAGAACATCGAGATGAAACAGGTAACTCAAGACAAAAAAGTAGTCCAAATTTCAGCAGAACCAGTCAAACTCACTGCAGAGGTAATTGAGGAAGATCCGATAACCGCATTTACAGAAAGTGAAAAAATCGCAATGGGTAAGACTGTCTACGAAGAAGGAAGGGGAGAGTGCGAAGAGGGAAGAATTTCAATAGTAGCTGTAATTCTTAATCGCCTCAAAACTAGAAGTAAAGAATATGGAGCAGAGAATGGAAATGTTATGGAAGTTATCACATATCCTGGGGCATTTGCTTATCCGAAAGATATGACAGATGATTTTTTCATAAACTGTCCAGAATATGAAATCTGCATGGCTGCCGTAGAAGATGCTATAAATGGGGAAGACCCAACTAAAGCATATTTTTCAAATGGCGCACATCATTTTTACTCTATCATAGAACCTCTTTCAGAAAAAGAAACGGCAAAGCGGGAGAACATCGACATCTATGTGATAGGAAACCAGGCTTTTCACAATGATATGAATTGACCGAAAAAAGGCAAGTGACGGAGTTCCGCCACCTGCCTTTGCAATTTAATTGATAAGAATGTAAAAAATATAATATGAAAGACATAATAAAATCATACAAAAAAGAAAATGAACCAATATCACTGTTTGTATAAAATAAAACGTCGTCAAACAATCTAAATTGCAGATTGTCTGACGACATTTTTTGGTGTGTCATTCTTAATTATGGTGCCGAAATTTAATTTGCTTCTCAAAAACAGAATTGCTTTTATACTTGAGCGTAAAACCAAGCTTCATCCAAAATTCGCGAGAACCTGCGAAAGGCGGAGGAGCAGAAAGCTCAATCAAGCGTGTTCCGTGAGGACGCATCTTCTCCAAAGCTAGAGAATAGAGTTCAGTACCGAGACCCTTACCACGTTCAAACACAGCAAACTCAGAAATAAAACAACTTTTCTCTGAAAATGTTAATGAGAGAACACCAATAATTTCTTCGACATCATTTTTTAAAAAATAGAGCTCATATTTTTCAGGCTCATCCATGATGTCAAGAAAATCACCTTTTCCAATGATACTGTTCAAAAAATTATTGGAAAATTCTCTAACTTCATCTTCGGAGATCTGAGCAGGTTCACCATGTTTATTGAAGCTATAGGTAATTTTGGAGTAGTTCCGTCGAAAGTCCCGATAATCTTTATCGGTTATCCGAACTAAGTGGTTAGCCATAACAACACTCCCTTCAAAATTTTATGTATACTATTATAACATACTATATAAATAACTTCAAATATAGAAAGATAAATAAAAACATCAACTAAAAGGAAAAAGACTAACAAAAGTTAGTCTAAAAATCGCACAAAGAATCTTCAATAATATAAGAAACTTGTAACATATCTTCATTATCAGAAGTGATAAAGAAGAAAGGTAATCTAGTAGAAGTATCTTTATACATTGATACATGAACAGTTCCTACTTTTTCACCTTCAATTTTCGTACTATCATTTGTCTTCATAAATCTTTCCAGTTCCTCCCCCTTTCAAGCGCTATTATAAAATCATAACATAAAAATATAATAAAAAACAAGATGTACTTTTACAAAATTTTACATTTTTTTATGACTAGAAATTAACTTAAAAATGAATGTATAAAAAAATCAGATAAACCACAAAGTTTATCTGATTTTAAAACGCACAATTTAGTAATATTAATCAATAATTTTGTAATCTTCTATATTAGGCTCTACAAAATCTTTTTCAGTAACATTTCCAAATTCATAAACGTAATCTACAGCAGGAGTAATTCCATTAGCTACTTCAACACTAGTTATAGCTTTTACAATAAGACCAGTTTCCTTATCTATAAATATTCCATCTTCCGATATAGAATAAGGTGTGTCAAAATTAGCTATATAATAACACTTTTTGCCATAATAATCTTTTGATTTTACAGATGCAGGAATACTATAAGATACTAAATGAAAAATATTATCAGTATATAAATAATTTTGCATATCAACTGAAAGTTCCATTTTTTGATTTAACTGAGCGTGTTTGCCATTTTCATCTTCAGTATATATATTAACAAATTCGCCATCCGAATATATTTTTTTAACTTGTATATTTCCATCGATAATTTTTGTTATTTGAAAAAACTTTTTATTTTCCAAGCAATATACTTCAGTTTTTATATAAGAATCTTTTTCGTAAGCATACATTATTTTATGATAATTAGTTGAATTTACATATCGTTCAGAAAGATTACTTAAATTGGATATTATAACTACTTTTCTTATAGTTGTAAATAAAAAGAATAGTACAACTATTAATATCAATATTTTTAATAGATTCAACTTATATTTATATTTTTTAAAGAAACTAATTTCATGTTTTACATCAATAGTATCTCTATTTTCTTTCATCAGTTTCAAACTTTTAGAACAATCTTCACAATTTAATAAATGTTGTTCTATAAAAATATTAGATTCATCATTAGTCATTTTTTCAATATAGTTAGGCAATAGGTCTTGAACAATCTTACATTCACAATTTTTTTCCATTGTTAAAATCCTCCTTTAATTTTTCTTTTTCTCTATAATAGGTAACTCTGGCCCATACTTCGGTTTTATTTAATATAATCCCTATCTCTTTAAAACTAAGATTACCAGAAACTCTAAGATAGATAAGTTGTCTCACTGATTCATCTAATTTTTGTATTTTATCATACAAAATATTTTTTTCTATATCAGCTATCAAATCATCTTCAAATAATTCATTTACTATTACATCATCTGAAATATTTTTCTCCAGCTGTCTAAATTTTTTATGTTTAGAATAATAGTCATAATACAAATTTTTTGCAATTTGACACAGCCAAACTGAAAGCTTACATTTCTGAGAAAAACTATCAATCTTTACAATTGCTTTATAAAAAGTTTCTTGAGCTAAATCTTCTGAAAGTTCAACATTATTATGACTCAAATACAGCAAAAATTTATATACAGTATTAAAATATTCTTTATATATATCATCAAAGTCTTGCATAATTTTCCTCCTTTATTTATTATGACTCTTAAAAAAATAAAACGTTACAAAAAAAGAGATTATGTTATAAACATAATCTCAAAATAAATTAATTATTTTCTTGTATAGTATACTCATTAATATCAGGTTCTATCAAATCTTGATCTGTTACCACATCAAAGGTATATTCAAAATAACTAGAACCATAGTCATTGTTTTTTATCATCAAACCAGTTTCTTTATTGATATAAAAAGAAGGGTTATCAAAATCTGACATCAAACTTTGAGCAGGATAGAAATTAGTTATTTTATAACAATCAATTCCATTTATTTTTTCACTTTTAATTGAACACATTAATGAAGAAGAAATAGTGTGTCTCAAACCTTGAGTAGATACCCAATTATCTATAGAGTTAGACATGCTTGCGTTTTCAACATTTAAAATAGCAATTTTTGATTTATTTGTATCTTCGATATAAGTATTAGTTATTCCATTTTTTGAATAGTTAATCATTGTACTTGTTCCTTCATAAGAAGTTTTAGTTATTTTTTGTAAAGTTATTTGATCTTTTTTATAAGTTTCAACAACTGTTTCAAAACCATCTTCAGTTGATACTCGCCTTATATAGTAATTAGTAGAATTAATATATTCAGAAGCTTTATTTTGTAAGTTATTAATAATTATTACCTTTCTAGTAATATTGATAAAAACTATTGATATTATAATTAAAATAAAAATAAGAATAATTTTTAATATGTCAAAATGTATTTTATATTTTTTTAGAAAGTTTATTTCGTCATTAGTACTAGAATTAACATTCATTTCATTCATTAAATTATCATAAAGATTTTTACATTCATCACAAGTTGTTAGATGATTTTCAACAAAAGCATTAGAATGTTCATTAGTTAAATGTTCAATATAATTAGGTAGTAGATCATATACAATACCACATTCAATTTTCTTTTCCATAATAATCAACCTCCTTTAATTTTTCTTTACCACGATAAAAAGTTACTCTAGCCCATACTTCAGATTTATTTAACACAATTGATATTTCTTTAAAAGTAAGATTACCTATTATTCGCAAATAGACAACTTGTCTAGTTTCAGCATTTAAAGATTTCATGCTTTTATGTAACATCTGATCGGATATTACATCATTTGTAAATTCCGGAACCTCCAAATCAAAGACATCATCAATATCTAAAGTATGATACTTATTATTTTTCTTACAATAATCAAAATATAAATTTTTAGCGATAGAGCAGAGCCAAACCGAAATTTTAGAATTATTTTTAAATTGATTAATATTTTTTATAGCTTTACAAAAAGTTTCTTGAGTTAAATCTTCTGCTAAATCAATGTCATGTGTAAGGCAAATTAAAAACTTATATATCGTTGTAAAATAGCTTTTATACAGTTCTTCGATATTTAGCATAATTAACCTCCTTTTATATATGACATTAAAATTTAAAAAAATGTTACATGTATAATAATTTTATATTTTAGACAATAATAGGAAAATAAAAAATATTATTGCACTCTAAAAAAGTTATTTTACAATCACTTTATTTTGAAAATGAAATCGAATGAAAGTAAAAAAGACTAGGACGGCATTCCTAGTTTTTTTTACTACATACATATTTGCATAGATTATTACAATATTGCTAAACTCATAATAGCACCTGCTATTGAGAATGTCAAATAATAAATTAGATTTATAGAATGTTTAATTTTTTATGTAAAAAAATAAATAGAAAAGTAAAAACAGTTCAAAATAAAAAAACTTCCAATTTCTTGGAAGTTTTGGTAGCGAGAGGGAGATTCGAACTCTCGACCCACTG
>CAQPBJ010000010.1 GCA_948852945.1 uncultured Clostridia bacterium | reverse complement strand
TAAAGTAAAAAATGAAAAAGAAAGAAAAACTTTCTTTAAAGATTTTAAAGCAGAACTAAAAAAGGTTACTTGGCCAACAGTAAAACAATTAGCTGTAAAAACAGTAACAGTAATTGCTGTTGTATTAATAATTGCTGCATTAGTATTTGTTCTTGATTTAGGATTTGAAAAAGGTTATGAATTCGTTATAACAAAAACTTCAAAAGCAATACAAAAAGATGAAAATAAAAACGAAACATCAAACCAAACAACAGAAAATGAAATTCATACAGAATCAGTTAATACAAATGTTGAATTAAACCAAGAAAACCAAACTGGAAATGCAACAGGAGAAAGTGCTGAATAAAATCTAAAAAAAGGAGGCTATAAAAATGTCTCAAGTTGAGAATAATTCAGAGCCAAAATGGTATGTGGTTCATACATATTCTGGATATGAAAACAAAGTAAAAACAGATTTAGAGAAAACAATTAAAAATAGAGAGTTAGAAGATTTCTTCTTTAATATAGTTGTTCCTATGGAAGAACAAGTTGAAATTAAAGAAGGAAAAAGAAAAACAAATCTAAAAAAAGTCTTCCCTGGATATGTTTTAGTAAAAATGATTGTAACAGAAGAATCTTGGTATATCGTTAGAAACACAAGAGGTGTTACAGGCTTCGTAGGTTCAGGAACAGATCCTATTCCACTTACAGATGATGAAATAAGAAATATGGGATTTGATGATGTACCAGTTAACATTGACTATGATGTTAATGATAACGTAAGAGTGCTAAATGGACCATTAGAAAACTTTATTGGTGTAGTACAAGAAATTAATAAAGAAAAGCACAAAGTAAAAGTTTTAGTATCTATGTTCGGTAGAGAAACACCAGTAGAACTTGAATTTGCACAAGTGCAAAAAATTGATTAATATATTTCATTTTGAAGGAGGTGCTAAATAATGGCAGAGAAAGAAGTAGTTAATGTTATTAAATTACAAATTGAAGCAGGAAAAGCAACACCAGCTCCACCAGTTGGACCAGCTTTAGGATCTAGCGGTGTTAATATCATGCAATTCGTTAAAGAATTCAATGATAGAACAGCTAATCAACCAGGTATGACAATACCAGTTGTTATTTCTGTTTATAAAGATAAATCATTCACATTTATAACAAAAGTTCCACCAGTTGCAGTTTTAATTAAAAAAGCTTTAAAAATCCAAAAAGGATCTGGAAAGCCAAATACAGAAAAAGTTGCAAAAATAACAAAGGAACAAGTTAAAGCAATAGCTGAGCAAAAAATGGAAGATTTAAATGCAGCATCAGTAGAAGCAGCTATGAGAATGGTTGAAGGAACAGCAAGATCTATGGGTGTTGTTGTTACAGAATAGTTATTAAAAAATTGGGAGGGGAAAATAATACCCCGTTAAAACCAAGGGAGGTATAAAATGAAACAAGGAAAAAGATATCAAGAATCTGCAAAATTAGTAGATAGTACAAAAGTTTACGAAGCTGAAGAAGCTTTAGAAATCATTGAAAAAATGCCAAAAACAAAATTTGATCAAACAGTTGAATTACACGTTAAATTAGGTGTTGATTCAAAACATGCTGATCAACAAGTTAGAGGTACAGTTGTATTACCAAATGGAACTGGTAAAACTCAAAAAGTTTTAGTATTTGCAAAAGGTGATAAAGCTAAAGAAGCTGAAGAAGCTGGAGCAGATTTTGTTGGAGCTGAAGAATTAGTTCCAAAAATAGAAAAAGAAAACTGGTTTGACTATGATGTTATAGTTGCTACACCTGATATGATGGGTGTAATCGGAAGATTAGGTAAAGTATTAGGTCCAAAAGGATTAATGCCAAACCCAAAATCAGGAACAGTTACAATGGACGTTAAAAAAGCAATCGCTGAAATCAAATCTGGTAAAGTTGAATACAGATTAGACAAAACTAATATTATTCACTTAGGATTTGGAAAAGTTTCATTCGGAGCTAAAAAATTATTAGAAAACTATACAACAATCATAGATGCTATAATTAAAGCAAAACCAGCTGCAGCAAAAGGACAATACATTAAGAGTGTATCAATGTCTACTACAATGGGACCTGGTTTATTCATAAATCAAAAATAGTATTGTGAAGATAGAAATTAAAATATAAAACAAAATATAAAAAAATATGAAATTATCCGTTTTAAATAGATTACTTATATTACAAGGCAAAAGTTGAAGTTTAAAACCACAGTGTACATAGGTACATGAGGATTTTAAACGAAACTTTTAACGAAGTAAGATGAGTGATATATTTAAAGCAACTATGGCCAAAGACAGTAGGTGGAAAAATCAGTAAATCCTACCGAGGTAAAATTGTGAAGTATAAAATATATAACTTCAATTTGCCTCGAGATTTGGCAGATTGAAGTTTTTTAATTTAAATTAAATAAAAAAATAAACAAAACAATAAGTTGAAAAAGATTGTTTATATTACAAGGCAAACGAGCGAGAAAACCGGAGGTGTACATATGTACATTGAGGATTTTCGAAGCGAAGTTTAACGAAGTAAGATGAATAATATTTTTCGACGAAACGTGGGAGGTGTAAAAAACAAAATGGCAAGCGAGGCTATATTAAAACAAAAAGAAGAAGAAGTAAAAAAATTAGCTGAAAAAATGCAAAAATCATCTTTAATTCTTTTAACAGACTATAGAGGAATAAATGTAGAAGATGTAACAGCATTAAGAAAAACATTAAGAAATGCTAATGGAAATTATGCAGTTATTAAAAATAACATAACAAAAAGAGCATTAGCAGAATGCAAAATCGAAGGATTAGAAGAATTCTTAGTTGGACCTACAGCAGTTATAACAGCAGAAGACAGCTATTTAGATTCATTAAAGGCAGTATATGAATATGCTAAAAATAATGATTTCTATAAAATCAAAGCAGGTGTAATTGACGGAAAAGTAGTATCTAAAGAAGATTTAATAACACTTGCAAAACTTCCATCAAGAGAAGTACTTATTGCAAAACTTGCTGGAGCATTACTTGGAAATATTTCAAAACTTGCAGTTGCTCTTGATCAAGTAGCAAAACAAAAAGAAGCAGCAGAATAATAAAAAGAAGTGAACTTTAGAAATCACAAAATAAATAAAAAATAAAATTTTAGGAGGATTTTTATAATGGAAAAAATAGAAAAATTATTAGAAGAAATCGATAGCTTAACAGTTATTGAATTATCAGAATTAGTAAAAGGAATTGAAGAAAAATACGGAGTAACTGCAGCAGCAGTTGCAGCACCAGCAGCAGGAGCAGCAGGAGCCGCAGCAGCTGAAGAAAAATCAGAATTCAACATCGTATTAAAAGATGCTGGATCAAACAAAATAGCTGTAATCAAAGTTGTTAGAGATGTAACAGGATTAGGATTAAAAGAAGCTAAAGACTTAGTTGAAGGAGCACCAAAAACAGTTAAAGAAGGAGCTGCTAAAGAAGAAGCAGAAGAAATCAAAGCTAAATTTGTTGAAGCTGGAGCAGTTGTTGAATTACAATAATTCACATTCACAAAATAATCATAAAAGAGTAGATTTGAAAAAATCTGCTCTTTTTTGTGCTTAAAAATAAGTACAAAATATTAATAATCTGTTGATAAATAATCATTTATAATATATTATATTATAGAGGTGAAAAAATGAAGTCAGAAAAAGGTGTAACTTTAATTAGTTTACTTACATATATAGCAGTGCTTTTAACGGTAATGGTAGTAATAGGTAGAATTACTGGATTTTTTACAAGAGGATTAGATAATGTAGATTCAGATAATAAATCAAGCACAGAATTCAGCAAAATAAATTATTGTTTCTTAAGTGAAACTAAAAAAACAATAGATGGAAGTAATGTAACAGCAGCAATAGGAAATATGGATAAAACAAATTCAGGATATGAATTTCCAAAAACACTAAAAGTTGCTACATCAGACACAAAAGGAACAGCTATAAAGTTTTTAGAATCTGGAAATATCATATTTATTGCAGAGAATGCGATATATTACAATAAAACTAAAGTATGTGACAAAGTTACAGACTTTGAAATAGATTATAAAGAAAGTGAAAAATCAATAAAAGTAAGCTTAAAAATAGATAATCAACAATTTGAGCAAACATACACTTTTAGATAATAAGTTTTTAATATTATATAATGTTACATATTAGCATTATATATCAAATATAAATTTATAGGGGGAAAGATATGAAAAACAGCAGTAAAGCAAAGAAAATAGTAATTGCAGTAGTTGCAGTTATTATAATTGTAGCCATAGTAGTAGGAATCCTATTAGCAACAGGTGTATTTGATGTAAACTTAACTAAAAAAAGTAAAATGACAGCAGGTATTGAAAAATTAGGTGAATCATTTACAACTCCATTTGAAAATATAATGGAAAAGGCAGAAAAAGATGGAACAGAAGTAAAAGTTGCTAAAAACTTTAAAGCAGATTCAGCATTTGAAGTGGCTACTGAATTATCTGCAAAAATTGATAATTTTGATGTAGAAGGATTATCATCATCAGATGTAGACATCGAAGATGTAATTGAATTAATCAATAATAGCAAAGTAGGATTAACAGCTAAATATGATGGTAACGAATCAGCATATTTAAAACTTAATGGAAAAATTGATGAAGTAGAGCTATCAGGAGAAGCAGTATATGATGGTTCACAATTAGGAATGCGTTCTGAAGAAATAAATTCAAAATGGCTAACATTAAGTGAAAAAGAATTAAGTAAAATGCTAGAAGAAGAGGATATAGACATAAAAGATGTCAAAGAAATGATATCAACAAGTATGGAAAGTACTAATAAACTAATTGAAGCAGTAGATATTGATGAAAAAACACAAAAAGAAATTTCAGAAAGATATGGTAAAGTATTCAAAGATTTTATAAATGAAAAATCAAAAGACATAGAATCAGAAAAAGACAAAGTAGAAGTTGATGGAAAAGACAAAAGTTGTCAAAAACTTACTTTAGAATTAGATGATAAAGATTTAAAAGATTTACTAAAAGCATATGTAAAAGAATTTAAAAATGACAAACAAGTAAGAGAAATATTAGAAAAGACAATGAACAGCTTTATAGAAATGTCAGAAGAAGTTGATGAATATACAGCAGAAGAAATGAAAGAAGCAATCGATGAACTTTATAATAATATTGATGAAGTAAATGATGCAATAGACGAATTAGAATTTGAAGGTTCAATAAAATTAGTAGTATATGCAACATCAACAAAAGTATATAGAACAGATATAATACTAGACATCGAAGGAGCAGAAGTAGCTATAGAAACAACATTTAATAAAGAAACAACAGAAATGCAAATTTCAGCTAAAGCTCAAGGAATATCATTAGACATAGCAACAATAACAATAACAGAAAAAGATAATGGAGTAAACTTAAAAGTTAAACCTTCAAAAACAATAACAGATCAATTAGGAACAGATTTCTCGTTAGAAATGGATTATATTTCAGAAAAATCTAAAAATGAATTAACAGTAAAAGTTGATGCTGGAAAATATGGTCATGGAACAGTTTCAGCTAAAACTGATATAAGTAAAAATGAAGAAAAAGCTTATGAAGATACAACAACATTATTATTAGATATAGACATTCCAGATTATATTACTACTAAAATGTCATTAACAGCAAAAACAAATATCAAAGTAGGAGAAGCATCAATACCAGCAATACCAAACAAAGAATCTGTAGATATGACTGATGAAACAGCAGTTCAAAATTATTTAACAGATTCAGAAGAAAATGTAAAAAAACTATTAGAAAAAATAGAAGATAGTGATGTATTACAATCATTAGTTAGTGAAATGTCAGTACCAGAATTATATTAATAAATAATAAATAAAATAAAAATCTGTAAGCAGAAATATTTACAGATTTTTTATTTTATTACGTAGTAAAAAGAAAATATATGTGATATAATTTTTTCAAAATTAATACGAAAGATGTGAAGAATTATGAATGAAGCTTTTGAAAAAGTTTATGAATGGACAAATGAGAAATTACAAAAAGAAAGAGAAAGAGTTGATGAATACAAAAAAGATGTAAGACAGTCAGAGGCATTAGTAATAGGAATAATTATAGTATGTTTAATTATATCTTTTATTGCAGGAGACCAAACATCAAAATATGTTTTTGTAACAGTAGCTGCAATGATGTTTATTTTTTGTACATTCTATACATTTAAACATGAGAGAAAAATAATAGAAAAACAAAATAAATATAGTGAATTTGCATTATCAGAATTAGCTATACATATAGAAGATGGATTTGTATATGAAAAAGATGAAGAACTATCTGGAAGTTACTACAGAAAATCAGGATTTAACAGAATGTATAAAAAATTTGAATCAAAAGGAGTAATATCAGGAACAAAAGCAAATCACGATATATCACTTTCAAATATAGTTGTTAAAGGATCTAATAAAGAATTATTTAGAGGAATCTTCATGTATGGAACTTTGAAAAAAGAAATAAAAGAAATAGATGTAATGAGAGTAAACAGCAAAAATAATAAAAAAGAAAAATTTGAGATTCCAAATCAAGGCTTATACATGTATGCTGAATCAATATCAGAAGCAAGAGAAATTATAAATGATGAAGTATTAGAATATATCGCAAAATTTCAAGAAGAAACTAAATACAAATATGAATATATGTTACACAAAAATATGGTATTTTTTAGATTTTTCGACAATGAAATTTTAACTAAGCCAATTACAAATGATACAGAAACAAAAGAATACTTATATAAATATTATAGAATTATTGAATTTATGACAGGACTATTAACATTATTAGAAAAATAAGGAGGAAGTAAATTGGGACTTAAAATTGAAAACGTAACTAAAACATTTATAGACAAAAAAGCAGTAGACGATATTTCATTTGAAATATCAAAACCAGGAGTATTTGCTTTATTAGGAACAAATGGAGCAGGAAAAACAACAACTATTAGAATGATGCTTGGTATAATAAAAAAGGATACAGGTAATATAACTTGGAATGGAAAAGCAGTTGATAGAAAATCTGTAAACTTTGGATATTTACCAGAAGAAAGAGGTCTATATCCTAAAAGCAAAATAGTTGATCAACTTATGTATTTTGCCAAATTAAAAGGAATGAAAAAGTCAGAGGCACAAAAAAATATAGATTACTGGCTAGAAAGATTAAAAATGACAGAATATAAAGATAGTTTGGCTGAAAAGCTATCAAAAGGAAATCAACAAAAAATACAGTTTATAATAGCAGTAATGCATAATCCAGATTTAGTAGTTTTAGATGAACCATTTAGCGGACTAGATCCAGTAAACACTGACCTTTTGAAAGATGTTATATTAGAATTAGTAGAAAAAGGAAAGTACATAGTAATGTCTAGCCATCAAATGAATTCAGTAGAAGAATTTTGCGATGATATAGTTATTTTAAGTAGAGGGAAAACTGTATTAAAAGGAAATTTAAATGAAATAAAAGGAGCATATCCAAAAAATAAACTTGAAATAGATACACAAGAAGATATTACAAAAGTAATTGAAAATTTAAAAGTAAAAGAACATACTAAAAATAAATATATAATACAAATAGAAAATGAAAATCAAGCAGAGAAAATTTTAGAAACATTAGTTGCTAAAAAAGTTAAAGTAGAAAAATATGAAATATTAAAACCTACATTACACGAAATTTTTATAGAAAAGGTAGGTGAATAAAATGAAAGACTTATTTACAGTAATGGAATTTACTATAAAAGAGACAATAAAAAGAAAATCTTTTATAATATCAATGTTAATAATTATAGGAATAATAATTATAGGATTTAATGTACCTAATATCATCGAAGCATTTTCAAAATCTTCTGATGACGAAAAAGCAAAAATATTAATTGTAGATGAAGAAAATATTTTTGGAAAAGAATTAATAAAATTAGATACAGAAGATGAAAAATACGAATATACAATAACTAAAGAAAATATATCACAAGATGAGATAAAAGAAAAAATTAATAATGAAGAATATAATTCATGTTTTATATTTAAGAAAGAAGATAATACAATAAAAATTGATTATGTAGTAAGTAGCATATCATTTGGAGAAAGTATACCAGAAGAATTATTAGAAAGTTTTCAAACACAATATACAGCAGTACAAATTCAAAAAGCAGGAATAACACCAGAACAACTACAAGCAATGTTTACACAATTTGATGTAAATGTTATACAAACTGATGATAATGCAGCTTCAGGAAATATATTTATTTCAATGATGTTAAGTATAGCACTATTCTATGCAATATATTTCTGTGCATACCAAGTATCAACATCAATCACAACAGAAAAAACATCAAAGATAATGGAAACATTAGTAACATCAACATCACCAAAAACAATAGTATTAGGAAAAACCTTAGGAATAGGACTTGTTGGTATAGCACAAGTACTAATAATTGGTGCAACAGCAATACTATCTGCTAATTTATTCTTAGACCAAGAAATATTAAAAGGTTTATTCGATATGTCAAGTTTAACACCAGCTTTTTATATTGCAACATTAGCATACTTCTTATTAGGATATTTTATGTATGCATTCTTGTATGCTCTAACAGGATCAATGGTTACAAAACCAGAAGATATTCAATCAGCAAATGGTCCAATAGCAATTATAGTTGTAATAGGATTTTATTTAGCATATTTCTCAATGATGAATCCAGCAAGTGATATTAATTTATTTGCAGCAATATTCCCATTCTCATCACCATTTTGCATGCCACTTAGAATATTGATGGGAAGTGCAAAAACAGGAGAAATAATAACATCAGTTGCAGTAATAATTATATCAATCATAGTAATTGCAAAAATATCTATAAAAATATATTCATCAGCAATATTAAATACTGGAACAAAAATGAATTTTAAAAGTGCTTTAAAAATATTAAAATCAAAAGAAAATTAAAATAGAAAGGGTGATATAGGTGAAGATATATCCTAAAACTAGTTTGCAAGATATGAGTGAAGAAATGAACGAAATAAATAGAAATAGCGAAGGAATGGAGTTACAATTTTTTCATGAAAAAGATATTGCAGACGAATTCAATTTTGAAAATCTAATAAGAAAAAGAAAAAAAGAGTTTCCAAATTTGAAGGAAATAATCGTACACCCACCACTATCAAATTACAATATAGAATTATTAGTATTTAAAAATAAAGAATTAATTGCAAAACAATTAACTAAACTTGTAGAATTATCAAAAGAACTAAATATAAAATTATGTATAAATTATCATACATATTGGACAAAAGAACAATATAGAGCTAGCGGATTAGCAGATATTATTAAAGAGTATTTAAAAATTATAGAAAATACAGATGTAATAATGCTAATCGAAAATCTTTACATGATTTTAGATGAAAAAGATTCATGTTCAGTAATAGACATATGCAAATATATAGACCATCCAAATTTAAGAGCGTGTATAGATACAACGCATGTTCATTGTAAGGCTAATATTTACAAAAAAGATTTTAATACAATGATACATCAAGAGTTTAATAAGGAAGATTGCGAAAAATATGTTAAGCAAATTCATTTTGCAGCTGCATTAGATAATGATGGATACATAAAAAAACAAACTCATGGAAGAAAACATGAAAGCTATGAGTCTTTAAAAGAAGAATTAGCATGGCTTGAAGAATATGGAATGAAAGATAAAATCTATGTAACTGAGGTAAGTGAAGAGGATTATTTTACAAGAGTAGATCAAATTGAAGAAATTAAAATGTTGCAAAAAGCAATTCAAGAATAAGTTTTATCTCCCAATTATTTTATAATAGTTGGGAGATTTTTTTATAAGATTAATAAAATAAATGATAAGATATATTATTTCAAATATTTTGCTCTTCGCAATCTCCGAATAAAAAACTCCGTTTTTATATTGTAGATTGCTCAAATTCGCACTCCAGCAAACTTTGTTTGCTTTCGTTTGGTCGCTAGCGCAATATTCAAAATAATATATTTTATCATTTATATATTATATTATAAAAGAATAAGCAAAATATAAAATAATTGAAGATAAAACGCCATTCAAAATTTTAGCAATAAAGTAAGGTTTAATTGATAAATCTGAATCAGCTATTACGCTCCAAACTTGAAGTAAAACAGAAATACCACCAGTACCTAAAAGAAAAGAGGTAAATAATAATTTTACTAAAAGATTTGTACTTTCAATTCCAGAAATAAGATTAATTCCACTAGTAATTTCGATCAAACCTAAAATAAAATCTTGAATCCATATATTATTTATAAAATTCAATACACCAGAAGCTTGAACCATAGAGATAACTAATGAAAATAAAATAACAAACCCACAAACAGTACTTAAAGTATAGAAAGCCTTTCTAATAGAATTAGAAACAATTTCACCAAAAGTAGAAAAATCCATATATACACTAGATGCAGAATCACGGTACATATTTTTATATAATCTTCCAAAAATAATTCCAATAGTTATACTAGAAATAATATGAACAAAGTAAAGTAAAAAACCGATTTTAGAAGAACCATACATTCCAATTCCAATAGTACCTAAAATAAAAATAGGACCAGCATTATTAGTAAAAACTAATAACTTTTCTCCATCACTTTTAGAAATTTTATTCTCCTGCCTTAAATTAGAAACAATTCTAGCCCCAACAGGATAGCCACTAAAAAGACCTAAAATAAAAGGATAAGCACCAATAGAAGCAACATTAAAAACAGAATTCATAATTCGTCCAAATTTGGTCGATAAAAAAGAAAAAACAAAAGTATATGAAAGTAATTCACATACAATTAAAAATGGAAATAAACTAGGAAATATTGCGTTTAAAAACAAATCTAAAGACGATTGCACAGATAAAATATTAGATTTAGAAAATGCCACTAAACAAATTCCAAAAACAATAATAAAAATAGTCAAAAAATAATTACTAAACCTTTTCATACTAAAAAATATTCAGTATGAAACAAAAAAGAACAGCAAAATATTAAAACAATTTTGCTATTCTTATAAAATAAATTTCTAATTATCATTAACAATTAAATATTGATACATCTCCATCATACGAGACAATTCATATTCAGAAGGCTCTTCATTAAAACTAAAAGTATAAAGCTGAACAGCAATATCCTGACAAACAGAATCTAAGTAAGTAAAAGAATCATTCTTTAAAAAAGTAATAGTCGAATATTTATAATCAGGTTTTTTAATTTTAATTTTATCTACCAAAATCTTTATTATAGAACCTCTAAGCATTTCAGAACAAAAATCATAATCCTTATTTTTAAAATGTTCAGAAAAAACATCTTTATCAAATTCCATGTTCATCATCTCCTTTTGAAGTTTTAGAAATATGTTTAGGTACTACTTTAACAAATTCACCATTAACTAATTCATAAATATAACCAGTTTCTAAGTTAATATATCTTCTAACAAAAGTAGCTTTAGACTTCTTTTTGCTATTATTAATTGTTGCTAAATGAGCAGGTACTTTTTTAGAAGAATTGAAAGCCAAATGCGAAACAAATCTTGCATGAGGATGATAATTAGGTGAATTTGAAGGTTCAAATTCAGACTTTGTAATTCCTTTTTTAAATAAAGCTCTAGTTTTATCAGTAAGAGGCATTATTAAAGAAGAAGCAATTATAGAATTACTTTTATATGGGTCATGAAAATCGCTAGAACCCTCGTAAATAGGAAGCATAGCATTACCATTAAAAGATTTTAGAAAATCAATTAATGTATGCTTTTGAATATGTATACGTACAGGAAAAGAAAGTCCAGCGTCAATACCAATTACAGGAAAATATGGAATAAAAGCTGAAGCACCATGATTAGCTATAGTAGAATCAGCCTGATGATTTTCTAAAATAATTCCTGCATTAGGAAAGTTTTCAGAATTAGAGTTTCCTATACTTAAAAGTAATACATTAAGCATTTCATCTTTCATTAAATAACTAGAAAAAATTGGGTTATAAAGTCTAATATACCAGTTTGCATCTTCTTTTATATCATGCTTAGAATGAGGTAATTGAGAATCAAAATAAGATGCATATTCCTCAGCACCAAATCTTCTAGATACACTTTTTATAAAAGGAGTATAAGAAAATCTAAGAATTTTTTCCTCAACATCACCATCTTCATATTCAGTTTCATCACTATCTCTTAAATTTTTAACAGCTTCTTGCTTTTTAGATAAAAATTGAGTAGCTTGAAAATAAAAAGTATCCATTTGAATAAGCATTTTTTGTAAATTTTCAACAGGAACAAAAGTAGATTTTGAGTCCCTAATTTTATCTATTAAATCAAATTTATGAACAGCAAACATTGCTTGAGAATATAAACTTAATTCTTTAGCATATCTATTTGCCCAAAAAGAATTAAGAGCAAGTAAACTCTCAAGGGAAAGATTTTTTGAAGAAATTAAGAAATTTTCACCTAAAGCAGATTTTAATTTATCTTTAGAAAGATGAAGTCTAATTTCCTCTTTTTTACTAGCAAGTACACGATTTAAATAAGAGCGTTTAGCTAAAACTCTAGCTTTATCTTTTTCAGACATTGTATCAACAGATGAATATAAAGCAGAAAGATCTTTTGATTTTCCAACTAAATCCTCAACAAACTCTTTAGAAGGAAAATTATTTTCACAAATAGAGTTAGCAAATTCAGGATATTCCATACGGCACATTTCAAAAACAAAATCAACCATGTAATCTTCAAGATGACCTAAACTATCTAGTTGCTCAACGGTTCTTGAAACAGCACGTGCTAAATCTTTTCTCATTGATGAAGCAATATGTTCTTCATCTGAAAGAACATATTGATAAGAACCATATAAAAAGATATTAGTATATAATTCAAAATCTTTTCTATCTCTAGGATTTCTATACCAAGTAGAATATTCTTTTATTTTTGCTCTTTTTTTAGCAAGAGGCTCATCAGAAGCAAGAACACTAGAAACTTCAGGCAAAGAAAAATATTCTTCAAAATAAAACTTAGAATGTAATCTAATATCATTTTTTAATAAATTATCGAAATTTTTATAGTTATCAGGAGTTGGTGGAAGAGCTTCGCCATAACCATCAAAAATTTGATGAAATAAATCTCTTTTTCTACTATATGTATATAAAAGTAAATATTCATCAAAAGTTTTACAATTTTCAAAACCAATATTTTCAAAATCCATAGTAGAAGTAAATAATTTTTCAGAAATTTCTTTATATTTCTCAGGATGGGTTGATAAATATTGACAACATAAATATTCTAAATATTCTCCAAAAACATAAGCATTCTCATAAACAGTTTTAGCATAATCATCAATTTCCTTGAATAAAATAGTGTTAATTTCTTCATTAGTTAAATCAGGATTTTCATCGATTATAGTACGTAAATGAGAAATAACAGTAGGCAAATATGAAGATGTATATTTAGCTTCATTAATACCTTTACCTAATTGAGCAGATAAACGTTCTTCAGCTTTATAAACATTATATTCAAGAGAATCTTTTTTTAGATATGAACTAAATTTATTTGCCATAATAAAATCCTTTCTGTTAACATAAAAACTACAAATATTATACCACTATTAAAAATGATTTACAAGAAAACAATTGAAAGAAGCGGAAAAATATGCTATAATTTTAAACTGTAGTTTATAAAAAATACTTCAAAAGGATATAAATATAAAATAGAGGAGAAAAATATGAATTCATTGGTAAAAACAATTCCAAATGTAAAAAAATATAAATCATATTTAGAAGATGTATCTAAAGAAATATCACCAATGATGATATCTGGAATAACAGATAGCGGTAAAGCTCATTTAGCATATTCAACACACTTTTATCAAGAAAAACCAATATGTATAGTCACATATAATGAATTGCAAGCAAAAAAAATAATAAAAGATTTAACATACTTTGAAGAAAAAGTGGATTTCTTTCCTAAAAAAGAAATTTTTGCATATGATTATATTGCTGAAAGTAAAGATACATTATTTGAAAGAATAAAAATATTAAATGATATAGCAGACAAAAAAAGCAATATAATTGTTACAACTATTGAAGCAATAATGCAACCAATGATTTCAAAAAAACACCTATATAAAAACATAATAAAATTAAAAGTAGGACAAGAACTAAAATTAGAAGACTTAAAAGCAACCTTAGTAAAATTAGGATATGAAAGATACGAATTAATAGAAGGAAGAGGACAATTTAGCATAAGAGGTGGAATACTAGATATTGCTATTGATGATAAATCAGGAATTCGTGTTGAATTTTGGGGAGATGAGATAGATTCAATAAGAAAATTTAAAATCTTAACACAACGTTCAACCGATATGATTAATGAAATAAGTATATATCCAGCTTTTGAATATATATTAGAAAATGATATAGAAATAGTATGTGAAAAAATAGAAAAAAGTAAGTATGCAGGAGTGCTATATGATATTGCAAAAGAAGACATCGAGCAAATAAAAAATGGCGACTATGCAAACAAAATAGATAAATATTTTGATTATTTCTATAATAAATCAGAGACATTTCTAGACTATTTAGATAAAGACTATATAATATTTTTAGATGAAGCATCAAAAATAAAAGCACGTTCAGAAAACATAATAAAAGATACAGAAACAATATTAAAAGGCTTAGTCGAAAAAAAGAAAATACCAATTCAAGGATTACAAGAATTAAAAAATTATACAAAAGTAACAGATAAACTAGAGAAAAAACAAACAATATATTTGGAAAATAAAGAGATTGGATTTACAGATATCCAAAGTATGCATGCAAAAAGAAACGGATATAGCTTTAGCTATAGGGAGGTCAACTTTTTTCGTGGTTCAATGGATTTATTGTTTGAGGAATTACAAAAAGCAAATAAAAACAAAAAACAAACAGTAGTCTTAAGTGGTAGTTTTGAAAATGCAAAAAAATTATCAAAGCTATTAGATGAAAAAAATATAAAGTATATATTAGATGAAAAATTAGAAAATGACATAGTTCCAGGGGTGGTAACAATCACATCTGGAACTATATCTGCTGGATTTGAAAGCTTTGATGCCAATCTTTTAGTAATAGCAGCAGATGAATTATTTACAATAAAAGAAAAGAAAAAAACAAAATTAACACAGAGTTTCAAAGAAGGCGAAACAGTAATATTTGCAGACCTTAAAGTAGGAGACTATATAGTTCATAGAACTCATGGTATAGGAGAATACATAGGAGTAAATACTATAAAAGCAGACGGAGTAACAAAAGACTATATTAAAGTAAAATATAAAGATAATGATATTTTATACATTCCAACAAGTTCATTAGATAATATAAGAAAGTATATTGGTTCAGGAGACGGAGCTCCAAAAGTAAATAGACTAGGAAGCAAAGAATGGGAAAACACAAAAATTAAAGTAAAAAATAATTTAAGAGAAGTTGCAAAAGAACTTATAGAATTATATGCCAAAAGACAACATTCAAAAGGTTATAGCTTTTCTAAAGATACAGTATGGCAAACAGAATTTGAAGATAGCTTTCCATATGTTGAAACAGATGACCAATTAAGATGTATAGAAGAATTAAAAAAAGATATGGAAGCGGAAAAACCAATGGACAGACTACTTTGTGGAGACGTTGGATATGGAAAAACAGAAGTAGCAATAAGAGGAGCATTCAAAGCTTGCATGGATCAAAAACAAGTTGCATACCTAGTTCCAACAACAATTTTAGCACAGCAACAATATGAAAGTTTTAAAGAAAGAATGGAAAAATTCCCAATAAGAGTAGCCTTATTAAATAGATTCAAAACCAAAAAAGAACAAACAGAAATAACTAAAAAAATTAAACAAGGTGAAATAGATGTAGTTATTGGAACACATAGACTACTTAGTAAAGACGTAGAATTTAAAAATTTAGGATTATTAATAATTGATGAAGAGCATAGATTTGGCGTAAAAGATAAAGAAAAAATTAAAGAACTAAAAACAAATGTAGACGTTCTAACAATGACAGCAACACCAATTCCAAGAACACTACATATGTCAATTTTAGGAATTAGAGACATGTCAGTAATTTATGAACCACCACAAAATAGAAAACCAGTACAGACATATGTATTAGAATATGATGACGAAATTGTAAAAGAAGCAATAACAAAAGAATTAGAACACGAAGGTCAAGTATTTTATTTATATAATAATGTAGAAGGCATAGAAAGAAAAGCAAATAAGTTACAACAATTAGTTCCAGAAGCAAAAATTGGAATAGCACATGGGAAAATGACAGGTAGAGAACTAGAAGAAATAATGCAAGATTTCATAAACCAGAAAATAAATCTTTTAGTGTGTACAACAATTTTAGAATCAGGGATAGATATTCCAAATGCAAATTCAATAATCGTCGAAAACGCTGATAGACTAGGACTAGCACAATTATATCAAATTAGAGGAAGAGTTGGAAGAAGTGATAAACAAGGTTATGCATATATTATGTATAAAAAAGACAAACTATTATCAGAAGTAGCAGATAAAAGATTAAAAGCAATAAAAGAATTTACTGAATTTGGTTCAGGATTTAAAATTGCAATGAGAGACTTAGAAATAAGAGGAGCAGGAAGCATATTAGGAGAAATGCAACATGGACACATGGAACAAGTTGGATATGATATGTATTGCAAATTATTAGACCAAGTAGTAAGTGAAATGAAAGGTATTGAAGTTGAAGAAGAAATTGATGTACAATTAGAATTAAATGTATCTAGTTATATACCAGATGAATATATAGAAGACTCAAATCAAAAAATAGAGATATATCAAGCAATTGCTTTATGCAAAAATGAAGAAGAATTAAAAGACATAACAGATTCAATAATAGATAGATATGGAAATATGCCAAAAGAAATTGAAAAACTTATTGATATAGCACGAATAAGAAATATGTGTAGAGAGAAGAATATAATAAAAATATCTCAAAAAACAAATAAAGTTATATTCTATTTTGATGAGAAAAAATTTGATTTTAAAGTAGTAGACGAACTAATAAAAAAATACGGAATGAGAATAAAATTCTCACCATCAAAAAATCCATATGTAACATATTTACTAAAAGATGTTAATGACATATTAAAAGAGATAAAAGAATTTTTAAGTAATACATAAATTAAAATTTGAAAGGAAAGTATATGGTAATTTCAAGTAAGGATAATGAAACAATTAAAAAATTAAAAAAGCTTAAAGATAAAAAGTATCGTGATCAAGAAAACTGTTATATAATTGAAGGAATAAAGCTAATAAAAGAAGCGATAAATGAAAACGCTAAAATTAAACTAATAATAGTTTGTGATGACTGTAAACAAGAGAATAATATAGATGAAGATGCAAAATATGAAATCGCAAAATACGAGTGTATTTATGTTACAGAAAAGATATTTTTAAGTTTAACAAATGTAGTAAATCCACAAGGAATACTTGCAGTAATTGAAAAAGAAAAAAGTAATAATGTTATAAACTATGATGAAGATTTATTTTTAGTATTAGATGATATTCAAGATCCAGGAAACATGGGAACAATACTAAGAACAGCAGATAGTTTAAATTTAAAACAAATAATAGTTTCAAAAGGTAGTAGTGATATATATAATCCAAAAGTTGTAAGATCAACCATGGGAGCAATTTTTAGAATTAATATAATAGAAAGCGATAATTTAGTAAAAACACTGAAAGATATGAAAAAACATAAAATAAAAATTGTAACAACAAGCCTTCAAACAGATAAAAAAATGTATGATGTAGACTATGAGAAAAGTGCTATCGTAATAGGAAACGAAGCAAATGGAGTGTCAAAAGAAATATTAGAATTAGCGGATGAAAAAGTAAAAATACCAATGCCAGGAAATACTGAAAGTTTAAATGCATCAGTAGCTACAGCGATTATTTTATATGAGGCAATGAGAAAAAAATTGAAATAAAAGAGGTAGTAAAATGGAAGAAGAATTAGATAGTAAAATGTTTTATAGAAAAAATTATGAAGAAGTTAAAGATAGAGATATAGATGCTGAAAATTATGCAAAAGAATTAAGAAGAAAATATAAAGATGTAATTGTTACAAAAGAGTTTGTTCATGGTGATGATGTATTAGTAAGAGCAACTACTATAAGAGAAAGATATAAAACTGAAAGAATTCTTGAAAAGGAAAGAGAAAGAGAGAGAAATAGAGAACACTCAAGAGGAGGAAGAAGTAGATCAAGATAAGATTTACTGACTAAATAAAATTTTAATATCAATCTATAATAAAAATATCATATATATTATTTTTAATGTTTGCTTGTCGCAACCTTTCTTTTTAAGAAAAGTAGGTTGCTCCAATCGCATTACGTTGCTGAAGCAACTCCATTTGGTCGCTACGCACATTTAAAAATAATATATATGATATTTTTATTTAAGTTAACAAATTATAAGACTTATTTTACTTAGTCAGTAAATCTAATATTTTAGGGTAAATTTCTTCTGCTTTAGTGTTCCAATTATCAACAATAATCTTAGCCTGTTCTTTAGAACCAGCAAAAGTTTGAATCTCAAACATAATATTATTATTCTCAACAATTTTACACTTTACAGTAAAATGATTTTCATCAATTGGAGTATAGTCAGAAGAAATTGAAAATTTATCTTCAATATCATCAAGATTTTCTTTTAAATTATTATCAACCTGTAATTTTAAAATACCAGGAATCATGTCAGCAGTAAGTTCTATAGCTCTTTTCCCCTCAGGAGTAATATTATATAAAAGCTCATCATCCTTTTTATAAGAAATTACATATTTATTTTCAATTAAATCAAGTAAAAATTGTTGAAAATAAAAATAATTAAGCTCAGTTATAGAAGTAATTAATTCTAAAAGAGCCTTTTGACTGATAGGCTTTCCAATTTTATTTAAAATATATAAAACAAGTAATTTATGTTCAGCTAAGCTTGAACTATCCTCTGCAAGTTTCATAAAGCAATTCACAATCCTTTCAAAAATAAAAGACTTATTACAAGTCTAAACAATTATAACATACTATATAATAAAAAAATACACAATAAAACAAAAAAGTTAAAAAATGTCGAAATATGACGACGAAAAAAGCTTTACAAAAGCAAAAAAAGATATTAATATGAAATAACTAAATTGCAATTTATCTAAAAATTTTTTTCAATAACTGAAATATATTTTAGTTTCTAAAAGTTTAATTCAAAATAAAAGAAAAAAGGGCATAAGCCCTAAATTCCGAGTAGCATGATGAATTTCCAAACAACATTTACGGGTTACTATTCAAGTCATAATAAGCAGCTGAAATCTCGTCCTTAAAATCAGTTGACACAGTTGCATATTCAAATCCAACGTCACTTTCAGATGTAGTAATTAAAATTCCAGTGCCAGAAAGGTCTTGATGGTTAATAGATGTAATCCAATATCGCTTAATATTATCATCGCGAATAGCAGGTGACTGAAAAATACAATCACATAATTCATCTTTAAACTTATAACCATTTATAACCGAACTGACATCAAATACCTGAGGCAAAATACAATATGACTGCCAATATTCACCAGAATCAAAACTTTTTTGTTCAATATACTTTTCTACATTTGCATTAGTGAAATCAGATCTGAAGCCATATGGAATTTTTAAATCTTCGCAAAATGATGTGATACGCAAGAAATCATTTTCTGAATAATCAGAATCCTCCAAGTAAATCCCAATAATATCACGTTCAAGCGAAGCATGTGAAAATTCCTCTAAAAAGTCCTCGAAGGACAGGTTCGCATTTAAAGACATTATATATAAATCTGAATTATTTAAAGAGAATAACTCAAAGTCATAAATAAAATAGTCAGAACTCTTTATAAAGCCAATCTCATCTTTTCCTGATTCTAAATTGAAAAACCGAATTTTAACACTATCATGATCAGAAAAATTCACAAGAGAATTAAATGTTTCTCCAGCACTAAGATAATAAGAAGCTTTTGATAAGTCAGGTGTGGAATAAACCACAATGTCTTTTGAGGTAAATGCTAAGTCTCCAACAGCTTGGTAATTGATATAATATCCAACTGCAAGGAAAACGACTATTACAAAAAATAGCGTTGATAAAATCTGTTTCAAAAAGTTTTTCATAATAAAACCTCCTTATGCTACTCTAAAACAGAAATTCATCATATATATTATATCATTTAAAAGCACTAAATTCAAGGAAAAGAGGCGATTGAAGTAACAATTAAAAAGTCATTATTATTGCTAATAATAGCAATTTTCATAGTAACACAAGCAATATTTCCACTAACAATAATAACTAACAAAAATATTCAATATTTGTATAAAAGTAAAACAATAGACAATGAAAATAATAAAGAGCAAAAAAATATTTGGAATGTAAAAATTCCGAATATACAATTAGTAGCTCCTATAAAAGATGGAACAGAAGTAGAAACATTAAATCAATATGTAGGACATTTTAAATGTAGCGGATATATCTTAGGAAATATATCATTAGCAGCACATAATAGAGGATATCCTGTAAACTATTTTAAAGACTTAAAAACATTAAAAATAGGAGATGAAATAGTATACGAATTTCGAGATTTAAAATTAAGTTACAAAATTAATCAAATAAGAATAATTGAAGATACAGATGTAGAAGTAGTTCAAAATACAAAAGAAAACAAAATAACATTAATTACATGTGTAGAAAATAAGCCAGAAAAAAGAATGTGTATACAAGGAATTTTAACAATATAAGAAAGGAAAAAATATGAAAATAAAAAGGATAATTACAATTTTAATATTAATAATAATTTGCTTTATTACTACAACATCAAATGCAAGTTTTAGTATAAATAAAGCAGATATCTATATAAAAGAAAGAGCAAAAACATGCTTAAAATTAACAAGCAATAATGGACCAATAGGAGTAACTAAAGTATTTTATAATAACAATGGAGTAGAATATCCAGCTTACTGTATAAATCCAGAATTACCAGGAGTAGGAGAATACCCAGGATATCAAGTAACAGTAGAAGATGTAGTAAATAATCCGCAAGTCTGGAGAGTAATAACACAAGGATATCCATATAAAACATTAGAACAATTAGGTTTAAATGATGAAGACGAAGCATATACTGCTACTAAACAAGCAATATATTGTGTTATCAATAATTACAGTTTATCAAGATATGGAGCAGTTGGAGAAGAAGGAGTTAGAACATTAAATGCGATGACAAAAATGGTGGAATATGCAAGAAATTCAAATGAAACTAAACCTAGTAATAATATTAAAATATTAGAAAGCTCAGAATGGGAATTAGATAATACAAATCAAAATATCGTAAAAACATTTGAAATTAAAACAGAATGTAGTAGTCCAGAATTTGAAATAAACATTCAAAATAATAAAGAAGAAACTATAAAAGTATTAGACATAAATGGAAATATAACTAATAAGGTAAAAGAAAATAAATTTAAAATTTTAGTACCAATTAGTAGTATGGAAAAAGATGAAACTATACCTATAACAGTAAAAGCAAAACTTGCTACATATCCAATTCTTTATGGAAAATCACAAGATCCAAATTTGCAAAGCTATGCTTTAGCAGGAGAAAAATATGAAATTGGAGAAGGAAAAATAGAAACAAAATATTTTAAAAATGAAACAAGACTAAAAATAATAAAAGTCGATAAAGAGGGACATAAAAAAATCGAAGGAATTGAATTTAATATATTAGATGAAAATGGAAATATAAAATATAGTAACTTGAAAACAAATAAAGAAGGAGAAATACTAATAGAAAACATGCTACCAGGAAAATATTTTATAGAAGAAGTAAACACGATAAATGGATATCAAAAATTAGAAGAGAAAATAGAAATTGATTTAACACTTAATGAAGAATTAACAATAACAATTGAAAATGAGAAAGAAAAAATAGAGCCAAAAAAAGAAAAAAGCTATTCTGAAAGAATAACTAAATTACCAGTAACGGGTATGTAATTGTTTTTTTTGGGGGGAATCCCCCGGGAGCTAAATTATCTGCCCCCGGTTGATTCAAGCGGAAATTTTACAATCCGCCTTCACGGAGTTCGCGCATTTTTGCTTTCAGCTCGGCCTCATTGACATAAAGAACTGTCTTGTTAGCTGCAAAAAAGGCTTTTGTCTGATCACCATGAATAGCCATCTCCTCATCGAAAATCCATTTCCTACACGAATCCAACATGTTGATGTCAGCTCCGTAACAGATAATGTTATAGTGGTGATCACGATGCTTAGAGCATCTTTGCTGAGAAATCAGATAATTTGTTGCTCTTTCCCTAAGTTCCTTCTCTGATACTCTCCGTTTTTCAGTCTGCATAACTGAACCTCCTTATGAAATATAAATGTATTGCTACATTACTAGTATAACATAAAATAAATCAAAAAGCAATGTTATGTAAATCGTAAAAAGATAAAAGAAAGAGGGCCTGGCAAAAGCCAAGCCCCACCGGACACTGTTAGATAGCATCCGGCTGCGGAACGTAACACGTGTTTGGTTCAATCTTTTCATCCGGATCAGCCAGTTCAACCATAATCTGCATGCAGCTTTCGGGAACGGGTCTCACCGCGATGAACTTGGTGCCAAACAATCTGACAGCTGAAGGAAAGTTTGTAGCAAATTGCCTTTCAACTATCAATTGATGTAGCATACTTGAAGATAGCACCTGTCCAGTAACCATAGTTACACCTCCATACAGTAATATTTTAAAAGTTACGCTTCTAATATTATAACATATTATTCCAAAAAAATCAACAAAACGGCTTAGTATAAAGAGTTAAGAGATATTTAAAATCTTTTTGGCACGATTAATGTCTTCTTGAGTAGCAGGTTTAACATCTTTTAAACTATATTCAAATCCAAGTTCTTTCCATTTGAATTTGCCCAAATCATGATAAGGCAATAACTCGATTTTTTCTACATTTGAAAGAGATTCAACAAAATCTTTTAATTTTAATAAATCATTTTCGTCATTTGTATATCCGAGGAAGAATAACTTGTCTTATCCAAACAGGAATATTATTATCACTTAAGAATTTGGCAAAATCTAGATTATTTTTATTAGATAAACCAGTTAGAACTTTAGATTTTTCATCATCAATATGTTTAATATCTAATAAAACTAAATCAGTAACTTTAAGCAAATTAGTAATATCATCATTTATAGGAAGACTACCAGCTGTATCAATACAAGTATGGATATTTAATTTATGAAGTTCTTTAAATAATGAAGTTACTATTTTGGCTTGAAGCAGAGGCTCACCACCCGAAACAGTAACTCCACCACCAGAAGATTTCATATAAGGGATATATCTTTTAATTTCAGAAACTAAGTCATTAACTTCTGTTACATTTCCTAAATTTGTATCCCAAGTATCACGATTATGACAATATAAACATTTTAAAGGACAACCTTGAAGAAAAACGACAAATCTAATTCCAGGTCCATCAAGAGTGCCAAAAGTTTCAATAGAATGAACTCTAAGTGTATTTTTAGTATCCATATAAAGACTCCTTAAATATTAAAGTCAAAATAATTGTTAAATTAAAAGACTTTTTAAATATTATAGAAAAGAGGAGTAGCACTATAGTTACTCCTCTCAAACTAATTATTATATTTTTTCGTGAATTGTTCTATTAATAACATCTAATTGTTGTTCTCTAGTTAATTTTGTAAATTTAACAGCATATCCAGAAACACGAATTGTAAGTTGAGGATATTTTTCAGGATGATCCATAGCATCTAATAATAATTCTCTGTTAAATACATTTACATTTAAGTGATGACTAAATTGTGAAAAATAACCATCCATCATAGAAATTAAGTTATTAACTTGAGAATCTAAAGTTTTTCCTAAAGCTGTAGGAGTAATTGCAAAGGTATAAGAAATACCATCTTCAGAATATTTATAAGGTAGTTTAGCAACAGAATTTAGAGCAGCTAAAGCGCCATTTTGATCTCTACCATGAAGAGGGTTAGCACCAGGACCAAAAGGTTCTCCAGCACGTCTACCATCAGGAGTATTTCCAGTATATTTACCATAAACAACATTTGAAGTAATTGTTAATATTGACATTGTATGTTTTGAATGTCTATAAGTTTTTTGCTTTTTAAGTTTTGACATAAATGTTTTAACAATATCTACGGCAATAGAATCAACTCTATCATCATCATTACCGTATTTAGGGAAGTCACCTTCAACTTCAAAATCAATAACTAGTCCATCATCATTTCTAATAGGTTTAACTTTAGCATATTTTATAGCAGAAAGAGAATCAGCAACAACTGATAATCCAGCTATTCCACAAGCCATAGTTCTTAAAATATCTTTATCATGTAAAGCCATTTCAATTGCTTCATAAGAATATTTATCATGCATATAATGAATTATGTTTAAAGCATCAATATAAACTCTAGAAACCCAACCCATTATAGTATCAAATTTTTCCATAACTTCATCATAATCAAGATATTCAGAAGTAATAGGTTGATATTTTGGAGCAATCTGTTTACCAGTCATTTCATCTCTACCACCATTAATAGCATAAAGTAGAGCTTTAGCTAAATTAGCACGTGCACCGAAAAATTGCATTTGTTTACCGATTCTCATAGCAGAAACACAACATGCTATTCCATAATCATCACCCCAGTAACCTCTCATTAGGTCATCATTTTCATATTGAATTGAACTTGTTTTTATACTCATTTTTGAAGTATATTTTTTAAATCCCTCAGGTAAGTTAGTAGACCAAAGAACAGTTAAGTTAGGTTCAGGAGAAGATCCTAAAGTAGTTAAAGTATGAAGAACTCTAAAAGAGTTTTTAGTAACTAAAGTTCTGCCATCAATTCCCATACCACCTATAGATTCTGTAACCCAAACAGGATCACCACTAAATAATTCGTCATATTCAGGAGTTCTTAAAAATCTAACTAAACGTAACTTCATAACAAAATGATCCATTAATTCTTGAGCTTCAGATTCAGTAATAGTACCATTTTGTAAATCTCTTTCTATAAATACATCAATAAAAGTAGATGTTCTACCAATACTCATAGCTGCACCATTTTGATCTTTAATAGCTGCCAAATATGCAAAATATAGCCATTGAATAGCTTCTCTAGCATTTTTAGCAGGTTTTGAAATATCAAATCCATACATTTCAGCCATAATTTTTAAATCTTTTAATGCTTTAATTTGATCACTAATTTCTTCTCTTTCACGAATAATTTCTTCTGTAAAATCTGAAGAAACACAAGCTGCAAAATCTTCTTGTTTCTTTTCAATTAAGAAATCAACACCATAAAGAGCAACTCTTCTATAATCACCAATAATTCTACCACGACCATAACCATCAGGAAGACCAGTAATAATATGAGAACTTCTAGCAGCTCTTATTTCAGGAGTATATGCAGAAAATACACCATCATTATGAGTTTTTCTATAGTTATGATAAATATCTTCTATTTTATCAGAAACTTTTGTATTATATGCCTCACAAGATTTTTCAACTATACGAATACCACCATTAGGCATAATAGCTCTTTTTAAAGGAGCATCAGTTTGAAGTCCAACGATTTTTTCAAGTTTTTGATTAATATAACCAGCCTCATGACTAGTTATAGTAGAAGCTATATCATTAGAAATATCTAAAACTCCGCCGTTTTCAGTTTCTTTTTTATATAAATCTAAAACTTCATTCCAAAGTTTTTCTGTTGTATTAGTAGCTTCACTTAAGAAAGATTCATCACCAGTATAAGGTGTGTAATTTTTTTGAATAAAATCACGAACATCAATTTCTGATTGCCAATCTCCGCCTGTAAAGCCATCCCATTCATTAAATTTCATAAGTACACCTCCATCTATAAAATTTAAATATATTTATTATTAGTTTAGACATAAAATATAACTTTTTATGCATAAATCTTACAGAGTATACCATAAAAGATTTTAATATACAAGATGAAAATTTATACTAAAAATATAACAAAAAATGCTATTGAAAAAAAAATATATATGAGATAAAATATCAATAGATTACAAAGAAAGAGGGATAAAGATGAACAAAAAAAATAAACTTTTAAGAATAATAATAGCTACAGTAATGATAGGTGCAATGATATTAGGAACAGCAGGTACACTTTTATTTTATATATTTGGAAAATAGAAAGGAATTAAATGGAAGGTATAAAATTAGATATAACAAACTTCTATGAAACAACTATAGTAAATTATGTTGAAAATTTAAAAGAACATCCACTAGATTTATTCATGCTAATATTAGATTTATTAATAGTAAGTTATCTAATTGTTAAATTATTTAAGTCAATAAGACATACAAGAGCTAGTCAATTAGCAAAAGGAATAGTAATTTTAGTCATATTAACATATTTAACAAAAGTAGCACATATGTATGTATTTAATACAATTTTAACCGCTATAATGAATTGGGGTGTTTTAGCATTAATGATTATTTTCCAACCAGAGTTAAGAAGAGGATTAGAGCAACTTGGAACAAATAAATTTAGCCAATTTATAGGAATAGACAAAAGTATAGAAGTTAAAACAAAAGAAAATATTTATAGAATCGTAATTGCTGCGACAGAACTTGCTAAAACAAAAACAGGAGCATTAATAGTAGTTGAAAGAGATATAAAGCTAAATGATATTATCGACTCAGGAATTTTTATGGATGCAGAAATATCACCACAATTATTAGTAAATATCTTTACAACTAAAACACCACTTCATGATGGAGCAGTTGTTATAAAAGATAATAAAATTGCAGCAGCTTCATGTATATTACCATTAGCAGATGATAAAGATATTGCAAGAGAATTAGGAACTAGACATAGAGCTGCAATAGGTATTTCAAAAGAAACAGATTGTGTAGCAGTAGTTGTTTCTGAAGAAACTGGAAAAATATCAATTGCTAAAGAAGGCACACTAATAGCAGATGTTAAAGAAGAGACATTAAAGAAGATATTAGTAAAATACTTAATAACAATAAAAGATATTGAACAAGAAAAAAAGGAAAAAGTAAAAAGATTTAAAAAATTATACAGAAATAAAATAGATGAAGAAGAAAAATCATAACTGTTTACAAGTTATGATTTTTTATTATCTACAATAAAAAGAATAACATATATATAATATTTGAAATTGCGCTAGCGACCAAACGAAAGCAAACAAAGTTTGCTGCAGTGCGAAGAGCAAAATTTTAAATATTATATATATGTTATTCTTTTATATAAATTATATAAAACTAATCTAATTTGATAAACTTATAAACAGCTTCTGCAAAGCCACCTTCTGCAACATTGTTTTGAGTAGTATATTTAGCAACATCCTTTAAATCAGAGTAAGCATTTGCAACAGCAACACCAATACCAGAATTTTTAACCATATCTAAATCATTTAAATTATCACCAATGGCCATAATTTCATCTTTGTTAACAGAAAGATGTTTTCCTAAAATATCTAAAGCATTGCTTTTACTAGTATTAAAAGGAACAACAGATAAATATTCATATTCTTTATCTAAAATTTTATCTTTATATTGACCAAATTTAGAAATTTTTAAAACAGAAACATTATTAGATTCCAGAATTTCAGTTCTAACATTTTCTAAAGAAGAATCACTAGAAATAACAAACTGATAAATAGGTAAATTATTTTTTTGAATATAATCTAAAACATTAGAAACAACAATAAATTCAAAACCAGGAAGTTCTTGAAGTTTAAAATTTCTTAAATCTAAATATTGAAGTTTTTCAGTAACAAGCAAATTATCACTATAAGCATGAACGTGCAAATTATATTTTTTAGCAATATCAAAAGCTACTTTTATACTATTAAAATCTAAAACATTTTTATAAATAGGAGCACCTGTTTTCAAATTATAAATTTGAGAACCATTATTAAAAATACCATAAGTAGCCTTACACTTATCGCACACATTTTTACTTACTGAATAAGATTTCCCCGTACAAATGGCAAAGTCAATATTATGACTATTCATCATATCAATAGCCTCAAAATTAGATTGATTTATAAAATTATTTTCGCTGATAATAGTACCATCTAAGT
Organism: uncultured Clostridia bacterium; assembly: GCA_948852945.1. GTDB lineage: Bacteria > Bacillota > Clostridia > TANB77 > CAG-508 > UMGS1994. The sequence goes on along the minus strand of CAQPBJ010000010.1, from coordinate 38,750 downwards.
CACTAGCAACTAATTTTATAGACATAATAAAAAGCTCCTAATAAATTTTTTACATTATATAATACGTATAAAAGGAAAGCAAATACAATATAAAAAATTAACAAAAATTTGATAAAATGTGGATAAAATGCTATAATTTTCATGAAAAATGATAATAAAAGAAAGAAGAAATTAAATGAGAAATATAAAACTAATAATAGAATATGACGGAAAATCTTTTAATGGCTGGCAAAAACAACCAACTAAATTAAATATACAAGGAGAAATCGAAAAAGCAATAGAAGAAATAACAGGAGAAAAAGTAGATTTAACAGCATCAGGAAGAACAGATGCAGGAGTACATAGTTTAGGACAAACAGCAAATTTTAAAACAGATTCACAAATACCAATAGAAAAAATTGCTAAAGCCATTAACTCAAAATTGAAAAAAAGTATAGTGATAAAATCAGCAGAAGAAGTAGATGAAAAGTTTCATAGCAGATATTCAGTGAAATCTAAAACATATAGATACATAATAAATAATTCAGAAAATGGCACAGCTATTTACAGAGGATTAGAATATCATATACCAATGAAATTAGATGTTAAAAAAATGCAAGAAGCAGTAAAGTTTTTTGAAGGAGAACATGATTTTAAAGGATTTAAAGCTAGCGGAACTAGTAGTAAAAGTAGTATAAGAACTATTTATAAAGGAGAAGTAAAACAAGAGGGGGAAAGAATAATAATAGAAGTAACAGGAAATGGATTCCTTTATAATATGGTAAGAATAATAGCTGGAACATTAGTTGATGTTGGATTAGAAAAAATAAAGCCAGAAGAAATATCTGAGATAATAGAATCAAAAGATAGAACAAAAGCTGGGAAGACATTACCACCACATGGATTATACTTATTAAAAGTTGAATATTAAAATATGATAAAATAAATAAGTGGAAAATTTTATTTATACTTAACATACTGTAAAAAATAAGAAAGATAAATACTATTTTAAAATTGCGCTAGCGACCAAACGAAAGAAAACATAGTTTTCTGAAGTGCGAATTTGAGCAATCTACAATATAAAAACGGAGTTTTTTATTCGGAGATTGCGAAGAGCAAAATTTTGAAATAGTATTATCTTTCTTATTTTAATTGATGAATACTAAATATAAATAAAATTATCACAAAATTAAAACTTTCGAATATTATATATCAAACAAATAAAAAGGAGAAAACTATGAGTAATATATTACTATTATACTTTGCCCTTCCAATTGCAATTATAATATTATCAATAATATTCGAAACATTGATAAATTGTCCAATAAAAATAGCAGGAATAGTATTTTCAATTCTCTTAATATTTACCTTTGCAGTAGCAGATGAAACATTTTTAATATTTACAATTTTATACACTATATTAGCATTTATAGTAGCATGGATAACAAAACAATGGACAAATAATCAAAATGGCTGCGGATGCTCTAATAATATAGCTACTATAAGTGATATAAGTTCTTGCGGATGTACTAATAATACAAATAACAACAGTAATTCAAACAATTGCGGATGTAGAAGAAGAGTATTTTAAAAGAAAACTTCTATTGTAGAAATGCTGAAAATATGATATAAAAAATGTAAAAATATAAAAGATAGAGGAAAAAAATGCGAATAGATAAATTTTTAAAAATGAGCAGAGTAATAAAAAGAAGAACAGTTGCAAATGAAGTTGCAGATAACGGAAGAATTTCAGTAAATGGAAAAATCGTAAAACCAAGTTATGATGTAAAAGTAGGAGACATTGTAGAAATACAATTTGGAGACAAAATTTCAAAATTTGAAGTAACATCAATACCAAAAGTTCAAAATAAAGATTTGGAAGAAAGTATAAAACTATTATAAGGAGCAATAAAAAAATGCCAGATTTTGTACATTTACACGTCCACAGTGAATATAGCTTATTAGATGGAATGAGTAGAATAAAAGATTTGCCAGTAAGAGCAAAAGAGCTAGGAATGAAAGCTATTGCTCTTACTGACCATGGCGTTATGTATGGAGCAGTAGACTTTTATAAAGAATGTAAAAAGAATGATATTAAACCAATAATTGGATGCGAAGTATATGTAGCACCAAATTCAAGATTTGATAAAGAAGCAGGAAGAGACCAAGGATATAACCATTTAATTTTACTAGCTAAAAATAAAACAGGATATCAAAATTTGGCCAAATTAGTATCACTATCATTTGTAGAAGGTTTTTACTATAAACCTAGAATAGATTTAGAGATATTAGAAAAATATAGTGAAGGACTAATTTGTTTAAGTGCATGTTTAGCAGGAAGCCTAAGCCAAGCAATTATAAAAGACGATATAGAAAAAGCAGAAGAAATTGCAATGTGGCATAAAAATCTATTTAAAGACGACTACTATATTGAAATACAACATAATGGATTAAGACAACAAATAATGGTAAATCAAAAACTGATTCAAATAGCAAAAAAACTAGATATACCACTAGTGGCTACAAATGATGCACATTATTTAAAAAAAGAAGACAGCTATTTTCATGAAGTATTACTATGCATACAAACAGGAAAAAGAATGTCTGATGAAGAAAGAATGAGATTCGAGACAGAAGAATTTTATATAAAATCACCACAAGAGATGGCAGACTATTTTTCAGAATTCCCAGAAGCAATTGAAAATACAGTAAAAATAGCAGATAAATGTAATTATGATTTTGAATTTGGAGTAACTAAACTTCCAAATTATGATGTACCAGAAGAATTTGAAACACATTTAGATTATTTTAAAGATTTATGCTACAAAGGAATACATAAAAGATATGGAGAAAATCCTACAGAAGAAGTAATGCAAAGATTAGAATATGAAATCTCTGTAATAGATAAAATGGGATATGTAGATTACTTCTTAATTGTATGGGATTATATTAATTATGCAAAATCAGTAGGCATACCAGTAGGTCCAGGACGTGGCTCAGGAGCAGGATCTATAGCAGCATATGCAATAGGTATAACAGATATTGACCCAATAAAATATGGATTAATTTTCGAAAGATTTTTAAATCCAGATAGAATTAGTATGCCAGATTTTGACGTTGACTTCTGCTATGAAAGAAGAGGAGAAGTAATAGAATACGTTGAAAGAAAGTATGGAAAAGACCATGTATCACAGATTATAACTTTTGGAACAATGGCAGCCAGAATGGTTATAAGAGACGTTGGAAGAGTTATGGATTATCCATATTCAGAAACAGACAAACTAGCAAAAATGATACCAATGGAAGTACATATAACAATTCCAAAAGCATTAGAACAAAATAGAGAATTAAAAGAATTATATGACGCTGACAGCGACGTAAAAAAGATTTTAGATATAGCAATAAAACTAGAAGGTCTACCAAGACAAGCTTCAACACATGCTTGTGGTATAGTTATAACAAAAGATCCAGTAGATACATATGTACCACTATATGTAAATGATGGAAATATATCAACACAATACACAATGAACCTATTAGAAGAATTAGGTTTATTAAAAATGGACTTTTTAGGATTAAGAACACTAACAGTAATTTCAGATACAGAAAAACTAGTCAAAGAAAACAGAGGAATAACAGTAGAATATGACAAAGATATGAATGATCCAAAAGTATATAAATTATGGGCATCAGGAGACAGTGTAGGAATATTCCAATTTGAAAGTCAAGGAATGACAAATTTCATGAAAGACTTAAAACCAGACTGTTTAGAAGATATAATAGCAGGTGTTTCACTATATAGACCTGGACCAATGGATCAAATCCCAAGGTATGTTAAAGGAAAACAAAATCCAGGACATAATGTATACACACATAAATCATTAGAACCGATACTAAATGTAACTTATGGATGTATGGTATATCAAGAACAAGTTATGCAAATAGTACGAGAACTTGCAGGATATTCACTAGGAAGAGCTGACTTAGTTAGAAGAGCAATGGGAAAAAAGAAGCTAGATGTAATGGCAAAAGAAAGAGAATATTTTATAAATGGACAAGTTGATGAAGACGGAAATATTGTAATACCAGGTTGCGTTAGAAATGGAATAGACGCCGAATCAGCAGATAAAATATTTGATGAAATGTCAGAATTCGCAAAATACGCATTCAATAAATCTCACGCAGCAGCATATTCAGTAGTATCATATCAAACAGCATATTTAAAAACTTATTATCCAGCAGAGTTCATGGCAGCAACATTAAATAGTTTTTTAGGAAATTTAGATAAAGTACCAGTATACATATATGAATGTAAAAGATTAAATATAGAAATTTTAAAACCAGACATAAATAAAAGTTTTACAAAATTTACAGTTCAAGATGGAAAAATTAGATTTGGTTTAGGAAGTATAAAAAATGTTGGAGTAGCTGCAATAGAGACAGTTATAAAAGAAAGAGAAGAAAAAGGAGATTTCAAATCATTTACAGATTTTTGTGAAAGAATAGCGTCAGGAACTGTAAATAAAAAATGCGTAGAATGCCTTATAAAAGCAGGATGCTTTGATGAAATGAATCAAACGAGAGCAACATTATTAGCCTCTTTTGAAAAAATATTAGATACAATAAATAATCAAGGAAGAAATTCAATAGCAAACCAAGTAACAATGTTTGACTTAGTAGAGCCAGAAGAAACTGTAAAATATCAATATACAGTTTTAGAAGAATTAGATAAAAAAGAAATATTATCACATGAAAAAGAAATGTTAGGTATATACATTTCAGGGCATCCACTAGAAAAATTAGAAGAAGCAATAGCAAAACAAACAAATATAAATTCGATACAAATAAAAGACTTAAATGGAGAAAATACAAGTAACTTTAAAGATGGACAAGCGGTAAAATATGCAGGAACAATAGCAAGTGTAAAGAAAAAATACACTAAAAGAAACACAATAATGGCTTTCGTAACAGTTGAAGATTTATATGGAAGCGTTGAAATAGTAGTGTTTGATAGTACGTATTCAAGATGTGATACAATCTTACATGAAGAAAATATTGTTTTAGTAGAAGGAAGATTAAGTATAAAAGAAGATGAAGATGCTAGAATAATAGTACAAAACATAAAAGAATTTTCAGAAGAGAATAGTGGCGATAAAAAAACAGCAATTAACATAGATATAACAGAATTATCAGATGAAGCAAAAGAAAAATTAAAAGGTGCAATAATATTCTTTTCAGGTGATAAAGTAAATATGAAAATTAATGTTATAGATAAAAAGCAGAAAAAGTCATGTGGAGCTATTTATTTAACAGAGGAAATATTAAATCAATTTAAAGAAATAGTAGGAGGAGAAAACATTGAATTTGAGTGATAATAAAACTCCAAGTAAAAAAACAATAATGAAGGCATTCTTTGAAAAAGTTGCTGGAAAAAATTTAGTAGATATAGGAAGCAAAACTTACCATATGCCAATAAATTATAAAACTGATGAAAAAGAAGTAATAATCAATCAAGAAGTACCCGTAATTGATTTAAGAAATAATAATTTACAAGCATTTGAAGAAGCAATGGAAGGCTATGTTAAAGAATATTTTTCAAGTGAAAAATATTGGGCAAACCCAATAACAAATTGCCAAAACAATGACGACAAATTGGCACATGCGATAGCAATTATATGGTTAAATGCAACAAAAGAAGACTATGAAAAACCAATGAATTTAGTTAGAAGATATGCAGATTTTATAAGAGATAACACTTTTGAAGAATTTATAGATGGAAAGACAATAAAAAAGCTTCAAACACTTAGAAACTGTAGTATAGAAATAAGAAAAGAAGAACAAGAAGAATTTCAAGAAACACCAGATGCTATACTATTTACAGTAGAAGTATCAGATAGTAGCGGAAAAGTACAACAAAAGAAGTTACCTAGAGTAGCATATGGAATTTCAGATAAAGTAGCATATATTTATGGAATACAAGGCTACAAAGAAGATGAAAAGCCATCACCAGAAATGAAAAAAGTAAATAGAAGCAGATATCAAGTAAATAATATGGAGAATATACCAGAAGGGTATAAAAATGTATATGCAAAACAAGAACCATATGCATATATAAGTCTATTTACATTTTTATGTATGTTAAAACAAAAAGGAATAACTAGAGTAATAATGCCAGATTTTTTGCCATTAAGATATGAAGGAAAAGAATTAGGAATGCTTGCAAAAGCAAGAGAAATAGCAGGGCAATTAGAAACAGAAACAACTTCTAAAAAAGAAAAAAGAGAATTTTTAAAAAAGATAGATTCTGAAATGAATAATCATCAAAGAATACAATATACAATAACTAATAAATTTTTAGCATATATGAGTAGACTAGAAAGCGACGTACCTGGAGTTGAAATAAAACAAACGCCAGACGAAAATCAGTTAGGGATAGCAGTTGATATATCTAATATGCAACCGCAAAAAGAAACTAATCTTATATTTTATGAATTATCAAAAAAGATAGAAGAATTAATGAAACAAAAAAGCCAAGAAGAAGAACGTTAGTATTAAATATTATTGAAATAAAGCTAAAAAGATGATAGTATAGTTCTAGATTGAAATAGGAGAAAAATAAATGCCAGGATATGTAATTCATTTAGCTGTAGCAAAAGAATACATCAGAAATTTTAGAGTGAAAAATGAAGATGAATTTTTAAAAGGAAGCTTAGCACCAGATTTACTTTCAACAAATGATAAAAAAGAAACTCATTATACTCAAACAGGGAGTTCAGACGTTAATTTAAAGAAATTTATAAAAGAAAATAAAATAAACAGTTGTTATATGGAAGGATATTTTTTACACTTAATTGTAGATTATCTATTTTATAATCAATATTTTCCAAACCATGATAGGAGACTATATAATGAATATGATATAACTAACAAAGAACTTATAGAAAAGTATTCTATAAGTATACCTGAGGAAATTAAAGATTGTGTTCAATTTAAAGAAGGAGAACTAGAAATTTTAGATAAAGAAAAACTATTTAAAATGATATCTGAGATTTCTAAAAAAAGATTAAGCGATTATAAAAAAGAAATAAAACAAACCGGAATAGCAACAACAAACACTAATGACATAAAATTAACTACAACTAAAGAAACAAAAAAAGAAAAGATGATATTAGCATTAATAATAACTGTACTATGTTTTATAATGCTGTTTTTTGTAAATCAAAAAGAAGGATATCATTGTGATGAAATATTCTCATTTGGCTCTTCAAACAGTGCATTTAATAATATATATTGGGCATATAAACAAGATGCAGGAACAAATAAACTAATAAAAGAAGAAGTAGTAGAAGGTAAAAATATAGTAGAAAGTTTTAAGCAATTAAAATATTATTTTTTAGACCATCCCGAAGAAAGAGAAAAATATGAAAAAGCAGTTTTAGATGAGCTACCAGAGCACAGTTGGAAAACAAAAGAAGAAGCTCAAAATTATGTAAAAGCACAAAATAATAGATTTAATTATGCATCAGTATATTATAATCAAGTACAAGACGTTCACCCACCACTATTTTATATGTTAGTACATACAGTATCATCAATTTTTAATAATACATTTTCAAAATACATAATTTTTTCTATAAATATAGTCTTCTTTATAGGAACATGTATATTAATTTGGAAAATATTAAACTTGCTACGGAAAAAAAGCAGAAGCATTTTTAGCGGTAGTTTTGTATGGACTAAGTGTAGGAGCAATATCAACAGTAATTTTTATGAGAATGTATATGATGCTTACATTCTTTACACTGGCATATTTATATATAAATATAAAAATATTTAAAAGTGGATTAAAGATAAATAAAAAAATGGGATTTAGCCTAGCAATAGTAGCAATACTAGGATTTTTAACCCAATACTTCTTTGCGATTTACGCAGCTTTAGTAAGTATAGTAATGATTTGTTTATATATATCAAATAAACAATATAAAGACATGAGAAAATATATAGCAATATTAGTAATATCAGCAGTTATAGGATTATTAATATTCCCATTTTCAATAGGACATATGTTATTTTCGGATAGAAGAATAACAGTTTTTAGACAAACAAATTATTTTGAAAAAACATTTGAATATTTCAAATTAATATTAAAATATTTTGGAAGCGATTTTGAAATAGTATTAGCATTATTTGCAATAGCTCTTTTATCAATAGTGATTAAACGTAAAAAAGAAAGAGGGCTAATGACAATAATAATATTGCCAACAATTCTATATATAATAGCAACAGCAATACTTGCAGAGTTTTTAGAGTTAAGATATGTTATGAATATATTACCAATAATAGCAATACTTATAGCTATGGCAATAAGTACAATCTTTGAAAACGAAACATACAATAAAATGGTTGCTGTAGCAGGATTAATAGTTTTAACAGGATATGGATTTTTAACAGAACAACCTATATGCTTATATAAAGGATATAATAAATATATTGAAATAGCAGAAGAGTATAAAGAAAATGACTTAGTATATGTAGGATATTCATATTTTAACCATATACAAGCCATTCCAGAATTTATGAAATATAATAAAACATTAATATTATATGATACAGAGCTAGATACTTTAATCGATGACGAAGAATTAAAAGACAAGAACGAGTTCATCTTGAGCGTAAATAAGACTATGAATCCAGATAAGGTATTAAATGAAGTATTAGAAAAAACTGGATATACAAATCATGAAATAATATTTGAAGGTGTAGAAGGAGTAGACCAAAAACTATATAGGATATATAGATAAAGTATTGAAAAACTGAAAAAATAGTAGTATAATATAAAACATATTTAAAAACTATGAAAAAGAGGAGTACATTTATAACTTACTATTAAAAGAGAAAGAAGTGATTACGCTGAAAGCTTCTATAGTAAAATAGATGGAAGGTAGCTTTGGAGTTGATATAGTGAAAATAAAAAGTAATTATGTCCGTGTCAGATACGTTAAAATCTATGAAAAGTAAAAATTAAAGGTGGTACCGTAATATAGATTACCCTTTGCTAGTATAGCAGAGGGTAGTTTTTTTTATATTATAGGAAAGTTCTCCGAACTTCCTATAATATAAATACATTCCACAGAAAATTCTTTCAGAATTTTCGCGGACGAACAATTAAACGTGGGCTGAACGTTGCTTATTAAAGTTTAGCAAATTTTTATCAGCCCACTATTGTTCTTGAAGATACTATTAACAATATAATGGAGGAAAAAATGTTACAAATAACAGCTAAAACAGAAGGAGCAGAACTCACAAGTATAAAACTAAATGGAATAGAAAAATTACATGATGGAAAAGAATACTGGAACAGACAAGCACCGATATTATTTCCCATAGTAGGAAAACTAAAAGATAATAAAACAATAATTGAAGACAAAAACTATGAAATGGGACAACACGGATTTGCTAGAGATATGAAATTTGAATGTATCAAAGACAAAGAACTTTTAAAAGAATACAAATTAAAAGCAAATGAGGAAACTTTAAGAAAATATCCATATCAATTTGAACTAACAGTAAAATATCAAATAAAAGAAGACACACTAATAGTAAGTTATGAGGTAGAAAACACAGATAACAAAAATATTTTCTTCGGAATAGGCGGACATCCAGCCTTTAAATGTGACTATTCAAATGGAAAGTGCAGTATAGAATTTGAAAAAGAAGAAGATGAAATCGGAATATTAGAATTAGAAAACGGACTAATTTCAAAAGCAAAAGTAAAAGAAGAAGTAATAACTGATAATAAGATTATTTTAAATGAAAATTCTTTTGAAAATGATGCAATAATAATGCAAAATATAAAATCAAATAAAGTATATTTGAAAGAAGAAGAAAAAACATTAATAGAATTTGATTTTACAGGATTTCCATATTTAGCAATATGGTCAAAAAAAGGAGCACCATTCGTCTGTCTAGAACCATGGTACAATATAGCAGACCATAAGGAAAGCAGTGGAATATTTGAAGAGAAAAAGAAAATAATAGGAATAAACCCAAAAGAAAAATTCAAATGTAAATATAAAATAAAATTTTATGAATAGGAGGAAAAAATGGAACATAAATTAAATGACAAATTAAATCCCAAAGATTTTGAAGAGAAAATATATGAAAATTGGGAAAAAAACGGATATTTTAGACCAGCAGAAAATAAAGGTCAAGAAACATATTGTATAATGATGCCACCACCAAACGTTACAGGAAAGCTACATATGGGGCATGCATTAGATGATACAATACAAGATATATTAATAAGATTTAAAAGAATGCAAGGTTATAGAACACTATGGCTTCCAGGATCAGACCATGCAGCAATATCAACAGAAATGAAAGTAGTTCAAAAATTAAAAGCAAAAGGAATTTCAAAACAAGATTTAGGAAGAGAGAAATTCTTAGAAGAAGCATGGAATTGGACACATGAATATGGAGGAATAATCCAAAAGCAACAAAAGAAATTAGGATGCTCATGTGATTGGGAAAGAAACAGATTTACTTTAGATGAAGGAATGTCAGATGCTGTTTTAGAACAATTTTTAAGACTATACGAAAAAGGATTAATCTATAAAGGAACAAGAATGGTAAACTGGTGCACAAGCTGCAATACTTCAATATCAGATGCAGAAGTTGAATATAAAGAAGAACCTTCACACTTATGGCATATAAGATATAAAATCACAGGAAGTGATGATAAATATATTGAAGTTGCAACAACAAGACCAGAGACAATGTTAGGAGATACAGCTGTAGCAGTACATCCAGAAGACAAAAGATACAAAGATTTAGTAGGAAAAACATGTATTTTACCAATAATGAATAAAGAAATTCCTATAATAGCAGATGAATTTGTAGAAAAAGAATTTGGAACAGGATGTGTTAAAATTACTCCAGCACATGACATGAACGATTATCAAGCAGGAATAAGACATAATCTAGAAATAATAGAAGTATTTGATGAACATTTCAAAATGGGAGATCTAGTTCCAGAATATAAAGGAATGGATTTACTAGAAGCAAGAGAAAAAATTGTAGCAAAACTAGAAGAGATAGGAGCTTTAGTAAAAACAGAAGAATATACACATAATGTTGCAAAATGTGAAAGATGTAAAAATACAATAGAGCCAAAAGTATCAGAGCAATGGTTTGTAAATATGAAAGACATGGCAAAAAGAGCAGCTGATAGTGTACGATGCGGAAAAACAAAATTCGTACCACAAAGATATGAAAAACAATATTTCAATTGGTTAGACAATATACAAGACTGGTGTATATCACGTCAACTATGGTGGGGACATAGAATACCAGCATATTATTGCCAAGATTGTAATCATATAAATGTAGCTAAAGAAGCTCCTGAAAAATGCCAAAAATGTGGAAGTACTAAATTAGAGCAAGATCCAGATACATTAGATACATGGTTTTCATCAGCATTATGGCCATTTTCAACATTAGGATGGCCAAATACAGAAAGTCAAGATTATAAGGATTTTTACCCAACACAAACACTAGTAACAGGATTTGATATTATAACTTTCTGGATTTCAAGAATGATGACACAAGGATTAGAACTAACAGACATAGAGCCGTTTGAAGACGTATTAGTACATGGAATTGTAAGAGACAATCAAGGAAGAAAAATGTCAAAAACATTAGGAAATGGAGTAGATCCACTAGACGTAATAGATGAATATGGAACAGACAGCTTGAGAATGTCACTAATAATAGGAACAACACCAGGAAATGATATACGCTATAGCAATGACAAAGTAGAATCAGCAAGTAACTTCGCAAATAAATTATGGAATGCATCTAAATTCGTATTAATGCAATTAGAAGATATAGAAAACTTTAAAGAAAACAGTATAGAAGAATTAGACATATCAAAAATGATAGACGTAGATAAATGGATAATTTCTAAATTAAACACATTAACAAAAGAAGTAACTGAAAATATTGAAAAATATGACTTAGGAGTAGCACTTCAAAAAATATATGACTTTATTAGAAATGATTTTTGTGATTGGTATATTGAAATAGTAAAACCACGTTTATGGGATAAAGAAAACGAATCAAGATATACAGTTCAGTATATTTTAAACCACTGCTTATGCACAAGTTTAAAACTATTGCATCCATTCATGCCATTTATAACAGAAGAAATATATTCAAAATTATATCATAAAGAAGAAAGCATAATGATGTCAGAATTTCCAAAATACAGCGAGAAATTAAATTTTGCAAAAGAAGAAGAAACAACATCTGAAATAATGAACATAATAGTAGAAATAAGAAATGTAAGAAGCAAAATGAATGTACATCCAAGCAAAAAATCAAAATTAATTTTCGTAACAAAGACAGCAAAACAAGAAATAGAAAAATCAAAAGATTTCTTAGAAAAACTTGGATATGCAAACGAAATAGAAATTAGAGAAGATGCAAAAGACATACCAGAAAATGCAGTAGCAATAATTTCTAAAAATATGGAAGTTCATATACCATTTGAAGAACTTGTAGATATAGAAGAGGAAAAGAAAAGACTAGAAAGTGAAAAGAAAAAGCTAGAAGCAGAAGTACAAAGAGGAGAAAAAATGCTTTCAAATCCAGGTTTCGTAAATAAAGCACCAGAAGCAAAAATACAAGAAGAAAAAAATAAACTTGCAAATTACAAAGAACTTCTAGAAAGTGTAATTCAAAAATTAGAAAAAATGAAATAAAAAAATAAAAACTGGTCAATGGAGATTTCACCACTGACCAGTTTTTTTATTAATTAAGAAAAATAATGTATCTAAGAATTTTCGTAATGTGACCATACACTAATTATTTTAATTATTTTCTCTTCTTCATATATCTGGTAGATTAATCTATGCTGAATATTAATTCTTCGAGAATAAGCACCTTGCAAATCGCCAACAAGTTTTTCATAAGGTGGTGGATTTTTAAAAGGATCTACTTTTAAAATATCAATTAAATTTTTAGCTTTATCACTTAATCCAACCGATTTTAATTTTGGAATATCTTTTAATACCTGTTTTCTATAAACGATTTTATACAATCTACCATTTCACCTCATCTTCATCAACGCAATCTTTTATATCTTCTTTTAAACCTTCAACAACATCTTTTTTTAATTCAGGAATTGATGAAACATAAAGGGTTTCAATCAAATTGTTGTAATCTTCTTCAGAAAGAACAATAGCATTTCCATTTTTAGTAGAAATATGTAAAGGTTCATTATATTTAATAGTTTGTTCTAATAATTCATATATATCTTTTCTAAAATTTGTAATATTTACGTTTGTCATAGCAAACCCTCCTTACAAACTAATTGTAACATACGTTTTTGCGTACGTCAATCGAATATAAACAAATTATACAAAAATTTTTATATATTTTTTGTCAAAAAATGGTGTCGAAAAATGGCAAAAATCTCCCAAATTTCGCCAAAGGAAAACTTGTCCTAAAAATCGAATATAAATATAGAAAAAAATTACAAGGAGAAAAGATGAGAATAAATTTTGATGAACAGGAAAAAATATTAACATTGAAGATTGAAGAAGAAATTGACCATCATATGGCTGGAAATTTAAGGAGGGAAGCAGATTATGAAATTCAAAGACGTAATCCTAAAAGAGTTATACTTGATTTTAATAACGTCGTATTTATGGATAGTGCGGGAATAGGAATGGTAATAGGTAGATATAAAATAGCATCTATGATTGGTGCAAAATTGGAAATGAGAAATGTAAAAGAAAACATAAAAAAAATATTTGAAATGACAGGAGTATTAAAGATAATACCAATTATAGAGGAGGAAAAAGAAAATGAAAAAATCGTATGATAACGAAATGAAGCTAGAGTTTTTAAGCAAATCTAGTAATGAATCATTCGCAAGAATAACTATTGCGGCTTTTGCAGCACAATTAGATCCAAATATTGAAGAAATATCAGATATAAAAACAGCAGTATCAGAAATAGTTACAAATTCAATTATCCATGCATATGATACTAGTGATGAAATCATAAAAATACATAGTTATATAAAAGATAATACAATTACAATAGAGATTTCGGACACAGGAAAAGGAATTGAAGATATAGAAATGGCTAGGAAGCCATTATATACTTCTAAGGCAGAGCTTGAAAGATCAGGTATGGGATTTACAATAGTAGAAAACTTTATGGATGAGCTAAAAGTTGAATCTATAGTCGGGCTTGGAACCAAGATAACAATGAAAAAAGTAATTTCGAAAGAAGAAAATTTATTAGAAGAATAAGGAGATAAAATTTTGTGTGAAACTACAATTCAAGAAATCTTGGAAGCACAAAATGGAGATGAAGAAAAGTTTAATAGAATTGTAGAAAAAAATGAAAGATTAATATGGAGTATAGTAAAAAGATTTCAAAATAATAAATACGAAACAGAGGATTTGTTTCAAATAGGTGCAATGGGCTTTATAAAATCAATAAAAAGATTTGACAAAAATTATAATGTACAATTATCAACATTTGCAGTTCCTTATATAATTGGAGAAATAAAAAGATTTTTAAGAGACGATGGAACAGTAAAAGTAAGCCGTAGTTTAAAAGAACTAAATACAAAAATAAAGATGTTAGAAAAAGAATATGAAAAAATAGGAAAAGAACTATCAATAGAAGCTATCGAAAAAGAATTAAAAGAAACGAAAGAAAATATAATATTAGCAATGGAATCAGACAAAGCAATTAAATCAATTGAAGATGAAAATGAAGAAGGAGAAAAAGATACAAGTACAATAAAACAAATAAAAGTAGAAAGTCATGAAAATGAAACTATAAGAAATATTATTTTAAAAGATGAAATAAAAAAGCTAAATGAAAAAGAAAAACAAATAATAATTTTAAGATATTTTTATGGAAAAACTCAAAGTGAAATTGCACAAAAATTAAATACTAGTCAAGTACAAATTTCCAGAATAGAAAAAAATATTTTACTAAAAATGAGGGAGAATATAAAAGAGAGATTGTGAAAAATATAATAATGAAAATATTAAAAAGTTACATATTAATATTTTGTGTATTGATAATAGTAGCTATAATAGTTCTGCCATTAATGCTTACACAAAAATTTATAATTGAAAATAAAGCAGAGCAAATTAACATAGAAGTAAAAAAAGAAGAGATAGACTATAATGTCAAATACAGAACAATAAATTTGTTACATAAGCAAGAAAATAAATCAGAAAATGTTGAATTAGACGAATACTTAGTAAATGTAGTTGCAGCTGAAATGCCTGTAGACTATGAATTAGAAGCACTAAAAGCTCAAGCAACGGTCGCAAGAACATATACCTTATATCAAATTGAAAATGGTAAAAAGCATGCTGAAAATGATATATGTGATGATTCAAATTGCTGCCAAGCATGGGTATCAAAAGAAAAAAGATTTGAAAGATGGGATTCAAATCAAGAAGAAAAATGGAATAAGCTAAGAGAAGCAGTATATGCATCAGCTGGAGACATAATAACCTACGAAGGAAAGCCAATAGATGCCTTTTTTCATTCAAATAGTGGAGGAAAAACAGAATTACCAATTAATGTATGGGGAGGAAGTGGGTATCCTTATTTGCAAGCAGTAGAGACAGTTCGGGGAAGATGAATATAGTCAGTTTTATTCTTCAGTAGAATATACTAAAAATCAAATAATAGAAAAAATGAAAACAGCATATCCAGATTTTCAAATTAATTGGCAAGAAGCAAACTGTATAGAAATTTTAGAATATACAGAAGGAGGAAGAATTAAAACATTAAAAATAGGAAATAAAAATATAGCTGGAGTAGAAGCAAGAAAAATTTTTGAATTAAAATCATCAAATTTTACATTTGAAATTATAGATAATACAGTAAAATTTAGTGTATTAGGTTATGGGCATGGAGTAGGAATGAGTCAAACAGGTAGTAATACTTTAGCAAAACAAGGTAAAAATTATAAAGAGATAATACAGCATTTTTATAAAGGAGTAGAAATAAAAAATATAAAATAAATAATTAAAGACTCTTCTCGTATATTTATTAAAAAAGTGGAAATACTTGTAATAAAGAATTTATAGGAGGAAACAGTATGAGTAGAGGAAAAAGATATGCGAAAAGCGAATTAGAGAAGAAAAAAATATTGTATATAGCAGGAGTATGTAGCTTAGCAGTCTTGCTAATCTTAATATTTACGCTATCAGGCTATAAAACTAAACAAGAGGCTAAACAAAAAATATCAGAACTAGAGTCGATAAATTCATTTGATGCAAGCTTAGTAAGTCAATCTGATGATAAAAACATAACAGAAGTAACAGAGGCAAATCAAGTAAATGAAACTGAAAAAATAGCAATCAATACATCAATGAAAACAGTTACAAACACAACTAATAGTAATGTAATAGCTGAAGAAAAAATATCTGAACCTGTAAAAAAAGAATTGAAATTTGTAGTGCCACTAGAAGGGGAAATTTACAAGGACTATTCAGAATCGAATTTAATATACTCTGAAACTCTTGAAGAATGGACTGTTCATTTAGGTGTTGATATAAAGGCTGAAAAAGGAACTCCAGTAATAGCTGCAGAAGATGGCACAGTAGAATCTATAAAAAATGATCCACGTTATGGATTAACTATTATTTTAGCACATGAAGATGGATTTAAAACAGTATATTCAAATCTTCAGACTGCTGAATTTGTTCAAGAAGGACAAGTTGTTGAAAAAGGAAAGACTATTGCGTCAGTAGGAGAAAATGCAAGTTTTGAGATTGCCGAAGGAGCTCACTTACATTTCGAAATGACAAAAGATGGTGAAAAAGTTAATCCAACAATTTATTGGAATAAGTAAAAAAATAAAATAAAAAAGTTATTATTAATGGGTTTTAAAAGTGCGGAGCGAACAAATGGAACACTCTTGAAAAGAGTGTGGAATGCGATTGAAGCAGCCTACGAATGAAATTCGTTTAAAAGGCTGCGACACCCAAACTTTTAAAAACATTAATAATAACTTTTTTATATATTAGTTATGTTTCTTATTCCATAATTTGTTGGATATCTTGATGTATGCAACTAAGTAGACAATTCCTAAAATGTAAGCAGCTAAAACATCAGTAGCATAGTGAACACCTAAGTAAATTCTACTAATACCAATCATAACGACAATTAAGGAAAGAATAGAAACTAAAAAATATTTAAGCTTTTCATTCTTAATATTTTTATAAACATAATAAATAATTAATCCATAGAAAATAGTAGACATCATAGTATGACCACTAGGAAAACTAAAACTTTTTTCATAAGAAAAAGGCATAGTAACAGAAGGACGAGGACGTCTAACAATAAGCTTAATAACATTATTTAAAACTACACCAATACCATTAGCAATAGCAAAATTCCAAAAATATTTTTTATCTTTAAATAAAATTACAACTGATAAAATTCCACATACAATAAAAATAGTAGAACCAAAAGAAGTAAAAAACTTCATTACATTAACCATAAAAGGACTAATTGTAAAAAAAGATATAAAAAATTGATAAACTGGTAAATCAAAAAGAACCATAATAAAACTCCTTAATATTGAATAAAAAAATTATATTATAAGATAGATTAAAAATCAAATTATATTAAATTTAAAAGCTAACTTGATTTTCAAAAAAAATCGTGTTAGTATATGACTAGCAACCCGTTAACAGCACAAACTTATGGAGGTGTTCAAATGCTTGTTGAATTACCAAAAAAGTATGAGCGCAAGCTAAACGAATACAGTTTCGCTCGGATAAGGGACGGCGTTTTGGAACTGAAAGGAGACTTCAATTTCGAAAAAATCATGATTGAGCTTGCATATCAGCTAAGAGGACGTACTAAGTGCTATTATTGCAAAAAAAAGGTGAGTGCGAATAAGATAACAATTGATCACATGTTTCCTTCCGATTTTGGAGGAGTGACAATTACAAACAATCTTGCACCAGCTTGTGGAACTTGCAATAGTAACAAATCAAACATGAATCAGTACGAATTCAAGATATGGAACAGCTTAAAAACTCGTGAAGAAAAGAAGAAGTACTACCACGATGCAGTCAACCGGAAAAAACGCAAAAAAAGGAATCCGTACCTTGTAAAAAAAGGATTCGACATGCCTAGAAAATGGATTCAGATGTTGAAACTAGAATATGTCGAAAAAGCCAGTAAAGTCACGCCTGAAGGAAGCGATAAATACCTGAAAATGCTTGACTTTGCACAAAAGACCCAAAAACTTCCTAGACCGCTAATTCTCTCATCAAACCTGATATTAATAGATGGGGAAACAGCATATGCTGTAGCAAAAACGATGCAGTTTGTGGAGGTTCCAGTCATCATACTGGAGAACGTTATTGTATTGAAGTAATGCGTATCAGCAGGAGATCCCGGCAATGCCGGGACCTCCTGCGTTTTTGCTATCGGAATAAGTTTATAGTTGTTATAGAGAAAAGAAACTGCTATAATAACAAATAATAAGGAGAGAAAATGAAATATATAGTAGATAGAATAGAAAAAAATATAGTAATTTGTGAAAATCAAGAAACAAAGAAAATGGAAGAATTCGAGAAAACAAGCTTTCCAAAAGAAATAAAAGAAGGAGACAGTGTAATTTTACAAGGCAATAGATTTGAGATAGACAAAAAAGATACAGAAAAAAGAAAAAAAGAAATTGATGATTTAATGAAAAAATTAATGAAAGGATAAAAAGATGGGAACTACCTGGACAAAAGAACAATTAAGTGCAATTCAAGACAAAGGAAACAATATATTAGTAGCAGCCGCAGCAGGAAGTGGAAAAACAACAGTATTAGTAGAAAGAATAATTAGAAAAATTATAGACGACAAAATAGATATAGACAAAATATTAGTAGTAACTTTTACTAATGCTGCTGCATCAGAAATGAGAGAAAGAATATTAACAGCATTATATAATCAAATAGAAAAAGACCCATTAAATAAACAATTAAGAAAACAGATAATATTGCTAAATAAAGCTAGTATATGTACAATAGATTCTTTTTGTTTAGATGTAATAAGAAATAACTTCTTTGAAATAGGAGCATCTTCAAATTTTAGAATTGCTGATAACACTGAATTAGAACTATTGAAACAAGATGCCTTAGAAGAAACATTTGAAGAAATTTATTTAAATAATGATGAAGAATTTCAAAAATTAATAGAAAATTATAGTGGATATAAAGATGACGAAAATTTAAAAAATATAATTCTAAAAATTTATAATTTTATACAAAGTGCGCCTTTTCCGGAAGATTGGTTAGAAGAAAAAGTACAAATTTTTAATTCAAATAAAGAAAAATTTTCAGAAACAGCATGGGCAAAAATTTTATTAAAAAATTTCAAAGATGAATTACAAAATTCAATTCAAATATTAAAAACTTATAAAAGAAAATTAGAACAAGTTCCAGAACTTTCAAAAAGTATGTTAATAATAGCAGATGATATTAATCAGCTAGAAAATTTAGAAAAATCTTTAAACAATTGGAATACAGCATATGAAATAGCCAATAACTTAAAATTTAAAACATGGCAATCAGATAAAAAAGTAATAAGCGAGTTAAAAGAAGAAAGTAAAACAGCTAGAGATATAGCTAAAAAAAGAATAAATCAAGCAATAGAAAAAACTTTTATATACACAGAAGAAGAAGCAATGAAAGATATGCAAGATATGTATAAGAGTTTAAACAAAATAAAGGAAGTAGTATTTAAATTTATAGAAAAATTTAATGAAAAAAAATCAGAAAAAAATATTATGGATTTTAGTGATATAGAACATAATGCACTAAAAATATTATTAAGAAAAAATGAAAAAGGAACATATGAAAAAACAGAAATAGCTAAAAAGTATGAAGAAAAATTTCAAGAAATAGCAATAGACGAATATCAAGATAGTAACTTAGTTCAAGAATACATATTAACATCTATATCAAATGATAAAAATATTTTCATGGTAGGAGATGTAAAACAAAGTATATACAGATTTAGACAAGCAAAACCAGAACTATTTTTAAATAAATACGAAAACTATGGAATAACAGCAAATGACTTAGGACAAAAAATACAACTATTTAAAAACTTTAGAAGCAGAAAAAATATATTAGATGTAACTAATATTATTTTTGAAGATATCATGAGCAAAGAGTTTGGAGAAATAGAATATAATGAAACAGAATATCTAAACTTAGGTGCAAACTATGAAGAACCTGAAAAAGAATGCGATTTTGCAGGAAAAGCAGAACTAGATATTATAGAGTTAAAAGAAGAAACAACAGATGAAGAAAAAGAAGAGGAAGAAACTACAGAAGAATTATTAGAAAAAACTGAAATAGAAGCAAAATTTGTAGCTCAAAAAATCAGAGATTTAATAGATAATAAATATCAAGTATATGACAGAAAAAAAGGATATAGAGATATTAAATATAAAGATATAGTAATTCTTTTACGAGCAACTTCAAATGTTGCAAATATTTTTGAAAAAGAATTATCAAATCAAGAAATACCAGTATTTAGCGATCAAGCTAGCAATTATCTAGAATCAATAGAAATAAAGAATATAATATCTCTATTTAAAATAATAGATAATCCATACAAAGATATACCACTTGTTACAGTAATGAGATCAATAATTGGTGATTTTACAGATAATGAATTAATAGAAATTAGACTTTGCAAAAAAGATGGACACTACTATGATTCAATAAAAGAAGCACTGATTTCAAAAAAAATAAAACAAGAAACAAAAGAAAAACTAAAAGCCTTTACAGAAAAAATAGAAAAGTGGAGAGAAGAAGAAAAATATTTGCCACTTAACGAATTTATATGGAAAATTTATAAGGAAACAGATTATTATAATTATGTAAGATTAATGCCGAATGGAGAAGTAAGAAAAGCAAACTTAAAAATGCTATTTGACAGAGCAAAAGAATACGAAAAAATTAGCTTCAAAGGATTATTTAACTTTATACGATATTTGGAAAAAATAAAAAACAATAATAGTGATTTAGCATCAGCAAAAGTAATTGGAGAAAATGAAAATGTTGTAAGAATAATGAGTATCCATAAAAGTAAAGGATTAGAATTTCCAATAGCAATTATTTCAAGAGCAAATAAAAAATTTAATCAAAAAGACTTAACAGATACTATATTAATGCATCAAGATATAGGTATAGGAATGCAATACGTAAATTATGACAGACAAATAGAATATACAACAGCAGCCAAAGAAGCTATAAAATTAAAAATAAAAGAAGAATCAATAGCAGAAGAAATGAGAATTTTATATGTTGCATTAACAAGAGCAAAAGAAAAGCTAATAATAACTGGAGTTGAAAACGATTTAGAAAAATCATTAGAACAAAAAAGAGAATTACTAGAAAATTATGAAAAAGAAAATGGAAAAATAAATCATTTATTATTAAAAAAAGATTTAAGCTATCTAGGATGGTTAGAATTAGTATACTTAAATCATAAAAATATCGAAGAATATATGCAATTAAATAAAGTTTTAAGAAAAGATATTTTAAAAGAAGAAGAGAAAAAAGAAGAAAAACAAATAAAAACAATTTTTGAAGATGAAGAAGAACTAGAAAAAATAAGCAAAATATTAAATTGGGAATATCAATATAAAGATATGACAAGTATCCAGAGCAAGATGAGTGTAACAAAAATAAAAGAACTAAAAAATAAAGAAATATCAAAACAAGAACCAGCAGAAACAAAACCTAAATTTATTGAAGAAAAGAAAAAGCTTACATCAGCAGAAAAAGGTACTTTAATACATTTAATATTGCAAAAACTAGACTTTTCAAAAAAATATACAAAACAAGAAATAGAAAAATTTATAGAAAACTTATACGAAAAACAAATTATAAATAAACTACAAAAAGAGTCAATAGATAGTGAAAAAATATACAAAATAGTTACATCAAAATTTTTCGAAAATATTCAAACAGCAAAACAAGTATATAAAGAAACACCATTTTATACATATATAAATACAAAAGAAATTTATAATACAGAAAATGAAGAAAATATACTAGTACAAGGTATTATAGACTTATACTATATAACTAAAGATGACGAAATAGCTTTAGTAGATTACAAAACTGACTATGTAGAAAATGAAGAAGAATTAATAGAAAAATATAAAATACAGCTAGAGATTTATAAAAAAGCATTAGAAGAAGCATTAAACAAAAAGGTAAAAGAAACATATATCTATTCCATTGGACTAAATAAAGCAATCAAATTATAACTTAAAAAAACATAAAACAACTCTTACTATAGTAATACCAATATTTACAAATGATGCTAAATGTAGTATAATTAAAAAAGATGAAGTAAAAAGAAAACAGGAGGGTGCTTATGAAAAGAATGAAAACATTCTGTAAGTATGTCTTATGGATTATAGCATTTTTCATATTTTCGACAATAGGATCAGATTTATTAATTCAAAAATCATATAAAACAGTAAGCAATGAAAATATACATATTGAAAAATCTTCAGACGGATTTGAAATTACAGTAGAAAGAGCTGATTCAAATAAAAGACAAGGATACTTTATAGGAACAGTAAAAAATACATCTAAAAAGGTTATAGATAAAAAATATGTAAAAGTAGATTCATTTTACAAAGGTAGACTAATGCAAGAAAAATATTTAGCATTTGAAAACTTGCAACCAGGAGAAGAAAGAAAATTTAAGTTACTTTATGATGTAGGACAAATAGATCAGTTTAGAGTAACTTATGTAGATGAAATACCAGTAAATAGAACTATAATTGATAAAGGAATAGATAAAGTAGTAGAATTCTTTAATAAAACAAAAGCTAAATTAAAAGCACTAGATTTATCAGATGCAAAATTACCAGCCTTTACTCCAGTAACAGTAGAAGGAAGTGACCAATTAAGTGATAAAGCAAATGATGCATTATTATTTGCTACAGTATTATGGATTTGGTATGCAATACCAGCAGGATCAATTTGGTTTATAATATAAAATATTCATATTGTAGGGTTTTCTTAAAAAGAGAACCCTTTTAAATTTGTAAAAACAATATCTTACACAAACATACTTATTTTAATAAATTTTGCTCTTCGCAATTTCCAGAATAAAAAAACTTCGTTTTTATATTGTAAATTGCTCAAATTCGCACTTCACTCACTAATTTAAGGAAGTTAATTTAAAACAAGTTTTAAATTAACTTCTAAGACTGTAAAAATCATAGATTTAACAGTCTTAGCAGCTAGCGCAATTTATTAAAAAAGTATGTTTGTGTAAGAATAAATATTTAAAATTTAGAATGGCTATTATTATTGAAAAAAACGCTATAATCTGATAAAATTAAAGCCATATTATAAATCAAGGAGAAAATTTGTGGAAGACAATCAAAAATATATAAGAAACTTTAGCATAATAGCTCATATCGACCATGGAAAATCAACACTAGCAGATAGACTTATAGAAATGACAGGAGTACTTAGCCAAAGAGAAATGGAAAGCCAAGTACTAGACAACATGGACATAGAAAAAGAAAGAGGAATAACAATAAAATCACAAGCAGTAAGAATGAACTATAAAGCTAAAGACGGAAATACATATATACTAAACTTAATAGATACACCCGGGCATGTAGATTTTAATTATGAAGTATCAAGAAGCTTAGCAGCATGCGAAGGTGCAATACTAGTAGTAGATTCAAGTCAAGGAGTAGAGGCGCAAACCTTAGCAAATGTATATTTAGCACTAGATAATAATTTAGAAATATTGCCAGTAATAAACAAAGTAGATTTGCCAAATGCAAGACCAGACGAAGTAAAAGCAGAAATAGAAGACATAATAGGAATACCAGCTATGGACGCACCATGCATATCAGCCAAATCAGGACTAAACGTTGATGAAGTATTAGAAAGAATAGTAACAGATATTCCAGCACCAGAAGGGAATCCAAGTGAAAAATTAAAATGTTTAATATTTGACTCCTTTTATGACAACTATAAAGGAGCAATAAGCTATGTTCGAATAAAAGAAGGAACAGTAAAAGTAGGAGATGAAATCCTATTTATGGCAACAGGAAAACATTTTACAGTAACAGAAGTAGGATATTTTGGAGCAGGTGAATATATTCCATCAAATGAGCTAAAAGCAGGAGAAGTTGGATACATAGCAGCAAGCATTAAAAATGTATCAGATCTACATGTTGGTGATACTATAACAAATTTTGAAAAACCAGCAGAAGAGCCACTACCAGGATATAAAAAAGCAAATTCAATGGTATATTGCGGAATGTATCCATTAGATGGAAGCGAATATGAAAATTTAAAAGACGCTTTAGAAAAATTAAAACTAAATGATGCAGCACTAGAATATGAACCAGAAACTTCAATAGCATTAGGATTTGGATTTAGATGCGGTTTCTTAGGATTACTACATCTAGAAATAGTAATAGAAAGACTAGAAAGAGAGTTTGACTTAGGATTAATAACAACAGCACCATCAGTTATATATAAAGTGTATAAAACTAATGGAGAAGAATTAGAATTATATAATCCTACAGATTTGCCAGTAACTCAAGAAATAAAATACATTGAAGAACCAATAATGAAAGCAGAAATAATGACACCAAAAGAATTTGTTGGAAACGTAATGGATATATGTCAAAAAAGAAGAGGAACATATATCGATATGAAATATTTAGACAGTAATAGAGTAACTTTAGAATATGACTTACCACTAAATGAAATAATATATGACTTCTTTGATACCTTAAAATCAAAAACAAAAGGATATGCATCAGTAGATTATGAATTTAAAGAATATAAAAGATCTGAACTTGTAAAATTAGACATACATATAAATAATGAAGCAGTAGATGCGTTATCATTTATAGTACATAAAGATAGCGCCTATACCAGAGGAAGAAAAATGGCAGAAAAACTAAAAACAGTAATACCAAGACAACTATTTGAAATTCCAATACAAGCAGTAGTTAGTGGAAAAATAATTGCAAGAGAAACACTATCAGCAATGAGAAAAGACGTTTTAGCAAAATGCTATGGTGGAGACATAACAAGAAAGAAAAAGCTACTAGAAAAACAGAAAAAAGGTAAGAAGAAGATGAGACAAATAGGAAATGTCGAAGTACCACAAGAAGCATTCTTAGCTGTATTAAAATTAGATGATGAAGAATAAAGGAGTCACAAATGAAAAAGCTTAATAAAATAATTATATTATTAACATTAGTAATTATAGTATTACAAGGATGTATATTAACTAAAAACAGCTTTGCAAAAGGAAAAGCAGAAAATGAGACACCAATAAATCCAGACTTATTAATACCCGAAAGTGTAAAAAAAGAAAGAGAAGAAGAAAAACAAAGAAAACTTGAGGAAGAATCAACAGACTACACTATATTTTCAGATGAAGATAAAGTAAAATTCAAAAAATTTATAGAAATAAAAGAAGAATATCAAACTTTTATTGCAATTGGAGGAGTAGTACTATTAATAGTATTAATAATGGTAATAAAAACAAAAGTAATAGAAGCATCTACTAAAACATGTATAGCAATGGCAGTAATAGCAATAGCTGCATATATGCTAAAAGGTATGGTAACAGGGAACATTATATATATTTTGAATACATTCATACAACTCCTAGGTGTAATTTTAATTGTTTTATCAAACTTCTTTATCTATAAACACGATAATTTGCTTATGTATATTCCAATATGTGTATTAGGAATATATTACTCAATAACACATTTAGAAGCTGTAAAAAGCAGTATTTTACTACAAATATTTTTAGTTATAGCACCAATAGCTTTATACATTTTAGGAACAATAATGCGTAAAGCAAAAGAAATAGAATTATTAATTCCAGTAAAAGAAAAACATGAAAGGAAAAAAGATGAGAACAAATAACAAAAATCAAAATAGGAATAACTTTAGAAAAGAACAAAATAATCCAAAGTACGAATCAAAAAGAGAAAAAAGAGATGAAAACGAATATGATGACATTGTAGAAGGAAGAAATGCAGTAATAGAATTATTAAATTCAGATAGAGATATCAACAAAATATTTGTGCAAAATGGGGAAAAACATGGTTCAATTAATAAAATAATAGCAGTAGCAAAAGAAAATAAAGTAGTAGTAACAGAAGTAGAAAAATCAAAACTAGATTTTATGTCAAAAACAAAAAATCACCAAGGAGTAATAGCAGTAGTTCCACCATTTAATTATTGCGAAGTTGAAGATATACTAGATTTTGCAAAAAGCAAAAAAGAAGATGCATTTATACTAATATTAGATGGAATTGAAGATCCACATAACTTAGGCTCAATAATAAGAACAGCAGAAACAGCAGGAGTGCATGGAATAATAATACCTAAAAGAAGAACAGTTACAGTAAATAGTACAGTTGCAAAAGTTTCAGCAGGAGCTGTTGAACACATGAAAATAGCAAGAGTTAATAATATTAATGAAACAATAAGAAAGTTAAAACAAGAAGGACTATGGATAATAGGAACAGATGGAGATGCGAGCACATATTACTATAATCAAGACTTAAAAGGTGATATAGCTATAATAATAGGAAGTGAAGGTTTTGGAATGAGTAAATTAGTAAAAGAAAACTCAGACATATTAGTTAAAATACCTATGAAAGGAAAAATAACATCATTAAATGCATCAGTATCAGCAGGCATAATAATGTATGAAGCGGTAAAACAAAGAAATTAAAAAAATATGCTTGCAATATAAAAAACAAAATGATAAAATAAGAACATAATTTTTTGAAGTCGCAAAACAGATTAAAAAAAAAACCTTTTTTTTAATCTGTTTTTTGTTTTTTAAGGAGGAAAAAATGAACACTAAATATGTATTTGTAACAGGCGGAGTAGTATCAGGACTAGGAAAAGGAATAACAGCAGCATCACTAGGGAGATTATTAAAAAATAGAGGATATAAGGTAACAATACAAAAATTTGATCCATATATAAATGTAGATCCAGGAACCATGAGTCCATCTGAACACGGAGAAGTATTTGTAACAAATGACGGGGCAGAAACAGATTTAGACTTAGGACATTATGAAAGATTTATAGACGAAAGTCTAACAAAAAATTCAAGTGTATCAATGGGGCAAATATATTCAAGTGTAATAGAAAAAGAAAGAAAAGGGACATATTTAGGAAGAACAATTCAAGTAATTCCTCATATAACAAATGAAATTAAAGAAAAAATATATTCTTTTGAAGACACAGATACAGACATAGTAATAACAGAATTAGGTGGAACAATAGGAGATATGGAAGGACTAGCTTTAGTAGAAGCAATAAGGCAAATAGGAATAGAAAAAGAAATAAATGATGTATGCTATATTCATGTAACATTACTTCCATATATATCAGGTTCAAAAGAAATAAAATCAAAACCAACACAACACTCAGTAAAAGAACTTCAATCATTTGGAATAAAGCCAGATATATTAGTAGCAAGAGCAGATGAGCATATAGAAAAAGGAATGAAAGAAAAAATTGCACTATTTTGCAATGTAAGACCAGAAAATGTAATAGAAAATCTAACAGCTAATAGTTTGTATGAAGTGCCACTATTACTAGAAGAACAAGGATTGGCAAAAGCAGTATGTAAAAAATTAAAACTAGATAAAGAAATTTGCGATAACAAAAATTGGGTAGAATTAAATAAAAAAATAAATACCTGTAAAGATGAAGTAAAAATAGCATTAGTAGGAAAATATATGCAACTAGAAGATTCATATTTATCAGTAGTAGAAAGCTTAAGACATGGTGGATATGAAAATGGAGTAAAAGTAAAAGTTGGATTTATAGATTCAGAAAAAGTAACAAAAGAAAGCGCAGAAAAGATATTAAAAGAATATCAAGGAATTCTAGTCCCAGGAGGATTTGGAAATAGAGGAATTGAAGGAAAAATAGAAGCAATAAAATATGCAAGAGAAAATAAGAAACCATTTTTAGGAATATGTTTAGGAATGCAAATGGCAGTAGTAGAATTTGCAAGAAATGTATTAAATTTAAAAGATGCAAATTCAGCGGAATTTGATGCAAACAGCCAAAATCCTGTAATACACATAATGGAAACACAAAAAAAGGTTACTAAAAAAGGTGGAACAATGAGATTAGGGGCATATCCATGCACTATAAAAGCAGGAACTCTAGCAGAAAAAGTATATAAATCAAAAGAAATATCAGAAAGACATAGACACAGATTTGAATATAATAACGATTACAAAAAAAGATTAGAAGAAAAAGGATTAATATGCTCAGGAACATCACCAGATGGAACATTAGTAGAAATAGTAGAACTAAAAGATCATCCATATTTTATAGGAGTTCAATTCCATCCAGAATTTCAATCAAGACCAGATAGACCATGTCCACTATTTACAAATTTAATAAAAGCAGCAAAAGATATAAAATAAAATTGAAGTTTTTATAGTGTTTGGATATAATAATAAAACAGCTTTAAGAGTAAAGCTAAAAATTAATAATTATAGAGGGAACATATGAAGAAAAAGTATTCAAATTTTTCAAGATACAAAGATGTAGCAGAAAAAGAATTTAAAAAAATGAAAATAAAAGGAGATCCAGAATATGTAACAGCATGTTTAACAAGCATAATAAAAGTAAACAAAGAATGGATTGTTCCAAGATCAAATGATAGAACAGAAAAGATAATGGCTGATGGATATCAATGGCTAACATTATTTCCAAAAGGAGAAAAATTTACAATAATTGCAGTATTTAATGAAAAATCAGAATTCTTAGAATTCTATTTTGATATAGCCAAAAAAACTAAACCAAAAGCTATCATTCCATATATATATGATTTATATTTAGATATAGTTATAACAAAAGAAAATGAAGTAATTTTCCTAGATGAAAAAGAATTAAAAGAAGCACTAGAAGTAAATGAAATAAAGAAAAAAGATTATGACCAAGCTAAAAGAACTGCTGACAAAATAGTAAATAGATATCATAAACCAGAAGGCTTTGAAAAACTAAAACAAGTAGCTAAGTATTATTTAGAACAAATTACAAATATAAAATAAAGAGGTAAAAATGAAATATTTTAAAAAATTAGAAGGAGATAGAATATATTTATCTCCAAGAAATTCAGATGATGTAGAAAAATTCACAGAATGGCTAAATGATTTCCAAGTAACAGATTATACACAAAGAAGTGCTAATGTAATGACTTTGCAAGCTGAAAGCGAATATCTAAATAATAGCAAAGAAGAATATGCAATGGTAATAGTTACAAAAGATGAAGATAAAATGATAGGAACAGTAAGTATAGAACAAATAAACTTTATAAACAGAACAGGAACTTTAGGAATATTTATTGGAGATAAAGATTATAGAGATAAAGGATATGGAACAGAAGCAATAAAGCTTATTTTAGAATATGCATTTCAATATATAAACCTAAACAACGTAATGTTAACAGTGATGAGTTATAATGATAGAGCAAAAAGATGCTATGAAAAATGTGGATTTAAAGAATTTGGAAGAAGACATCAATCAGTATACATGGACGGAAAATACTATGACACAATATATATGGAAGTGCTAAAAGAAAATTTTGAATGTAATAATATAAGAAATAAAAATATATAAAAATAATAAAAGAATATTTGAAAGATGCTAAAAAATGGTTTTAAGCATCTTTTTTTGTTTTGAAAAAAAGAGCCTGAAACTGCTAATATTTGCCATTATAGCAAAAATATGCTATAATAAAATTAGCGTCCTTACGGACTTAAAAAAAGAAGCAATTATAAAAATAAAATATATAAATAAAGGGAGAAAAATATGAATTTATTTATACAAAATAAATTTAGAACATCTGAAATATTAGGCAAAAGAATAGAAATGATAAAAAAAGAAAAATTACATATTAAAGATGGAATAAGCTATGAAAGATTTCTAGAACTATATGAGAAATATGGACAAGGATTAGAAGAAAAAGATTTTGCATATGCATTTTTAGACATAGATGATTTAAAGTATGAAAATTTATCTAAAGGAAAATCTTCACAAACAACAATATTAGCAAGAGAATATATTTCAAACGAAGAATTTCAAGCGATAAGAGCACGTCTAATAGACGATTATGGACTAAATGTAGTAAGTTATAATAAATCATTAGAATTATATAAAAAGTTTGGTGACAAATTATCATTTAAACTGTTTGCAGAAGAAATATTAGGTATACCAGAAAAAACATTAAAAAGTAAAAATCTAAAAAGGTATCCAGATAGAGAAATACCAGTTCATTTTGAAATTGAACCAGGAGAATTTGCAAATTTAAATGGTACACAAGATGAAATACCTATGTATGTTTTAGACCCAAAATATATAAATAGTCTTAGAAATAAAATGATTTATGAAGCGGGAATGCAAATATTACAAAGCATAGACTACGAAAAGTTTAGCGAGCTATATGAAAGCTATGGAAAAGATATGCCTGAAGTTGTATTTGCACAAGAGGTCTTAGATATAGGGGCTAGATCATTAAATAGAATGAAAAGTCCGAAAAAGTTTAGCACAGTCATATTGCAAAATGTTGAAGTATCAAAAGAATATATAATGACACTTAGAGAAAAAATAGCATTAATACATAAATTAGAAGGTGGACAATTTTTAGAATATTCTAAAATTCAAGAATTTCATAAAAAATACGGACCAGAGTTTACAGAAAGATACTTTGCAGTAGAAGCTTTAGATATAACAAATGAGAATTATCGACCTGATGGAGAAAACGATAAAGTAGCAATATTAAACACTAGAGTAACAAATTATGAGAATTTAAGAAATAGATTAATAAAACAATTAAATTTACATTATGATGATATGATAGATTATGAAACATTTACTAAATGGCATACATTATATGCGCCTAATATGCCAGAAGTAGTGTTTGCAGAAAAAATATTAGACATAAGTAAATCAAACTTTAGAGAAGTAAAAGATAGAGAGGGTAGAGCACGTATATTATTAAATGCTAAATTACCAAGCAAAGAAGAAATGGCAAGAATTAGAAAAAGAATAATATTAGAAAACAATTTTCATATAAAGGATGAAATAGAATATGAACAAATAAAGAGATTACATGAAAGAGATGGTGGAATAATGTCCATCGAAATATTTGCTGTTGATGTTTTATTGATGAGTAGACCAGGTTTTAAAGAAATACAAAGAGATTATGAAGAAAATAAAGATAAAAAAGATGTAAAACTAAAAAAAGCACAAGTATTACTTAACTATGAAATACCATTAGCAGAATTAGAAGAACTAAAAGAAAGAATCAAAAGAGCAGAAAATTTATATGAACCCAAATTAATGTCTGCAAGTGATATAGAAGATTTATATGAAAGATATGGCGGAGTAATGCATTTTACAATGTTTTTACAAGGAATATTAAGCGTAGATAAGAAAGTTTTTGAAAATGTAAAATATGGAAGACATCACGAAACCTTAGTACACATAAGAGAAAGACTAAATGAAGATGAAATAAAAGAATTAAAACAACTATTATCTAACGGTTTATCAGATAGAGAAATATCAACTGAAATGGGAATTCCACTAGTATTATTAAGAACAACTATAAAATTACTTTCAGATTCAGATGAATTAACAGAAGAAAAAATGTTATATGAAAAATATAAATTATTAAGAAAAGAAGGAAAAAAATCTAAAGAAGTTGCAGCAATATTAAAAATATCTGAAGAACAAGAAAAACAATTATCAGAAAGATATGATAGTGAAAGAAAAGAAGAAGAGGAAAAAGCAAGAGAAGAAAAAAGAGCTGCAAGAGCGAAGAAAAAAGAAGTAGAAAATTTTGAAAAATCAGAAAAAAGAGCCAAAAGAATATTAGATGATTATAAATACACTGAAAAGAACGTTCAATCAGTAAGAGAATATATTGGTTTATGTGAAGAAAAATTTTTAAAAGCACAAGATAAAAAGACAGTATTTTCAGACGATGAATTACTCTTTTTAGCTGCTTGTATGGAATTTGTTGAATGCGATTATAAAGAAATAGCTATGTTTTCGAAAATATGTATAGCAATGGAAAAGTATCATTTTGCAAGAACTTTCATAATGGAAAATATGAACAATTCTACAATATATAAGCAACAAAGAGAAATCCTCATGACACTACAAAAAAATATACAATATGCAATAAAAAAACAAAATGTTTTAAATATGATAGAAGATGGAACTGAAGATATAAGTGTGATTGCTGCAAAAACAGGAGTATCAAGAAAAGATATCATAAATATTCAAAACGGAGTAATAGATAACAGATTATTTTTAGGAAACTCAATAAAAAGAGCTCAAGAAGATTCAATAGCAATATAAAATTAATAATCAAAAGTAACTGAAAGTATTGAAAAAATAAGAAAAAAGAGATATAATTTTTCGCATAAACGTAAGGAAGAAAAGAGGAATTTTTATGAGAGAAAACGAATACAGAACACATAATTGTAATGAATTAAGAATAGAAGATAAAGGAAAAGAAGTGCGTTTAGCAGGATGGGTACAAAAAATAAGAAACTTAGGAAAAATGACTTTCATAGATTTAAGAGACGAGTTTGGAATAACACAAATAATAATTTCAGATAGTGAAGAATTAAATGAAAAATTAGCTGAAATAAAAACAGAATGTACAATTTCAGTTACAGGAACAGTAGCAGAAAGAAGTAGTAAAAACGATGAAATTCCTACAGGCGAAATAGAAATAATAGCAAAAGAAATCAGAATACTAGGAAAATGTAGAGCAACACTACCATTTGAAATAAATCAAAAAGAAGCACAAGATGTTAGAGAAGATTTAAGATTAGAATATCGTTTTCTTGATTTAAGAAATAATAAAATACATGAAAATATCTTGTTAAGATCAAAGATATTAAAATCAATGAGAGATGAGATGGACAAATTAGGTTTTACAGAAATACAAACACCTATATTAGCAAACTCTTCTCCAGAAGGAGCTAGAGACTTCTTGGTTCCAAGTAGATTACACCCAGGAGAATTTTATGCTCTTCCACAAGCTCCACAACAATTTAAACAACTACTAATGGTATCAGGATTTAACAAATATTATCAAATAGCACCATGTTTTAGAGATGAAGATCCAAGAGCAGATAGATCGCCAGGAGAATTCTATCAATTAGATTTTGAAATGAGTTTTGCAACACAAGAAGATGTATTTGCAGTCGCAGAACAAGTAATACCAAATGTATTCAAACAAAACAGTACCTGGAAAATAACAGAAGCACCATTTTTGCGTATTCCATATAAAGAAGCAATGGAAAAATACGGTTCAGATAAACCAGATTTAAGAAATCCACTAGTAATAGTTGATGTTACGAAAGTGTTTGAAAATACAGAATTTAATGCCTTTAAGGGAAAAACTATAAAAGCAATAGTAGTACACAATATGAATGAACAACCAAGAAAATTCTTTGATCAAATGTCAGAATATGCTGTAAACGAATTAGAAGCAAAAGGATTAGCGTGGGTTAAAGTAGATGAAACAGAAGAATTAACAGGTGGAATATCTAAATTCATAACACCAGAAAATAAAGCAGAATTATTTAAAATTGCAGAAGTAAATAAAAATGATGCAATATTCTTTGTAGCAGATGAATTTGAAAAAGCACAAAAAATTGCTGGTGGAGTCAGAGTAGAACTTGGAAAAAGATTAGAATTAATAGAAAAAGATATATATAAATTCTGCTGGATAGTAGATTTCCCTATGTACGAACTATCTGATGAAGGAACAATAGACTTTAACCATAATCCATTTTCAATGCCACAAGGTGGATTAGAAGCTTTAGAAAACAAAGATCCATTAGATATATATGCATATCAATATGACTTAGTATGCAATGGATATGAGATTTGTTCAGGAGCTGTTAGAAACCATGATCAAGAAATCATGATAAAAGCATTTGAAATTGCAGGATATACTGAAGAAAATGTTAAACAAAAATTTGGAGCATTATATAATGCATTTTCTTACGGAACACCACCACATGCAGGTGCTGCACCAGGGGTAGATAGAATAGTAATGCTACTTGCAAAAGAAGACAATATTAGAGAAGTAATAGCTTTCCCTAAAAATAAAAAAGCAAGAGATTTATTAATGAAAGCACCATCTACAGTGTCAAAAGAACAACTAAAAGATGTTCATATAAAATTAGATTTAGAAAAAGAATAAAAAGAAGCTTTAGCTAGAGATTACAGGACTGTAACAGCTAAAAGTCAAGTAGGCGTAAATGTAATATTACATTTACGCTTATTTTATTGACAACATATTACAAAGAATATATACTATACAAGAATTCTAGATAAAGAAAGAGGACGTTTAGAAAAATGAAAAAAATACATAAGATAGCATTAGTATTAGCAATAATACTAGCTATAGTAACTGGGCTAACGTATACAACATTTGCCGTAACAGGAAAAATAACAGTAGAAACATTAAGAATACGACCACAACCTTCAACAGACTCAAACAAAATATTAGAATTAGGAAATATGGGAGAAACAATAGAAGTTCTTGGAGAAGAAAATGGTTGGTATAAAGTAAGATACAAAGGAATAGAAGGCTACGCATATAAGGATTACATAGAAACATCAGAACAAGTACTTCAAAATACACCTGCACCTGAAGAGCCAGTAACATCAGAAGAGCCTGTTCCAACACCATCAGAAGAACCATCTCCAGTTGTTACACCAGAACCAACACCAGAAGAACCACAAGAAGTAGTAAATCCAAATCCAGTAGTAACAGAATTAGGAGATACACTAAATAAAGACACTTCAGCATATTTATTACCAAACTATACATCAGTAAAAATAGCTGAATTAAAACAAAATAAGCAAGTAAAAATAATTACAACATTAGCTAATTGGGCTAAAGTTGAAGCAGATAATAAAGAATCATGGATTCCAAAAACATTATTAATGAAAGAAGTAAATCCAGCATCTACAGAGCCAGTTGAAGAACCATCAACTGAAGCTCCAACAACTGAGCCACCACAAACATTAAATGAAGCTGCATACATATCATCAACTACAAGAGTAAACTTACGTCAAACACCAAGCACAGAAGCAGAAATAATTGGAAAACTAACTACAGGAACAAAAATAACAATTATTGCAGAAGAAAATGATTGGTATAAAATAAGCTTTAATGGACAAGAAGGATATGTAGCTAAAAGACTAGTAACTAAAGGTGAACCACCAGCAGCAGAAGATGTATCATCAAGAAGTGCATCATCAAGAGTAGCACAAGCAGAAGTAGCGCCAAGTGCTCCAGCAGCACCAGCCTCAGCAAGTGCAGTATCAGCAGCATCAATAGCACAAAACTATGTAGGATGCAGCTACGTATATGGAGGCTCATCACCAGAAGGCTTTGATTGTTCAGGATTCACAAGTTACTGCTATGCACAAGCAGGAATATCATTAGGAAGAACAACATACGCACAAGCAACTCAAGGAACAGCAGTATCAAGATCAGAACTTCAAGCAGGAGACTTGATTGTATTTAGAGGAACAAACCATGTTGGAATATATGTAGGAAATGGACAGTTCATACATGCAAGTAATCCAAATACAGGAGTAGTTTATGATTCTATAAATTATGGATATTGGGCAAACCAATATCAAAGTGCACGAAGATTTTAATTAAATAGAGGTGAAAAAATTAATATAATAATACTAACAAATTTATTATATATATTAGGAATCATATTAGGGCTATATTGTAAAAATATAGTCCTATTTTTATTTATAATTTCAAGTATATATATACTACTAGTAAAATATAAAAAAACTAAAAAATACATGAAAAAGTTATTTAACATTAAAACGATAATACTCATAATAATTGTAACAACAATTGGATATCTAAATATAAAAAATAAAGAAAATAACTTTAAAAATAAATATGCAGATATAACTAAAATAGAAGCAATAATAAAAGTAAAAAGTGATATAAAAGAAAGTGAGTATTCTAAAAGTTTTACTGGACAAATAATAAAATGTGATAATAACAAAAATATAGAAAATACAAAATTAAAAATAAAATTTAATACACAGATACAGGTAAATAAAGGGGATAAACTAAAGATAACAGGAGAATATGAAGAAGTAAATTATTATAAAAATGAAGGAAACTTTGAGTTTAAAAATTATTTAAAAAAAGATAATATATATGGAGAATTAGTAGCAAAAAAAATAGAAATTGTAAAAAAGAACACCAATATAATTAATAAACTAAACAAAAAAATAAAAGAAAAATTTCAAAAAAACTATTCTAAGCAAACAGTTAATTATCTAGAAACTGTAATATTAGGAGATAAAACAAATTTATCAGATACAATAAAAGAAGAGTTTTCAAATAGTGGACTATCACATTTGTTAGCAATATCAGGAATGCATATAACAATTATTATATTAATATCAAATACACTATTAAACTATATAATAAAAAAATATAAACTAAAAAATATTTTACTACTAATTAGTATCATTACATATGGATTAATCATAACTCCTAGTAGCTCATCTACAAGAGCTATAATAATGGCAAGTCTTCACATAATATCAAAATTAATATACAAAAAAGATAATTTTTTAGTAAATATTTCATTAGCAAGTTTAAGTTTGCTAATAATAAATCCGTATAATCTAATAGATACAGGTTTTCAGTTATCATTTATAGCAAGCATAGGAATAGTAACAATTATACCTAAAATAGAAAGGTTAGAAATCAAAAATAAAATTTTAAAATACATATATATCAGCTTATTAGTAAGTCTGTCAGCAAATATTTTAATTCTTCCCATTATAATAACGTCTTTCAAAAAAATTTCATTATCAATGTTTGTAATCCAAATAATTATAACTCCAATTCTATATATAATAGAAATCTTAGGATTAGCAACAATATTTATTCCAAATCAATTTATATTCTTAATAAAATCAATATTAGAAATTTCTATATCAATTTTTAACTATATTTCACAAATTAATTTTTTTACAAGATATATAAGAGTACCTAAAATAATAACAATTATAATTTATTATTTAGCAGTACTAAAATATATCATAAAGCCAAAAAGAAAAATTATTAAACAGATATTAAAAAAAGTAATAATTTTGTTACTGATAATAAATTTAACATTATCAATAATTAATTATACAGACAACAACTTAAAAATATATATGATAGATGTAGGACAAGGGGATAGCACATTAATAATAACTCCTAAAAACCAAACAATTTTAGTAGACGGAGGTGGACTAGAAAACTATGACATAGGAGAAAAAGTATTAATACCATATCTACTAAATAAACAAATAAAAACACTAGACTACGTTATGATTTCACACTTTGATAGGGATCATGTACGGAGGAATATTAACATTACTTCAAAAACTAAAAGTTAAAAATATAATAATATCAAAACAAAAAGAAGAAAGTGGTAATCTTAAAGAATTTTTAAAAATAATAGAAAACACAGATAGTAATATAATTTTAGTTGAAGCAGGAAAAAGAATAGATATAGAAGAAGATATTTATATAGATATATTATGGCCAACAAAGAATTTAGAAATTTCAGAAAATGCACTTAATAATAATTCTATAGTAGCAAAAATCAATTATAATAATTTTTCAATTTTACTTACAGGTGATATAGAAGAAAAAGCAGAAAAAGAAATTTTAAAAAAATATAAATCAAATGAAAGTATATTAAAATCAACTATACTAAAAGTTGCACATCATGGAAGTAAAAGTTCGTCAAGTAAGGAATTTTTAGAAAAAGTAAGGCCAGATATAGCAATCATAGGAGTAGGAAAAAACAATAAGTTTGGACATCCAAATAAAGAAGCAATTAGCAATATACTAACATATGCATCAAAAATATATAGAACAGATGAAGATGGAGAAATAAAAATAAAAACTGATGGAATAAGAATAACAAAAATTGATAAAAAAAGAGATATATAAAGATATTTATACATTACTGGTTTTCTGATATAATATATATGTTTAAAATTATTAGAAGTAATAAAAAACAACTCTAATTTTAATAAGGATAGGAATATAAAATGATAGATTTAGAATTATATAAAATATTTAAAATGGTAGCAAATGAAGAAAATATTACAAAAGCAAGCGAAAAATTAAATATATCACAACCAGCAGTGACAAAGCATATAAAGAATTTAGAGAAGCAATTAAATATAAAATTATTTGAAAGAAGTAATAGAGGATTAAAGTTAACTGATATAGGCAAAAAAATATATAATGAAATTAATGCACCAGTAGACATATTAGAAAAAATAGAAAACAAATATGGAAATATAAAATGTATTAATTTAGGAACACATATAACAGTTTTTAATAAAGTGTTGGGAGAAAACTTAGCTAAGTATTGCAAAAAATATCCAGACATTAAAATAAATATAGACAGAAGTGATTTATCAGAACAATTTGCAAAGCTAGAAAAGCAAGAATTAGATATAATAGTTTCAAAAAAAGATAAAGATTATGCAAATGATAATATTAAATTTATTAAAATAACAGAAGTGCACGATATTTTAATTATAAATAGTAAA
>CAQPBJ010000009.1 GCA_948852945.1 uncultured Clostridia bacterium | reverse complement strand
AAAGAGCTATTACATTAGCTGTTAAAAGAGCAAGACATATTGCTATATTACCATACACACAAGATTAATAATCTTTAAATCCTAGAAGCATCAATACTTCTAGGATTTTTTAATGCAATTTTAATGCAACTGGCTCATATATTTAACAAAATTATCTACATGAATACTTTTATATTTATCAAAAATAGTAGTATATGTATTAATAGTTGTAGCAATATTTTTATGACCTAATAATTTTTGTAATACTTCTGCAGGCATTCCAGACTCGATACATCTAGTAGCATAAGTATGTCTTAATACATGAGTTCCAAAATCATGAAGGTTATATTTTTTTAGAGATCTTTTTAAATAAGAGTTAACATTTGGAACCGATAAAATTAGACCGTTATTGGTGGTAAAAATCAATTTTTGTGGATTAGGTACCATATTATCTATAGCATCAATAATATTGGATTTTAAAAGCGATGTAATAGGGATATCACGGTTTGAAGTTTCTGTTTTTGGTGCTTGACTTAATATTAATTGATTGTTTTTATTTCTAGTTACAGTTTTTGTTATATGAATAATATTATTTTTTAAATCAACATCGTCTAGTGTTAGTGCAAGTATTTCTCCACACCTCATGCCAGAATATAATTCTACTAAAAATACATTTTCAAATAAATTTCCTTTTATAATTTGTACAAATTTTAATTGCTCTTCAATGGAAAGAGCTTCTACTTTTTTATCAATTTTTTTTGATACAGGTTTCATAATGCCAAGCATAGGAGTTTTATAAATAAGATTTTGCTTAAGAGCTTCGTTAAAAACTTGGTTTAGTAATATAATGATTTTCTCAATATATGAATTAGAAAGATCAGTTAAAGTAGATATATAACTTTGAATAAAGAAATAAGTTGCTTTTTGTACTTTTATATTTGCAATAGGCTCTATTTTACTCAAAATATTATTATACAAATTCAAAGTATTGTCAGAAATAATATTTGAAGAGTATTTTAATTCAACAATATATTTAGCTAATTCGCCAATAGTGACATCACTATTATCAATAAAAGTATTAGTTTGAACTTCAGATAGGGCTTTTGTTATTTTTTCTTTAACTTCTTTTCTAGTATTTCCATAAACAGATTTACGATTTATTTGACCATTGACTTTTCGTCCAGCAGTAAATTGTCCAACCCATTTATTTAATTTTTCAGAA
Source organism: uncultured Clostridia bacterium (assembly GCA_948852945.1). Taxonomy (GTDB): domain Bacteria; phylum Bacillota; class Clostridia; order TANB77; family CAG-508; genus UMGS1994. The sequence continues at coordinate 78,810 of CAQPBJ010000009.1, read as the reverse complement.
TAATATATTGTTCCTTCGCCATTTCCTTTTCTAGCCATAAATACCTCCTATAATACGAATAAATGTTCTTTTACAAATTTAAAAATATAAGTAGTCTGATTGACTACTTTTTCAATTTCTTTTTTTCTTCTATATAAATAATTTCTGCTAATGTTTTACAAAAATCATTTACAAATTCTTCTTTAGTATCCATATAAATAAACACTCCTTTACAAGTTATTTTAGAGAATAACTAACATACTAGTAGTAGAGAGTAAATTAGTTATTGGTTTTTATAAAAATTTTCTAAAGAATTAACAATTTCATCTAGGTCATTTAAACCAATACCAATTTTTAATATATTTTCTAACAAGTAATATTGTTCAAAAGTTGATAAACTATTTAGATTAGAAATATTAATATCTTTTGGAAATGTAATTTCTTGGGATTGATAAAAAGTATAAAGAATATTTATGACATCAACTATATTTTTAGGATTGTCAGGTAAATTTTGTATTAACAAGTTAGTAATATACTCATATTTATTTTTATTTTGGAAAATATTATCTAATTTATCTATATCAGTAGTATGGGTAACTGCAGGTTTGTTGTTTTTCTTGTCAAAATAAATACAAATTAAACCAGGGATTACAAAAATAATTAGAACTCCTAATATATACTCTAGATGGATTTTAGAATTATTGCTAATTTTAGTATGTAAATCAGAAATTTCTTCTTCTTTATTATCTAATTCGTCTTCTAAATCTCTTATTTGAGAAAGATATTCTTCATTTTTATATTCGTTATATGAGATTGATTCATCAAAGTCATCAATATTTTCATGTAAAGCTTCTATACATTCGTCATGTTCATTACACAAATCTTCAAAAACAGAATACAAATCTTCAAAAGTATAAACATCATATGTAATCATTTCTCCAGTTTTCCAGTCCTGATATTTTACAATTTCTGCATGAGATATAATATTAATTGTAAATAATGTAAAAATAAGTATAAATAATATTAAAATCTTCTTTATTACTTTCATTTAATTTTTCCTTTATTAAAAAATTTATGTTATGCCAATAGACCATATTTTTCGGTATAAAAATTAATACAATCAATCATATATTTACAATTTACTTCAAAATAATCAGCTAAATCATACAAGTCTAATCCTTGCGCAATCTGTTCTTTTAATTGAGAGATTGGTACGAGAATAGAATAAGCCCACTTTTTAGCTTTGTACTCTTGCTTACTTCTTAATTGAAAATCAGAATTAAGTTTATAAGTAGCATCCGAATAGTAATGTCCTAGTTCTTCAGCAAGAGTGCATTTTTCTTCTATATAAGTTCCAATTTCATCATAATTAAGTGCAATAGCATTGATTTTATCATAGTTAAGATAAATTCCGTTGCAATCTTCAATATACCAATCATATATTTTAATATTTTCTTTTTCTGATATTTCGTATAATTTTTCCAAATTCATCTTTTACCTCAATTTGACAATTATAATTTAAAAAGATAGCCTCAATTTAAGAGGCCATAAAGTTATTTAGTATCTTTGTTTTTCAAATTATCTTTCAAAACAAATTTAGCAAAATCTTCAATTTGTTTCTTTTGTTCATCGGTTATATTTTCATAATCTTTAGCAGATAGACCAATTTTTATTTTGTCTGTATCTATTTTAATTTCTTCAGGATTACGTATATTAGATTTACCTAATAAATAATCAATAGAGCAATTATAGTGATTAGCTAAAACTATTAATTTTTCTTCAGACAAACCCCTTTTGTTCATTTCGTATTGACCAACAGCTTGTCCAGAAACACCTATTAAATTTCCAACAAATTCTTGTGACTCTTCAGCTTCTGTTCGTAATTGCTTTAATCTATTCATTTTTATCAACTCCAAATATTTTATATAAACATTATAAAACAAAATGTTTAATTTGTAAAGAGAGATAAGACAATTTGTTTGCTTACTGCTGCAATGAATTAAAGGGAAATGAAACAAAAAGTTTCAAAAAAACTTAAAAAAGTATTGACACAAAACAAATAGTTTGATAATATAACGACAGTTCAAACAAATAGTTTCAAAGAAGAGAGGTGATAAGATGAAAACGAAGACTTTAAAAGAGTTGAGAGAAAGTAGAAAAAAAACACAAGAAGAGTCAGCTAAAGAGTTTGAAATTACTAAAGAATATTTATCAATGCTTGAACGTGGAGAAAGAAATCCTAGTGATAAGTTAAAGGTAAAAATGGCAGATTTCTATAATGTATCAATTTATTATATTTTTTTGGCTTGCGATGAAACAAAACGTTTGATAGAAAAACAAAAAGTAAACTAAAAGTTTATAAAACAACTTAATACTATAGGAGGAGAGTATGGATTTAGAAATTATAGGAGAAAAATATTCAAAAATAATAATTGAAACAGAAGACAAAAAAGAAGTGCTAGCAGAAATAACAAATAAAGATATCAAATCTGCTAACAACATTCAAGTAAGATTAATGCCTAAAGATTAATGTTTAGTATCTTTAGGAGGGCAAGGGTCATTACCAAAACTGTCTTTATCAGAAATCTGACCATTTTTATTATGTATTACTAATTCAGATTTTTGATTTTTAGCAATATCACGAGCTAAATCGATAGCTTCAGCTTTAGTTTCTGTATGCTTAGTAGATTTTGAATTGCCTTCGCCTTTAATGTCCCAACCACCATTTTTATTGGGAACGACATGTTGATTTTTACCCATATAATTCACCTCACTTTCGAGGCAATTATACAAAATTTAACAAAATAAGTAAAGGAATTGATAAATGGAAGAATTTATTAAAAAATACGGTGGATATATTATAGGTTTCTTATTTACTCCTATTACTTGGACTATTTTCAAAATATTTAAAAACAGAAAGATTACTAAAAAACACAACTCGACAAAAAAGAGGAGAGTATGGAAATAAAACGAAGAGTTGAAGAATTTGAAAACTTATTTTTAATAAATAAAAAAGTACCAACAAAAAAATTTTGCTGATACTCAAGTAATTACATGTGACCAACTGAAAAACCAATAATTTGATCAACAAACAAAATAACAAATGGCATATTAATAGTATTAGAACTAGTAATAAGTTTTACATTTTCTAGGGTTATAGAAATAGGATTTTCGGATACTTCTATATCATCTTTAAAATCATCATTTTTTTTATAAGATTCCATAGTTGATAAATACAACTTATTATAACAAGTTAAAATGTCATCATTGCCTTCAATTTTTAAATCACTAGGTTTAGAAAACTCTTTAAAATCACCAATATATAGCCCATTGGCAGTATGAATAATTAGCTTATCATTGCCAGATTGTGACTCATTTATGGATTTTAGTATAGAAGAAATAACAAAGATTTTAGAGTACTTCCTAGAAAAGAATTGCTTTGACATATATAATTCACCTCACTTTCAACAAATTAATTTATTTTTCTTAAGTATGAGGTAATTATACAAGTTAAAAAAATAATGTAAAGAAAAAAGAGATAAGCGGTCGAAAAAATCGAAGAAAGGAGATGCAAAAATGAAAAAAACACAATCTACAAAAAAATATGAAGAACTACCAGATACAATAGGAGTTGAAGATTACATGGAATGGAGAGGTTGTGGAAGACCAATAGCAGATGCAGTATTTCATCAAGAAGGATTTCCGAGAATAAAACAAACAGGATCCAAGTTAATGGCAGATAAAAGGGCAGTATTACTCTATGAACTAGGACTAAAAGATGAAGAAAAACAGGAAGTGCTAAAAGAAATAGCACGAAATATTATTTAAAGGAGGTGAATGAAATGGTATTAGATGCAATAGCATGTGGACTAGTAACACTGTGGCAGTTAAGTAAAGTTATTATAACAGGAGTATTACTACAAGGAATAATTTATAGATTCACAGGAATAAGTATTTATAACTGCATGAAAAATGGCATAGAAAAAGAGATAGCACCGACCAAAGTATTATCTCTTAAAAAATAAAAGATTATATAAACTATCTTTTCCACTATTTTAGCAAAAAATGTGGAAAAGGTCAAGATAAGGAGTACTTTATGATTATAAAACAAAATATACAAGTAACAAAAAAAGACATTGAAGATGAAATAGAACAATATGAAGAACTTATTAATTTATGTGAAGAGTATGGATTAGAAGGAGTAATCAAAGAAGTAAACGGAAAGACAGAATATTGGTACAAAGAAGATCTAAAAAACTGGATAGATGAAGATAGATTTTTAATAGAGAACGAGGAGGACTAATGGAATACTCAGAACTAGAAAAAATAAATAAAAAATTAAAGAAAACAGATATAAAAGGCAAAGATTATATAGAAGTAAATCAAAGAATACTTGGATTTAGACAACTATATCCTAATGGTTCTATAGAAACAGAAATAATAAATATGCAAGATGGAATAGTAACAATAAAAGCAATAGTAAAAGACAATGAAAAAATACTTGCAACAGGGCATGCACAAGAAAAAGAAGGAAACTCATTTATTAATAAAGTGTCATACATAGAAAATTGTGAAACATCAGCTGTGGGAAGGGCACTAGGAATATTAGGAATAGGAACAGATACAAGTGTAAGAAGTTTTGAAGAAATGCAGTTTAAAGAATGGCAAGTTACAGAGACACCAAAAATATCAAAAGAACAAATAACAATATTAAAAAAGACAATTGAAAAATATCAAGTAACAGATGAACAAGTACAAGAAATTTTAAACAAATTAAATTATAAAAGGTTAGAAGATATATTAATATCAGATTTTGCAACAGTAGGAAATGCGTTAAGTAAAAACAATTAAGGATAGGTAAGCAAATGAAAAGTGAATTTGAACAAATATGCCCAGAAGATTTTAAACAGTTTAGAGAAATTTCTAAAAGGTTTCAAAACGTCAGAATGGAAAATATAAGCGAATTAAATCAGTTATGTATAGACAGTTGGTTATTAGCAACAAGATGGTCAGAAATCCAATCTAATGCGTCAAAGATAGCACAAGAACATGGTCTAACAAAAATGGATTTTAAAGACTGGGCTTATCAAAAATATAGACAATTACAAGAAATGCATATTACTTGTAGAAGTTGGTTCAGAATGGCAAGAAAAGATGAAATATCATTAAGACAGCAGGAGGGAATATGAAATCAATATTGCAAAATAAAAAGGAATGTTATGTATGTGGTTTATATTTTCCTACCGAAGAACATCACATCTATATGGGAAACCCGAATAGAAAAATATCAGAACAAAATGGATTCAAAGTATATCTATGTCGAGAACATCACAGAGGAACACTCGGAGTACATGGCAAATTAGGACATGCTTTGGATATAAGACTAAAACAAGACTGTGAAAAGAAATACATACTGCAAGGTCATACAAAAGAAGAATTTATAAAATTAATAGGAAAAAACTATTTATAGGAGAAAAGAGTAATGAAGTATAGTGTAGTTATTATTAATTCAAATAATATAAGAGATTTTTTTGAACTTTCAACAGAAGGAATAAGATATAACAATTTAGATAAATTTGATGTAGATAAATTAATAGAACTATCTCTTGAACAAAATTTTTCAGTAATTATACAAAAAGATAAGGAAGAGGGCTAAGTATGGAAGGTTGGATAAGAATACATAGAAAGTTAATTGAGACTTCTTGGTTTGATAAAAGTGAATATGTTCATCTTTGGCTATATCTATTATTAAAAGCTAATCATCAAGATAAAGAAATATTTGTTGGAAATGAAAAAATTTTAGTAAAAAGGGGACAGATTTTGACATCAAGAAGTAAATTATCAGAGGTTGTTCGCATTCAAGAAAATAAAATTTATCGTATATTAAAGTGTTTTGAAAACGAACATCAAATTGAACAACAGAAAACTAAAAAATATACAGTAATATCAATAGTTAACTATGACATATATCAGAAAAGTGAACAAGTAATTGAACAGTCAATGAACAACAAACGAACAACAGATGAACAGCCAATGAACACAAACAATAATGATAATAATGTTAATAATATATATTTATATTTTATTAATAAAAGCAACGAAAAAAATCTGAGAACTTTTAATGAAAAAATGAAATTTTTAAATGAAGTACAAAAAGATATTAAATATAACCAATTAACTCCAAACGAAGAATACGATTTAAGAAATTATATATTAACGAGGTGATACAAATGAAAATAACTCAAAAAGATAGAATTTTACAGTATATTAGAGAATTTAAAAGCATATCTAGTTGGGAAGCATATGCTGATTTAGGGATAACGCAACTAGGTGCTAGAATAGATCAACTAAAGAAAGAGGGATATGAATTTAAGACAGAATGGGAAAGCTCAACCAATAGGTATGGAGATAAAACAGAATATAAAAGATATTATTTGGTCAATGACATGATTGTCGACAACATTAATCATATAAGTGTGTAGGAGGTAACATGAAAGAAGAACTAAAGAAAATACAAGTGATGATGAACAACTTTAGTCAGAAATATGGAGTTGGAATAAAAGTGGATACTATTAAATCGATTAACATAGAAACAAAAGAAGAAGGTTACATATATGATCCAAAAGTAATAAAGGAAGGTGATTAGAATGCCAATATCAGCAACGGTAATAATGATATGTGCCTGTGTCATAATATTTGTTTTACTAGGAATAGCAGTAATACTAACAATAGACATATATAGAAGAATAGATACGTTGAAAAAGATAGATAGTCAGCTAGAGAAAGTAAACAAAACAGTAGTTAACTTAAATAAAATAAAAAATAAACTTGAAGAGGAAGTTTTTAAATATAAATTACTGAGAGAAACTAAGGAGGAAAAAAATGGAACTGGGGTTTTGGATAATAGCAATAGCACTGACATTATTCATAGTGATAGAAATACTAGCAATAGCAGTAATGATATTATCAATACCACTGATAATAATATATACAGTGAAAGAGATAATAGAAATAATTAAAAAATACATGCAAAATAAAAAAAGCTAAGCACTCAAAAAAGATGAGTGCTTAGGTGCGGGTGATGGGATTCGAACCCACATAGACCGAAGTCCATCTGTTTGGAAAACAGATACGTCTGCCAGTTTCGCCACACCCACATATTTTGAATTTTAACATAAAATGTATAAAAAATCAATAAGGAGGTACTAAAGATATGAGCAAAAAGAGAATATTAACAGAGGAAGAAAAACAGAAAATACAGGAAGCTAAGAAAGAGCTTAATGAATACAGAGAAAATATAAAGTATGTAGAAGACAAGTTGGAAGACACAGAAGAAATAAAAGCAAAGGTTGAAAAAATAACAACTACATATTCAGAAACAAAAACAAATTCATCAAGTGAAAGTAATGATAAATTTGCAGATGCCATAAGTCAGCTAGAGGAATTAAAGATAGATCTTACAGATAAGATGAAAAAAGTTTTATTTGATAAGTTCAGAATAGACGATAAAATAGAACAAGTAGAGCAACCGTATAAAAATGTACTATTTTACAGATACACAAAGGGATTAAGTTGGAGCAAGGTCGCTGAAAAAATTGGATATACAATGGAATATGTATGTTTTCTACATGGAGAAGCTTTATATTTTTATTCAAAATTATAGTAATATAATTGATTACAAAATATAAAATGATATAATACAATAAAATCATAAAATAGGAGATAAAGATGAAAGAAAATATGAAAGATAATATTGAATTAGGAATAGATGCTGCTATGCAATTAATTCCAGTTGTAGGTGGAAGTCTATCAACACTATATTTTGGTTATAAACAAAATAAAGAATTTAGAAGATTAAAAAAAACAATAGAAGAAATTGCAGAAGAACTAAAAGACACTAAAATTCCTAATATACAAGAACATAATGAAGATGAATTAATATCACTAATAGAAGAATTAAATGATAAGATAGAAAAAGAACATATTGAAGAGAAGCGAAAATGTTATAAAAATTTTTATAAAAAGATATTAGTAATTCCTAACAAAAATACATATAATGAAAGAAAGATGTTCTTAGAAATACTTTCAACAATGACACCATTGCAAATAGAACTGTTAAATTTCTTAGTAATACAACCAATCCCCGTTTTAGATAATGAAATTATAAATCCTGCATATAGTAAAGCAGTAATATTAGGGTCAATAGCCCAATTAAAAAATCAGGGATTAATAGATAGTTTTACAAATAGTATAACAATAGGTGGGAATGGCAGAATAAGTGAAAAAATAATTGTAAGTGATTTTGGAAAAAGATTTCATCAATTTTGCATATTAGATAATTTAAAATAAATTAAAAGTTCTTAATAAATCTTAATGCATCTTATAAATAAATAATGTTATAAATATAATAGATTAATTTATTAAAGGTTTTCTTTAATAAATACGATGAAATTTTACAAAAAAACGTTCTAGTAAAGGTTAACAAGCTAGTTCGTTTTTTTATTTATGATATTAAGCCTAGCATTAATATATAATTGCCAATATCTTTCAAATTGTTATATTTTTTCGTCCTAAAATAATGTTAGAGGTTAGCTAGGTAACTTCTAATGTAAAAATAATTATTAAATATCTTAAGACAAATATTGACAAATCTTACCAAAAGCCTTAAAATTTAAGCAAAATAATTTTAGGGAATTAGGGTGAAGAAATGTCAAAAGTTAGAGGAATATCAATAGACTATTATGAAGTATGGGCATATATAAACGATGGTACAGGTAAATACAATGAAACCAAGTATGATATAGCAGAAATTTTTGAATTGCTAAGCGAATCAGATTGTACTCAAAGAACATTTGAATATAAAGAAGAAAAAGTTAGAGTTCAAGAAGTAAAATATGATAAACAAAATGAAATATGGGAAATACAACTATTAAGAGCAAGAGAATATATTCAACCAGGAGTAGCTGATGATACAGGTAATTATGATATATTAGACTTAGGAGAGGATAAATATTATGCGGAATCTATAAGTTTATTATATGATTCAAAAAGATGTATAATAGGAATGCAAATAAATCATAATTATATAACAAGAACAATATTAGAGCAAATTTTTAATAGTTTCTATAATGACGATCAAGAGGGAATGATACAATTAAGACCAATAATAACTTCAGATGGAAAAGAAAAAATCAAAAAAGCAGAATACTGTACGAGAATAGCGGTAGTACTAAAAGATCCAAAAATGAAAGAAAAAGAATACGATAATAAAACATTGTTAGGACAGTTATTTAATAGTAGTAAAAAATTTAATGGAATACAATGTAAAATTGAAATTGGTTTTGGAAAAAATTTAAAGAAAAAAGATAGCTTAAGTATGGAAGAAGTAAAAAGTATGATTGATACCGTTGACAAAATAAAAGGAATTGAGGAATTAGAACTTGATTATAAAGATATGGAAGATTCTACAATAGATAAAGTAAGCTTAATAAAAGAAAGAATACAAGACGCTATTACAGTAACTGTAGAGAAAGGAAAATCAATTTCACATGCAGAAATTTTTCAAAAAATGAAGGAAAAATATTTGCATAGAATTAAACATGAAATGATATAATTCATATTAAGGAGGTCGATATGGATAAAAAAGAAAGAATTATATTATTTGTACCTCTAATTATAACAATATTAGCAATTCTAATAATAAATATAACATTAATAAAATCAAATGAAATAATAATAAATAATTTTGAAATTATAAGTAATAATTATATTAATTTTGTTAGTATATTAGTAGGTTTTTTAATAACGACAATAAGTATAATAATAGGTTTTTTTGATAAAAAAATAATAAAAATAATTGTAAGAAATAAAAAAGATAAAATTTTATATGCAAACTGGTTTTTAACAATAATGACAGGTATTGCAAGTATAATACAAATGTTTTATATAGCAGCAGTATTTAATGAAGATATAAAAATAGTATATAAAATACCATTATATATATTTATATTGTTTATGTTACTATTTATGCTGTATTTAATTTTTTCACTAATTTATTTTTTCGGAATAGCTAAATCAGTGATGACAGAAGAAATAGAAGATGAGAAAGAAAATGAAGAAGTAGAGAAAATGAAAAGAGAAAAGATATCAATGCCAGAAAAAGTAAAATAAGAAAGAGTCTATCAAGTAGATAGGCTCTTTTATTATGCACAAAGGAGAAGCGGTATGAAAGGTAGTATTATAGCTGGAGAAATAGATAGAGAATACAGAGTAAAAAAGTTTTATGAAAGAAGAAAAAAGATAAAAGAATATGAAAATAGAGAATGCAAAAAAGGAAGTGAGACAAATGGAGAATGAAAAAATAAAAAAAGAATATGAGCAATTAACAGAAAAGCAAAAAAGGTTTATAGATTATTATATTGAAACAGCTAATGCAACAGAAAGTGCCAAAAGAGCAGGCTATAGAGGAGATAATCTAAATCGCATAGGTTCAGAAAACTTGTCAAAACTAGATAGATTCATAAAGATAAAACTAGAAGAAAAAGAGTATAAAAGAATAGCCACACAAGATGAAGTACTGCAATATTTAACAAAAGTAATGCGAGGAGAGGAAAAAAATCAATCAGGACATGCTGCATCTATACAAGATAGAATAAGGTGTGCGGAACTATTAGGAAAAAGGTATGGTACATTTATAGATAAAAAAGAGATATCAGGAAATATAGAAACTGAAATAAAGGTAACTCTAACAGATGAATGTTAATATAACAATAAGTTATAAAATATTTAATGATATTTACAAACCTTTTTTAAATGATAAAAGTAGATATCTAATATTTTATGGTGGAGGTTCATCAGGAAAAAGTTATTTTATTGCTCAAAGATATATCTATAAATGTTTAAATCAAAAAATGAATCTACTAGTAGTAAGACAAACAGGGAATACTAATAGAGATTCTACATTTGCTTTATTAAAACATATAATATCTGAATGGAAAGTAGATTCACTATTTAAAGTATCAGAATCAAATTTAAGAATAAAATGTGTAAATGGTAACGAAATTATATTTAGGGGACTAGATGACGCAGAGAAAATAAAATCTGTAACTTTTGAAAATGGCGAATTAACGGACGTTTGGGTAGAAGAAGCAACAGAATGTCAAGAAGTAGCAATAAATCAATTAAAAGTTAGAATGCGTGGTGGTACATCAGATAAGCAAATGGTACTATCATTTAATCCAGTAAGTATAAATCATTGGATTAAAAGACATTTTATTGATTCAGGAATAGCAACTGTATGTCATAGTACATATAAAGATAATAAATACTTAACTGATGAAGATAGAAAAACTTTGGAAGCATTTAAAGAGACAGATCCATATTATTATGCAGTTTATTGTTTAGGTGAATGGGGAGTTTTAGGAAAAACATTTTTTGATGCTAAAAAGATAACTTATAGATTAAGAGAGATAAAGGAACCATTAAAAAGAGGTTCTTTTATTTATGACATAAATAACAATAAAATAAGTAATGTAAAATTCGTGGAGGATAAAGAAGGCTTTATAGATATATATGATATTCCTAAAAAAGGATATCCGTATGTTCTAGCAGGAGATACAGCAGGAGAAGGTAGTGACTATTTTATAGGACAAGTAATAGATAATATTACTGGAAAACAAGTTTGTAAATTAAGGAAACAATTTGATGCAGATGAATATACTAGGCAAATGTATTGCTTAGGAATGTACTACAATGAAGCTTTAATAGCAATAGAAGCTAACTTTGACACATATCCAATTAAAAAACTATACGAATATGGATATCATAAACAGTATGTTAGAGAACGTGAAGATAATTATACCGATAAACATATTAAAAGCTTTGGATTTAAAACGACAGCTATAACAAGACCATTAATATTGTCAATGTTACAAGAGATTATTAATGAACATGCAGAATTAATTATGGATAAAGATACTTTAGAAGAAATGCTAACTTTTGTTAGAAATACTAAAGGCAGACCAGAAGCACAAGAAGGCGCACATGATGATTTAATTATGGCATTAGCTATTGTGTATTATGCTAGAACACAACAAAGAATGAAAGTAGAAGTCATAAGCAATAACAAAGATTATTTTAATTTTGATGCGGAAAAACAATCAAGTAACGATGTTTATCAAGATTATGGAAGTGAGATTGTAGTTATATAAAAAGGAGTAAAAATATGAAAAAGAAAGTGTTAAGACAAAAACTAGCAATAGAAAGAGGCGAAATAAAAGAAAGTATAATGGAAGAACCAACAATAGAGAATAAACCAAAAGAAAAGAAAACAGCAAGTAAAAAGAAAACGACTAATAAGGAGAAGGAAGATGCTTAATATTATAAATTCAATATTCTATGTTCTATGTGTACTCATAGGATATTTTTTATGCTATAAATTCTCAAATCAAAAGCAAGAAGAAAAGCAAAAGAGAGGAAGAAAAATCGTAAATATATTGAAGCCTAAACTTGCTAAAAAAGAGCAGAAGGAAGAAAAAGAGAAAGAAGAAGAATTTAAAAAGGTTTGGGAAAACTTGAATAATTATGATGGTTTTGAAACAAGTCAGAAAGGATAAAATATGAGTTTAGAAGATGAAGAAATCAAAGAAACTAATGAGTGGCAACTTTATGAAAAAGGAAAAAGCTTTCTACAGAAACAGAATTTCTTTGAAAAAGCTAATAGGAATATACGAATGTATTTAGGTGATCAATGGCATGGAGCTAAACTAGGAAATATGCCATTAGTACAATATAACTTTATAAAACCGATAGTAAAATACAAAGTATCAAACTTAAATACTAAGGATTATGAAATAATTATAATGTCTAATAACTATGATTCATTAGCAGAACATGAAGAAATGGATAAAGTATGCAACAAATTAAATTCACATATATCGGTTATCTGGGAACAAATGAAAATGGATAGATTATATAGAAGAATGAAAAAGGATTCGGCGATATTAGGCGAAGGTATACTATATTTCTATTTCAAAGAGCTAGAAGAGAAGAAAAAAGAAAATAAGAATAGTGAAGAATATAGAGAAACAGAGAATGTTAATCAGATAGAAGAACAAGACGATATAAAAGATTATAACGAAGAAGCTACAGAGTTAATGCATAAAATAGTTAAAGGAGATATAGAAGCAGAAATATTAAATCCATTAGATGTATTTTATGGTAATGAAAACGAACCAGACATTCAAAGACAACCCTATATACTAATCAAAAAAAGAATGGATTTAGATAGTGTACGTCAACTAGCAAAAGAAAATGAAGTTGAACCAGAAGAAATTTCAAAAATACAAGCAGATAAAGATGTATTTGAGCAAGCTGGAGATGCAGCAAAAGAAGAAGTAGATGACCAAGTGCTAGTAATAACAAAATTATATAAAAAGAATGGAACAGTACACTATACTCAGTCAACTAAAACAGTAGTAATAGTAAAAGATGAAGATATGGGATTAAAATGTTATCCTTTAGCTCATATGATTTGGGAAGATGTTTATGGTAGTGCTAGAGGCTTAGGAGAAGTAGAACCATTAATAGAAAATCAAATAGAAACAAACAAAACACTACAAAGAAGAGCTTTTATAATTCAACAAATAGCTTATCCTAAACAAGTCGTGGATATAGAAAAAATTAAGAATCCAAGTGCATTAAATAAAGTTGGTGGAAGAATAGAATTAAATGGTGTAGTAGACGATATTAATAAGTGTATAGGATATCTACATCCAACACAAACATCATCAGAGGCGGTGAATTTACAAAATGAATTAATACAAACAACAAAAGAATTGGCAAATGCGGGGGATGTTGTTACAGGTTCAGTAAACCCAGAACAAGCGTCAGGAAAAGCAATTCTTGCAGTACAAGAAGCAGCTCAACAACCATTGATAGAACAATCAAACAAAGCAACAGAAGTATTAGAAGATATAGGAATGATTATTTTTGATATATGGAGAGCTTATAATGTTAATGGCATGAATGTATTTACTCCTATAGACAATAAAGATTTAAAAGATATACAAGATGGAACTAAAAAATATGAAATGTCCACAGTATCATATGAACAATTAGAGAAATTAAAACCATTTATAAAAATAGAAATCACACCAAAATCAGCATATGATAAATATGCTCAAGAACAGTCGTTCGAAAATCTATTAGTTAAAGAAAAAATAACATTTGAAGAGTACGTAGAATTGTTAGATACTGATTCAGTGATGAATAAACGTAAATTAGTATCATTAATTAGAAGAAGAATAGAGAAACAAAAACAAGTTCAAGCAATAGAAGAACAAGCAAACCAAAAAGCAGCAGAACTTGAAAAAGGAATGATGTTAGATCAAAAAGCTAATCAAATAGAACAAGATGTGCAAATGAATGATATTGCAAATCAAACAGAGGCGCAAGCACAAGAAATTTTAAATGGAGTGAGATAATATGAAATGCGAAAAATGTGGATTAGTAGAAATGAAAGTGGAAAGAAACAATGGTGAAGAAATAGAAATGAGATGTCCACAATGCGATTCAAAAGTAATCGTAGCAATTAAATAGTTATTAATATTGAACTTTTAAAAAGGTTCTTTTTTTATGCCTAAACTGCTAAGTGGCATATATAAAGTAGGCGATAGAGAAACAAAACTCTATTAACAAAAATAAAAAATAGGAGGTCCATAATATGGAAGAAAATGAAAGCGTAGAACAAAACGAACTATATGTTGAGGATAATGAGAATTTAGAGGTGGATAATCAAAAAACTCAAGCCCAACAAAATAATGAAGAAAGTGAAGTATCAGGAGAAAATGTCGACGCTACTGATACAGAACCGCAAGAACAACCTAAGATGTATACAAAAGAAGAAGTAGACAAGATGATAGAAAATAGAGTAATACGAGAAAACAAACAACACAAAAAGGAAATGCTTAAATACAAAAAATTAGAAAATACATTACGTCAGGGGTTGGGAAAAAATAATGGTGAGGATATTGATAATATCACAAATTCATTAGATGAGTTCTACAAAGACCAAGGAATCGAAATAAATCACAATGTGAGTTATAGAGATGACGAGGAAGAAAAAATACTAGGACAAGCTGATGCTAGAAGCATTATTGAACTAGGTGAAGAAGAAATGAATAGTGTTGCTAATGAATTAGCAAACAAAAAAAGAACAGCGAGAGAAGACGAAGCATTTAAGATTGTTTGCAGTGAATTATCTATAAGAAATGCTAAAGCTGAACTTACAAAACAAGGTGCTGATAGTTCTATTATAGAATCAGACAAATTCAAAAAATTTGCTAGTAGATATGCTGCAAATATACCATTAATTGAAATCTATAATGATTATAAAAAAATTAATGGTATACAAAAACAACAACCAAAAACACCTGGCAGTATGAAAGGTAGCAATAAAAATGCTGTGGAAGTAAAAGACTTCTACACAAAAGAAGAAGCAGAAAAATTTACTGTAGAAGATTTTAATAGGAATCCAAAACTATGGAAAGCTATTGAAGACTCTGCAAGTAAATGGAAATAAAACAGAAGATATAAATTCTTCTGTTATTATAAAAAAATGAAAAAGGAGAATTAAATTATGTCAGTTAAAAATTTTATTCAAACAATATGGTCTAAAAGAATATTAGACGAATTAAAAAGAAAATGTATATTAATACAAAACTGTAATACAGAATATGACGGAGATTGTAAATATGCTAGAACAGTAAAAATCTTATCAGTAGGAGACCCAACAATAGGAATCTATACAGGAGATAAAATTAACTATGAAGAAATGTCAGATGGCGAGCAATTATTAACTATTGATATTGCTAACTATTTTGCTTTCTTAGTACATGATGTTGATGAAGCACAATCCGTTCCAGGCTTAAGAAACAAATATCAAGAAAAAGCAACAGATGCATTAGCAAAGAAAAGAGATGACTTAGTAGGAAAATTAGTTGCAGGTGTTGCACAATCATCAGTAGATGAAAAGGCTAAAAATACTACATACAAAGAAGGAGCAACAAACATAATTACTGCTTCAGGAAAAACACAAGCTGCAATAAAAACAGCAATAGACGAAGCTATTGTAAAACTAAGAGAAAATGATTTTCTTGGTGGAGGTGTTATAGAATTAAGTCCAGCTATATATATGGCTTTTAAAAACAACTTAGTGGAACTTAATACTAACAATCCTGAATTAATCAAAAGGGGACAAGTTGGTATGTATGATACTTTTGAAGTATATATGTCTAACGGTGTATATAAAGACGATACACATGTACATTGCATTGTAAGATCTAAAAATGCTATTGCATTTGCGGGACAAATTAATGATGTTGAAGCAGGAAGACACCAAGATTATTTTGCAGATTACATAAGAGGATTAGATACTCATGGTATCAAAATTATAAAACAAAAAGAATTAATAGATTTAAAAATACCAGTATAAACAAAGGGATTCATATGAGTCCCTTTTATATCGCTTAAAAGGAGAAAGTCAGTTCGAATCTGACAAAAGCGAAAAAGAAAGGAAATAAAGAAGATGGAAAATTTACAAAAATTTATAGCAAGACCAACTTTAGATATAGACAGAGGAATAATAGTGAAATCAAACACAACAGCAGAGTTTACAAATGAACTAAAAGACGTAGGACAAAAAATACATCAAAAATTAAGAAAGAATAAATTATACACATATGTAGAAACAAATAAAGAAGATACTTTAATAAAAACAGAAATAATAATGGATTTACCTAATGGAAGTATATTGTTATTTGATGAAACTAATGGATATATAAAACCACCATATGATGTATGTACACCAGAAGAAGCTTTAGAAATAATAGCAGCTAAAAAAGATGTTGTAGATAGATATGAGAAAGGTGAATAGTTGTTATGAATTATCTTGATAATAAAAAAATAACGTTATCACTAATAGAAGAATTTAATCCAGATTCGGAATTTTTAACAGATGATACAGATATACAAACAAGACTGGTGTCGATATATAATACTTGTTTAATGAATATAGCAAGACTAAAGAGAGTAGAAAAAGATTATACTTTCGATGATAAAGAAGAAACTGAGAATGATAACTTTCAAGAGTTTGATTTACCAAGTGATGTATACGTAATTAAAGACATAATCGTACAAGATAGTGAGACAAATAATATAAGAGGAAATCAAGCAGATTACTATCGTGTAGGAAAGAAATTATATATAAATACCAAAATTAAAGGTACTCATATACTTAGGTATTATGGATATCCAAAAGAGATTCCATCAGATATAGAAGAAAAGGGAGAAGATACATATAAGTTTGATATTGACAAAGATATTCAATATTTACTTCCTTATGCTGTAGCATCAGATATATTAAAGATAGACAAAAGTGTTGATTATACAGCTTTTGAAAACAAATATCGTATGGAATTGCAAAGTTTATTTTCAGGAAAAGAAGAAATGCATGTTCATATTGATGGTGGATATGACATTTAGAAAGGAAAAACAATGTCATCTAGTAATATGTTAAGTCCAAGAACAGTAGCATCACCAATTACAAGAAATTATAACAACTTGGCTGGTGTAGATTTCTTAAACGATTCTAGTAGAGTAGCTTTAAATAGAAGCCCAGATGCTTTAAATATGTATAAAAATTATACTAGTAGCGGTGAATGTTTACAAACTAGACCAGGATATAGAGAATTAGCTAATTTGAATGATAATGTTTTTGGAATATATTTTTATGAATATAATAAAGGCACAATAGTTGTAGTACATTCAGGAACAAAACTATATAAATGGACTAATTATCCTTCAAGTAATATAGAAGATTTTGAAGTATTGTATGATGATATGAATAGAAGAAAAAGTGTTTTCTTTGTATTTATGAATATTCTATATATTTTAGATGGTAAAAACTATCTTTTCTATGATGGAACAGAAGTAAAACCAGTTAGTAGTAAAGCATATATTCCAACAACAACTATAGGAAGAGAACCAAGTGGCGGAGGAGAAGATTATCAAACAATAAACGTATTACAACCAAAAAGAAAAAATCAATTTGTAGCAGATGGTAAATCAACGAAGTATGTATTAGATGCTACTAATATAGATACTGATGAAGTTATTATTACAGTAAATGACGTAACTTTAGTAGAAAATACAGATTTTACTGTAAATAGAGCTTTGGGTATTATAACTTTTAATACAGCACCAGAAGAACCATCACTAAGCGAAAGAGATAATGTATATGTAGAATTTTCAAAAACAATAGATGGATATATAAATAGAATAAGTAATTGCACTCTTGTTCAAGTATTTGATAATAGAGTGTTTTTTGCTGGAAATCCTGACTTTGGAAATGCTTTGTTTCATTGTAAATTAGAAGAGCCTTCATATGTATCAGACTTAGACTATTATCAAGATGGAATGGATAATTCAGCAATTAAAAGTATTTGTGTAGGAAATAACTTGCTATGGGTATTTAAAGAATCTAATCAACAAAATAATACGATATATTATCATACTCCTACATTAGATACAACAAATGGAAAAATATATCCATCTGCGCAGGGAAATATATCAATAGGTTGTTACTCTGATAGCTGCAACTTTAATGATGATATAGTATTTATGACTAAAAATGGCTTAGAAGGAATAAGTGGAAATATACAGTCAGAGCAAGTATTAACACATAGAAGTACATTAGTAGATTCTAAAATGATTAATGAAAGTAATTTTGAAGATACAACCCTTATTGAATGGCAAGGGTATTTATTATGCCTTGTAAATGGCAAGATATTTTTAGCAGATTCAAGACAGTTGTTCAAAGGAATAAATGGCAGAGAATATGAGTGGTATTACTGGGACGGATTTAGTAAAGAAACATCAAAATTAGAACTTTTAAGAGAGTACAGAGGGATATTATTACTAGGATTTAGTAATGGGAGAATAGGAATTTTAGAAGGTACTAATGATAACGGAGAACCAATAATAGCATATTGGACAACTCCAAGAGATACTTTTGGAAGCTCAAATCATTATAAAACAACTAACAAAAAAGGCGGAATTATAAAATTAAAACAAATACCTAATAGTAAAGTAAAAATAGCCAAAAAAACTAATAAAATGATGGACGAATATAAATACATTGCAGAATACGCAATGACTGGATTCGACTTTACTAATATTGATTTTAATAATTTGGACTTTAGCAATAAGAACAATGATTATTTAGTAACAAAAATAAAAGAAAAAAAGATTATAGATATATCTATGAAAATTTATACAGACGAGTTAGATAGACCTTTTGGATTATATGGATTAACACTGGAAGCATATTTAGGAGGTTATGTAAAAAGATGAAATTAAGTGAATGTAATGTAGAAACAAACAATATTGCAAACTTATCAGATAAACCAGCACTTACGCCTACAGAATTAAAAAGAGAATTTGATAAAGCAGGAACAGGAATAAAAAATTATATAAATGGAACTTTGTTAAAAGAAGTAGAAGATGAATTAGATAAAAAAGTACCATCAACAACAAATAGTTATTTAATGACAAAAGCTGAAAGAGAAAAGTTAGCCGGAATAGAAGAAGGAGCTAACAAAGTAACGATTGAATCAGGAAACGATGATCCAAATGAACTACAAATAGTTGCTGATTATTATATTCAAGTATTCAAAGAAGAGGAGTAATAAAATGGGAGTAATGTCAGGAAGTGTTGTATCAAGAACATTAAAAAATTCATATTTCTACGTTAATTGGCAACAAACAGGACAAAGCACAGATGGAAATTATACAACGATAAATTGGCAGGCAGGAATAGTTTGTGGAACTGACAGATGGTATAGTAATGCTGTAAAAATATATTCAATATGGATTAATGGAAGTCAAGTACATTGGGGAGAAACTTTTTCGAATATATCAGGAACAATGCAATTAGCTAGTGGAAGTGAAACGATTTATCATGATGGAAATGGCAATAAATCATTTGGAATTTCGATTGGAGGGTGGCTATATTCTTATGGAGATACGTCAGGAGAAAGTAGTTTTACATTAAATTCAATACCTAGACATCCAGTATTAAGTTTGCAAAGCATAGAAAATATAGGAATAGATTCTTGTTTAGTAAGGTATAAACACACATCAGGTCAATTTTATCATTTGCAATATAGACTTAACAATGGTGCATGGATTAATAGTAGTGGAAATCCAACATTTACAATAACAGGTTTAATACCTAATACAAATTACACAATACAAGTAAGAGGAATGAATCAAGATAAAAGTTTGATAGGTAATGCTAGTAATAGTTTAAGTTTTAAAACCAAAGATATAGCTCATGCAAGCATAGAAAGTAACATACTGTATTTTCCTCAGCCAATAAAATTAAATATAACAAATCAGGCTAACGCAAGTGTAAGTGCGTTAGTCTTTTTAAATGACGAGAAACTAAAAGAAATTACATTATTAACTGGCGAAAATACAATAAATTTCACAGAAGAAGAACAAACAGAAATTTATAAAAAGTTTGTTTCTAATAAAGTTACTATAAAAGTCGTGGTTAAAACAAATAACAAATATGAAGATACGGCCATAACAAAAGAAATCAATTTTAATGGAGACAGACCAACAATATATGTAACTGAATTAAAGAAAAAAGGACAATTATGGAAGAGAAATAAAGAAACAGGTAAATACGAAAAAGCAATAATTTGGGTAAATACAAATAAAGGAGGTAATCCGATTTGGAAGAAAGCAATTTAAAAAATAACAATAATCAAGCAGCTTTAAATCCATTTGCATCTAATAGTCAATACAAAACAGGATATGCAAATGTAGACAACATGACAGCTCAAGGTAATGAGATTTTAAACAATTCAGTAAATGCACAAACACAAGCAATAGACCAAGGAACACAAACAAATATAAATGAATTACAAAGACAGAGTGAAAAAGCAGAAGCTGAAACATTAAAAAACAATAAAGGATTATACCAGGAATATCAAAAACAAATCAATCCTTTTGGAGTAGGACAAGAAGCACTAGCAGGTCAAGGATTAGCTCATAGTGGAATAGCTGAAAGTACAAGAACAAGTATATATAACAATTATCAAAAGAATATAACAGAATCTATGAATAATTTAAGAAATGTTAAAGCAGACTATAATGCCAAAATGGCAGAGGTAAGAAGTAGCGGAGATATAGCAAAAGCAGAGGCTTTATCAAATGCATATTTACAACAGTTAAGCATGATACAAAATGCATATAGCTTAGCTCAAGGAGAAAAAGAGTTTGAATGGCAAAAATCAACTGATGAACGTAACTTTAACTATCAAAAGGAACGAGATTCTGTTAGTGATAGACAATGGCTAGATCAATTCAACTATCAAAAAGAAAGAGATCAAGTAGCAGATAATCAATGGCAACAACAATTTAATTTATCAAAAAGTTCAGGTAGTTCAAGTGGACGTTCAAAATCATCAAGTGGAACTACAGGAGAATTAACTGTTACAGATGGAAATCCATATTCAAATAGTATTGGCTCATCAATATTAGATACTATAAGAAAAATGGGAGAATCAACTGTTGAAAATAGAAATCCATTTTCAAAATTAGATGCTATAAGAAAAATTGGATATGAAGTTACAAAATAAAAGGAGTATATTATGGGAGTAAAACAAGCTATAAAAATATTAAATCAAAGAAAAGAAGAACAACAAAGACAAATTGCTCCGATAAAAACAGAAAATCCTAGAGGAGCAATAGCAAATGAATTTAAGAACTTCATGATGCAAACAGCTAATAATATAAACAACACTACAAGAAATAGTATAGAGGTACTAAAAAATAGACAAAATCAAACAACAGAGCAAGATAATAAAAGACTCATAGCTCCAGTAGGAAAAAATACAGAGATAACAAGTAATAATGATTTTATTAAGAATATATTCAGTCAAAATGCTACAAGTACAATAGAAAATCCATTAAAAAAGATGGAAAATTTAAAAGACATAAGAAGTATTGAAAAAGAAAAAGGAAATTTTAGAGAGATACCAACACAATATGAGAGCTTAACTAATAAAATGCAAAATACTATAGATGAATTTTCAGAAGCGTCAACTGAGGATAAGTTAGAAGATCTAAAAGGAATGGGGAGTACTGTTATACATTCAGCACCACTTGCAGTGCAAAATATACTACACGGTATAGGGCAATTTGAACACTCATTTGAAAAAACACAAATGAAAGGGCTACAGAGACAAAATGAAATAAATAGAGCATTAGGTAGAGATGAAATAGAGCCAGGAATTATTAATGCAGTATTAGACAAAACAGGAATTGAAAGTAATAGACAATGGCAGACAGAAAAAATAGCAAAAAATGAATCTGATATGCATACAAAGTTAGGAAAATGGATAAATCAACAAATACCATCTATAACACAAAATTTAACCAATACAGCTGTTTCAGCTATTGCAGCTATACCTACTGGAGGCATACCAGCAATGGTGAATGTATTGGCTGGAGGTGTACCACCTATTCAAAGTATACTGGCTGGAGGTGCATCATTTGCTGCAAGTGCATTTGGCGGATATTATGATGATGCTATAGCATCAGGACTAACAGAACAACAAGCCTTTAGTAAAGCAGGAATAATGTCATCATTTGAATTTATATCAGAAGGTATTGTAACTACTAAAACATTATCAAGAGTTAAGAAAGTAGCAAATGCAATATCTAAAAAAAGTACAGAAGAATTATTAGAACAAGGAACAAAAGGATTAATAAGAGAAATAATCGGAGAAGTAGGAGAAAACTTTGCACAAGAAGCAATTATGGATCCATTAGAAGTAATTGTTGATAAATATGTAAAAAATGAGGATATTAGATTAAGTGATATATTCAATGAAGATGTATTAAAGCAAGCTATAAATGATGGTATAGCAGGAGCATTTTCATCATTATTATTATTTGGATTTGGAGCAGGAATAGGTAAAGCAACACAGATTACTAATAAAATAACTAATAAAGAAAAAATAAAAATGCAAGATATTATAGAACTAGAAAAAGCAAGTAGAGAAGCTGGATTAGATACAAAAGCAGTAATAAGAGAAAATTCAGAAGCTATAGCAGAAAGAATTATAGAAAATACTAAGCAAAATAAAAATCAAAATGAAAAAGATATAAAAGAACTATTAAATGAAAGAATAGATAATAATAAAATAGCACAGGCTACAGAAAATAGAATGATAGCGCCAGTAAGAGAAATAGAACAAGCAATAAATAATATAATTCCAAAAGTAGAACAAACTACACGAGCAACAGCAGAAGTATATAAAAATGCATTTAAGTCTGATACAGAAAGAGAAAGAATAGTAACACAATTAGAAGCTATACAAAGTACTAGAAATAAATACAATAAAAATGGAACATTAAATATAGTATTTGATTCTACAGTTAATGGAAATGGTGTACTAATATCTGATAAACAAGGAAATAGAACGATAAAGCTAAACCCTAAAACAGATAAAGCAGCAGAATTTGTATTAATACATGAACTAACACATGATTTAAAAGGATCAAAAGCATTTACAGAATTATCAGAATTAGTGCAAAGTTTTAATAATAAACAATTTAATTTTGAAGATGCATTAGAATCAATAAAAAATACATATGAAGAATTTTACAAGAGAAACAATTTAGATATGTCAGACTTAGACACCAAAGAAGAAGCGATAGCAGATATATTAGGAACTGCATTAGGAAATCAAGAATTTGTAAATCAATTAGCACAAAAACCTACAGTATTTCAAAGAATAAAGAACTGGATAGGCAAAATAGAGATACATAAAAGTAATGACAAAGAGTTTACAAGATGGTTATATAACGTACAAGATACATTCAAAAAAGCGATTAAAGAAAATAGTAATGTAAATACTAATGGTACTAAGTATAGCATACAAACAGACAATAAAGGTGATAAATATGTAAAAGTAGATACTGACCAACATATTTTTGAAAATGTTAATGAGAATGAATATACTAAAATAGCTAAAGAATATATTTTAAGTAAATTCAGAGATGGAAGTAAGAAAATTAATTTACCAACAATGGAAGATGTAAATGTTACATCAAACACAGCAAGAGAATATACTCATCCAAAAAATAAACTAGCGGTTGAAACTAAGAAGACCAAAATGAAAGCTAGTACAGAACTAGACAATATTATAAAAATCTCAGAATATAAATATAGTAGACCTGACGATGGAAGACATAAAATTGCAAAAGATGGATGGGATTATTATAAAACAGTTTTTGAAGTAGATGGGAAGAAATTTGAGGGACTAGTAAACATAGCAAAATCAGGGAATAAAAAAACATTATATGATATTACAAAAATAAAAGAATTAGCTGAACCTTACAGTACATCAGATAAATCCTTCTCCGTATCTTCAACTAATTCTAATAATAGTATAACATCGACGGAAGCGGAAGTCAATACTACTAATAGTAATTCTACGCAAGAAAATAAAAAATATTCACAAGAGTTTAAAGATAAGTGGAAAGAATACTTAGACTTTATAGATAAAAAAGTAACAGAAACAAAAGGAAAACAAGAAAAGACTTTTTTTAATGAAAAACTTGTACCAACAGCAGAAAATGTATATAATAAGGTAGAGGTGAACAATAATGAGCAAATTAATAGAAGAAATGCTGGCACATCCAGGGTATTCAAGAACAGTGAATCGAAACAAAGCAGAAACTACAACAAAGAAGAATACAGAAAATGGGAAAGTTCAATTAAACCAATCAAAAAAAATGAACTTACCGACCAAGAAAGACAATATATAAAGGTAGCTAAAAAAGAATACAATAAAAATATTGTATTATATGATGAACTTAAAAATGATAATACATATTCAGCTGGAGCATCACAAATAACTAGAAATAAAATAATAATAAGCAAGCAAAAAGCAGATACTTTTGGATTAAATAAAATGATTTATCATGAAGTAGCAGAAAGTGATATTATATACAATGAAAAAGCAAGAGATTTATTAGAGCCTACTATTAATATAATTACACAAGATAATAATTTTACAAAACAAAAAAAAGAATTTTGGAAGAATGAAAATAGTAATATTCCAACAGATAGACTGATAGCTAAAGATGTATTGTGTGATAGATTTTCAGAAATTATTACTGGAGAAAAAATAGATTATAACAATATGTTATCTAATGCAACTAATTCTATAATAGATAATGCTTTAATTAATTATTATAAAGAAATATATAATAAAGAACTAGAAATACCTAGTTCTTTTAATTTGTCAGAAAATGGAAAAAAGAAACAGTAAATATACCAATAAACCCAAAAATATATACTAAACAAGAAAAAATGTTAATACCTATAGGCGATAAAAATGTTAGAAAACATTATAAATCTATTATAGAAAGTGAAATGATAACAGATGAAGCTAGAAAGATTTCTAAAGAATTAATGGGGACTGACACATATGTATCTGAAACAAATGAGGATCAATTAAAAATAGCAGACGAAAGAATCAAGAATAGTGGACCTGATGCAGAACTTAAATCACTTGGGGCAAGAGTAATAGCAGGAGAAACATTAAAATCAACGGATATAGCAGTAGGAGAAAGATTAATACAGTATTATTCTAAGCTAGGTGATAGCCAAAACTTAGCAGAAGCAATAAGAACAACAGCAATGGCAGGGACTCAAGCAGGACAAACAGTACAAGCATTAAGTTTATTAAATCACCAAACGCCAGAAGGACAAGCAATATGGCTAAGTAAATCAGTAGATAAATTTAATAATGAACTTGCTAAGAAAAAAGGTGGAACAATAATCAGAAGTGAAGAGGGAACTATAAGAGTAGAAACAAAACAAGGGAAGGATATAACAAACAAAGTTAAGTTGTTTGATTTAACTTCTGAAATGCAAGAAAAAATAATAAACTCAAAGGACAAGACAGAACTTAATAAAAATCTTGATGAAGTATATAAAGAACTTGGAAAACAAGTACCTAAAACATTCTGGGAACAAGTAGATGCATGGAGATATTTTTCAATGTTGGGAAATCCAAGAACGCATATAAGAAATATCTTTGGTAACGTAGCGATGGGAAAAGTACAAAGTGCGAAAAACAGAGTAGCTGGTACAATAGAGTATGTAGTTAATAAAGTTAATTCGGAGTTTGAAAGAACAAAAACTATTACAGGTTTAGAAGGCAAAGCTATAAAGGATTTTGCTAAGAATGATATAGTAAATGTATACGATAGATTAGGACTAACAGAAGGAAAAATGAAACCTAAAACGAGATTAGAAAATAGCAGACAAACATATAAATCAAACTTTGCAAATAATACAATAGGAGCATTGATGAATTTCAATGATTTTGCATTAGAAGCAGAAGATGGCTGGGGATTAAAAGCAGCATATATAAAATCATTAGGAGATTATATGTCAGCTAACAAACTAAATCCTGATACGATAACTGATAAGCAACTTTCAAAAGCTAGAAATTATGCGGTAGAACAGGCAAAAGAAGCAACATTTCATCAAGATAGTGAATTAGCAACATTAATTAATCAATTCTCTAGAAAGAACAAATTAACTAAGTTTGCAGCAGATACTATGTTACCATTTGTTAAAACACCTATAAATGTAGCAAAATCAGCATTTGAATACAGCCCAGCAGGATTAGTAAAATCTATAGCTATTGATACTACAAATGTATATAAAGGCAAAATATCTGGTACTAAGTTTATTGATAATATATCTAAAGGATTAACAGGTACAGGAATAGCAGTAGTAGGATATGCGTTAGCAAAAGCTGGAGTATTAAAAGCTAACGGAAGTGATGAAGATAAAGAAAAATATGATGAAGCAAAAGGAAAACAACCTTTTTCAATCAATATATTTGATAAGAATATATCTTTAGAATGGTTGGCACCTACAGCAATACCATTATTTGTAGGAGCTGAAATAGCAGAACTACAAGAAGCTAAGAAGCAGGAAGGTAACGATGATAAAAAAACATTAGTTAGTTCAATTATAGAAGTATCAGATGCATTAACAAAATCTATGAACCCTATGACAGAGATGTCTATGCTAAGTGGATTAACAAGTGCATTGTCAAGTTATCAAAATGATTCATCACAAATATTAAGTGGTATACTAGTAAATTCATCACAATCATATGTAAATCAATTCTTCCCAACATTAGGAGGACAAATAGCAAAAACTTTTGATCCTTATGAAAGAAGTACAACAAGTACGAAGAAGGGAGGAGAAAAGATTATTGATACTACTAAAAATCAAATTATGAATAAATTACCTGGTGTTAGGAAAATGTTACCTACTAAATCGGATATTTGGGGAAACACAGTTAAACAAGATGAAAATTTATTAGTAAGAGGCTTCAATAGCTTTATAAATCCAGCAACAGTAAAAACAGTATCTAATACTAAGGTCGATAAAGCTATAGAGGAATTATATGCAGATACAGGAGATAGAAGTTTATTTCCTGTGACAATCAATAAAGAATTAACAATTAAAGATTCTAAAACAAATGAATCAAGAAAATACACAATGAGTAATGAAGAATATTCAGAATTTAAAAAGCAATATTCAAAAGCAACATACGATATGTTAGATGAGTTAGTACAATCTGATGATTATAATATGATGCAAGATTATGCTAAGCAATATGCAATAAATACAATATATGATTATGTAAAAGAAAAAGTTAAAGTAGATTATGCTAATAAACATAAGATAGACTATGAAGCAAATGACTTATATAAATCATTTAATAACATAAATGATAAAATAGGTTATACCTCATTTAGAGCTAATACAGGATACATGGAATCAGATAAAGATGAAAAAGGTGATACAATAGATGGTTCTAAGAAAACAAAACAAATGGAATGGCTATTAAATAGTGAATTATCAGAAAATACAAAGCAATACATCTTAGAGAATGATTTTTCATCAGATAGTTATAAATATCAGTTAAAAGATTTGAATAATGTGACAAATGATTACAATACATTATTATATTTCAATAACTTAAGTAAAGATGGCAAGAAAGATTATATTTGGATGGCAAAACAAGGTATTAATCAAGAAAAATACATAAGATATTCTGATAAGATGAGTGAAGCAAGTGAGTCGGCAAAGAAAAAAGGTGAAGATTTTGGAAAAGCAGAAAAAGCTAAGATATTAGCTGATAGCAAGATGTCAAAGAAAGACAAGAAACTAATATACGAAACAAAATTAAAAGCAGAGGAAGACTTAGTATATGATGCATTAGGTGATATAGATATAGATGTTTACTTAGATTATTTACAACAGGATTTTGCAGCAGATAAAGAAGATGATGGAACTTTAAAAGGAAAGTCCGTATCAGGTAGCGCAAAACAAAAAGTTTATAATTATATAAATAGTATGAATACTTCTTATGAAAACAGATTAATACTAATAGGTTCTAAATATAAATTAACTAATACAGAAAGAACTGAATTAGCACAATACATTAATACTTTATCATTAAGTAAAAAGAATAAACTAGAGCTTTACAGTAAGATGAAGGGTTTTACAGTATATAAAGATGGGAGAGTTACATGGTAACTCTCTTTTTATATGGAGGAAAAGATGCTTGAAAAAATAAAAAGAAATATAACTAATAGAAAAGACAGAAATGTAAACATATCATTAGAAGTATTAAGACAACAAACTAACGTAGAAATTGAATTGATAATGAATTACTTAGATTACATAGTAGAAAATATAAACAAAACAGCTTATAAGGTTGGGGACATTTTTTTAAGTGTAGATAAAACTAATCCAGAAAGAAGATTTGGAGGCAAATGGATACTAGTTTCAAAGGGGAGAACTCTAGTTGGTGTAAATCCAGAAGATGATGATTATAATGCAGCAGAAAAAATTGGAGGAAAAAAAGAAGCAACTTTAGATATTAAAAACATTCCAGCACATGCTCATAATATAGCAGCTGTAAATCCAAATGAACAAGGAGCTGTCCCACTAAATGGAAATAATGCAAAATATCAATTAAGCTATGGAACACATATACAAGGATATCCTACCAAAGGTTGGTTGAATTATATAGCTATGTCATCTACAGGAGATGGGGAAGCTTTTGACATTAGACAACCATACTTTACATGTTATATTTGGCAAAAAGTAGCTTGAATAAATATAGAAAGGAGTAGATATGATTTATTGCAAAAATGGAACAATTACATTATATGAAGGAGACACTGGAACACTTGAAGTTGAAGTTACTGGAGATATAAGAACGACAGATGTGATTGAATTTAGAATCAAAGAAACATTAGATGAAGATTCGGTTTTGTATAGTTCGAGAAGCGGTATAGAAAAGAATAAATTTATTATTGACATAAATAAAAATGTAACGAAAATATTATCTGCAGAAGAATCTGATAAAACATACTATTATGGATTCAAACTATACAGAGATGAGGAAAGAGTTGATACTATTCTTCCTTTAGGAAAAATAAAAGTGAAAAGAGGTGTGTAGATGAGTTTTAAAGCAGAGGGCGAGAACATAGTCATAAATATACCTGATTATGACGAATCAGCAGAAGTTCAAAAACAGTTAAATGAAAAAGAACGTAATGAGAATGAAGAAAAAAGAATTGCTGCAGAAAATACAAGAAAAAGCAATGAAAATAGCAGGATAGCAGCTGAAAACACAAGAGTTAAAGAACATGAAGAAATGAAAAAAGAAATCAATAAAATATCAAATGAAGTAAAAAATATTAATTTGATTCCAGGTCCTAATGGAAAGTCATCTTATGAAATAGCTCTTGAAAAAGGATTTGTTGGTACAGTAGAAGAATATCTTGAAAGTTTAAAAGGTAGGGATGGACAAGATGGGCCACAAGGACCTCAAGGAGAACCAGGACAAGAGGGAGAAAAAGGTGAACCAGGAGTTAATGGAAAAGATGGGACTAATGGACAAGACGGACATACTCCAGAAAAGGGTATAGATTACTTTACAGAAGAAGAAAAGACAGAGATGGTAAATGAAGTAGTAAGTAAAGTGAATGAAGATATTGGATTAATTCTCGATGAAATAAACGGGGAGGTGGTCTAATGTCAATAGCTACAAAACTTCAAAAACTTAAAGAAACAAAAGAAGCATTAAGAATTATTGCAGAAGCAACAGCAGAAGAAGCTTTTAGCAGTTATCCTGCAAAAATTCAAGAAAAAATTAATAGTGATACAGATGAATTAATAAAATTGAGAACTATAAATAATGAACTTAATCTAGCTTACTTTTTTTATTGTTATCCAAATATTTATGCAAATAAAATTAGTAGCGCAAATGATTTAGTTCAAAAAGTTCAAAATTCTGCTATTAATTGGTGTAAAAATAATAATTTAAAAAAAATATATAATATAAGTAATATGTTCGCTGGTTGGAACTATGGTGCTCAACAATATGTTAATTACGATTTAGATATTAGCAATTGGTCTTTTTCACAAACAGTAGAGGTTAACAATTGTTTTGGAAACAGCTTTTTTAGAAGTATTAAATTTCCAAATACTGTAAAAGTATCAAATGTTTCATATATGTTTTCGAACACTAAAAATTTAGTAGAGATTAACGGAATAATAGATATTTCAGATGTTAATAATAGTTTGCAATATATGTTTATTAGTTGTTCTAAATTAGAACAAGTTTATATTAAAAACTTAAATTCTTCAGAGTTAAAATTAAGTGATTCATTAAACCTAAAAAAAGAATGCTTAGTATATTTGCTTGAAAATGCTATAGCTTCAGAAACAACTAGAACAATAAATTTAGGGTCAACCAACTTAGCTAAATTAACAGCAGAAGAAATAGCTGTAGGAACAAATAAAGGTTATACAATTTCATAGAAAGGAGAATATTATGGAATTAAAAGAAGAACAAGTAACTTTAAGAAAATTAACAGCATCAGCTGGAAAAATTATTATATCAAAAGAAACAAAAATTGATGAAGAAACTGGGGAAGAAGTGCCAGTTGTGAAATCAAAAGAAATTTATCTTGGAAAATTCGACAGTGAAGATAATTATATCGAAATAGATGAAGTGGAGGAAAATTAATATGGAAGAATTAATGAATTTACATTTTACAAGCAAGTGGTGGGTATTTATACTACCGCTTATTTTAATGGCGTTAGACGTCGTTACAGGATATTATAATGCATGGAAAAACAATAAAGTATCAAGCTCAAGAATGAGAGACGGTTTAGGAAAGAAGTGTGCTGAACTTTGTTACATAGTTTTAGGTACACTTTTTAATTATGCATTTGGAATTAGTGCAGTAATGTATTTTATGGTTATTTACGTTTCATACATGGAAATTATGTCATTAGTAGAAAATTGCGATAAGTTAGGTTTTCCAATGCCAGATAATTGGAAGAAGAAAGTAAATAATAAGGAGGAAAAATAGTATGAGTAAATCAGGTTTAACACAAGTAACAGTTCCTGCAAGTGCATCAAACTACACTCAAGGACGTAGAGGTTATAAGATTTGTAAAATAACTGTACATCATATGGCAGGTGTTTTATCAGCAGAACAATGTGGTAAAATATTTCAAGAACCAGGTAGACAAGCAAGTGCTAATTATGGAATAGGAAATGATGGGAAAATAGCTTGTTATGTAGAGGAAGAAAACAGAGCATGGACATCAAGTAATGCTGAAAATGACTGTCAAGCAATTACTATCGAAGTTTCAAATAGTGCTACAGGTGGAAACTGGCCTGTATCTGCTGCAGCTTGGAAATCATTAGTGAATTTGTGTGTAGATATTTGTAAAAGACATGGTTTCAGACTTACGTATGATGGTACTAAAAATGGATCATTAACAAGACACAATATGTTTGCAAATACTAATTGCCCAGGCGATTATTTACAAAGTAAATTTACTCAATTAGTTCAAGAAGTTAATACAAGACTAGATGAGAAAGTAGTAACTACAACTAACAATGATAAGTCATATCTTGTAAAAGTTACAGCAACTGCCTTAAACATAAGACAAGGTGTAGGAACAGGAACAGCAATTGTAGGATGTATCACAGATAAAGGAACATATACAATAATTGAAACTAAAGGTAATTGGGGAAAATTAAAATCAGGTGCAGGTTGGATATGCTTAGATTATACTCAAAGAGTTAATACAAATAATATTACATATACTGTTAAACCAGGAGATACATTATCAGGGATAGCACAAAAATACGGAACAACATATCAAGCAATAGCTCAAAAAAATGGAATATATGATTCAAACAAAATTTATCCAGGACAAGTTTTAAAAATATAAGAAAAGAAGAGAGTTATCTCTCTTCTTTAAAAAGCTATTAGACTATTATATATAATGTTCTAAAAGAAGTAAGAACATAGAAATTATTAATGAAACATGAATTAACTTGCACTCAGTAAGAATAAGGTCTTTAACAGTTATGTCGTATTTAGCAAGTACTTTTTTAAAAGATTTAAAAATAAATTGAAGAAAATTAAATAAATCAACATTAAACAAATTGAATGATATCATTGCTATTCCTCCTTTCATTTCAAAAATAAAAAAAGACCCCGTTTTTGCACGGAATCTTCCATATTTAAATAATAACACATAAAAAATATAAAAACAAGTGCCGCAAAATGTAGGCATTTTGTATTCAAAATAAAAAGGAGAGTTGCAAAGAACTCTCAAAAATCTTTTTATGACCGTTATACAATAAAGTATAAGGTAAAATTATTAAATAAGTTTATGACCTTTATATGAAGTATAAAATTGCATAGGACTAAAGATTTCTATATCATAACCATCTTTTTTTAACTGTGAAGATGCACTATTAATATGTTGATCTTGAGTTATTAAATATTTTACATCACCATCTATGCAACAATCTATAAATTTATTATCAGATGTATCATCTGTACAATAATTAGTATTTATAATATGATCAATTTCTTCGACTTGCCATAAACATTTTGATAAAGTTGCCATTAAAGAAATTAAATTTAAATTATCAGTATTTGTTTTTTCATTAGCCACTAATAATATTTTAGCGAAAGTAAATAACAATTCATTTTGCATTTCTTTATTCATTACAAAAGTTATTTTATTTAAACTTTTCAATTTAAATATTGTTTTACAAAATTCATCATTTTTAAATATTCCATTTATAAATACATTTGTATCAACAACTACTCTAATCAATCAAGTTCCCTTTTTGCTTCTGCAACAATATTATCAATATCTTCAGATGTCAAATTTGCTTCTGATACTAGAGAAGAACATCTTTCACATAACTCATTCCAATCATTAGAACTAGAATTAACAACTTCGTCAATAATTGAATTAGTATCTAATATCTTTTTATTTGTATCAATTAATTTTTGCATATATATCCTCCTCCTTTTAAATTTCTTATATCCTTTAATATCCATAATATAATCACCTTAGTATATATTATGAACAAATAATAACACTATGATACAATAATATTATAGCACATAGTTAACATAATTTCAATATGGAATATTCTGTGCTTATTTAATATCACTATTTTGAAAGAAAATCAATATAAATTATTGTAATTTTTGTAAAATTACTAAAAAATGTTGTAATTATTGCAATTTTATTTGCAATTGTTGCAACATCTTATTTTATATAAACCAGTATTATATTACTTCTAAGGAGGTAATATAAATGAAAGAATTTATTATTAAAAAGGTAGAAAAGAAGAACTATGTACAAAGAACTTGTAGAATTGAAGAAAATCTATTAGAAAAGCTAGAAGAAATATCATACGAAAGTAATCAATCAGTTAATTCCTTAGTTAACAATTGTATAAAATTTGCTTTAGAAAATATGAAAAAATAGCAGTAAAATTTTAATGCAATTTTTAATGCAACGCCAAGTAAAAAGAACTAAAAAAGAATAAAAAACACTAAAAACAGATTTCAAAGATAATCGATAGAAGTATTGAAAACAGCAGAATAGAAGAAATGAACAAAAAAGAAGAAAAAACGCTAAAAGCCCGGTATCTCTCATACACACAAGATTAATAAATAGTAATCCCTAGGAAAAATAATATTCCTAGGGGTTTTTAATACAATTTTAATAAAAGAATAACCAAAGCTCAAGTTGACTTTTTATGTAAACAGTGATAAAATATTATCCAGTCCTAAGAACTATGTAACTGTAGAAATTTGTTTAGTAAAAATTCTAGGAGGTAGACAAAAATGTCAAACTTAAGCGAATTTCTTAGCACCAAATTTGTTCTGCAACTAACTTTACCACACATTCTCTGCTGGGCTGCAGTAATCCCGTGTGTCATCTGTATCGTCGTATTCTTTGCAGATGTAGAGACAGACACTTCATACCGGACATATACAATCTGCTCAGTCATTCAGCAGCTGTTGTTCACTGTAGCAACAATTATGTGGGCAATCACCGAATCAAAGATTCACATTTTCCCGGCAATAGCAATTATCGTATGGTGGGTTCTGTCCATCAGAAATGCTTTTGAGCTGGGAAAGGAGCTGGAAAGTAGCAGCTACTACAGCTAAAAAGGAAAAAGCAATGTTTGACAAAAGAGGTCACGCAGTAGCGTGGCCTCTTTCTCCATCCGTAATTCTATTATTAATGACAGTATTAGATTGGTTTTAGAAACATAGAAAGTTCCGAGTTTTTAGTGCAACATACTAAATAAAACATATTGTAATTTTTTGTAAAAGAAAGTATAATTTCATTATAAATAAAATAAAGGGGAAGTAATATGAAACCATTTGCAAAAATAATAATAGGGATAATATTAATAGCAATATTTACAATAGGCGGATTTTGTTTAGGAATATACGTAAAAACGAAAGAAAATCCAGTAAACTACTTATTATCATATTTTAATATAGGTATTGAAAATAAAAAATTAACAAAAGAAAACATAGAAGAAACAATGAAAGAATATTGTGACAAAAAAGGAGAAGAATCAGATGAAGTAAGCTATTTAACATATGAATACTTACAATATGCATTTTCGAATTTATTAGCTGAAGATCCATATTCTTCAATGTATGGAATGACAATAAAAGAATTAATACAAGATGGAAAAAAGCACATGAAAGAAAAAAATATCACGGTAGAAGAGTTTAAGAAAAGCATGAAAGATTTAGAAAATATAGGTAATAGTGATACAAACAGAATACAAGAAGTAAATAATTTTATTATAGAAATATGGAATAATGCTATTAACGAAACCAAATGGTATATAGGAACTGGTACTGACTCTGTTGGTGGTACTTATTCTTATTCAAAAGTTGTAACAGAGGCAGATAAATTAATGGAGAACTTTAATGAATATGACACATACATGAAAAGTTTAACAGATGAAAAATATAATAAAGTAAAAGAAATATGGAATAACATAGTACCTGAAATAAACACATTATATAATAAAATTAAATCATCTGAACCAAAAGCAAATGATTCAAGTTATGATTTCAATACAGAAAAATTCAATACATTAATGTATGAATTTTCAGATGCTTGCTATGAAATAGAAGAATAAAACTGAAGAACTAACATGAGTTAGTTCTTTTAATATGAATAAATAATTTAAATTATCAAAAAAATTACTCATACAATAATAGACAACAGTTGTATATTACTTCTAAGGAGGTAATATATATGAAAGAATTTATAATAAGAAAAAGAGGAAATTATGTACAAAGAACATGTAGAATAGAGGAGGAATTATTAGAAAAGCTAGAAGAACTATCATATGAAAATAATCAATCAGTAAATTCTATTGTTAATGACTGCATAAGATTTGCACTAGAAAATAAATCAAAAGAGTAATACAATTTCAAGATATTCATAAAAAAGTATAAAAATACAAAATTTAAACAAACTATTAATTGATAAACAGA
Source organism: uncultured Clostridia bacterium (assembly GCA_948852945.1). Taxonomy (GTDB): domain Bacteria; phylum Bacillota; class Clostridia; order TANB77; family CAG-508; genus UMGS1994. Next base: position 42,774 of record CAQPBJ010000009.1, on the reverse strand, counting down.
AAGTCTTATGATATATTTTTAAAGAGGTGATACATATGAAAAAAGTAGTAATATGTTTAATTGTAGTAATGATATTACTAAATATTGGAACGATAGGAATTTTCAAATACAAAGAATCAAAAAAAGAAGAAATTTCTAAAACAGATAATGAAGTAAAAGAAGAACAACCACAAGAGTCGGAAGAAATAGAAGAACCAAAAGATCCAGAAATCTTTGATGAGTTCTATGAACAAGCAGAAGAACAATTAAAAACACTAACATTAGATGAAAAAATAGGTCAAATGCTACTAGTACGTTTACCAGACAAAAACGCAATATCAGAATTACAAAATTACCAATTTGGAGGATATTTGCTATTTGCAAAAGATTTTAAAAACAAATCAGAACAAACAGTAAAAAATGAAATAGCATCATATCAAGAAGCCTCAAAGATTCCACTATTAATAGCAGCAGACGAAGAAGGAGGAACAGTAGTAAGAATAAGTTCAAATCCATACTTAGTATCACAAAAATTTAAATCACCAAGTGAATTATATAGATTAGGCGGATTTGATAAAATAAAAGAGGATACTATAGAAAAAAGCAATGTATTATCAAATTTAGGAGTTAATTTAAACTTAGCTCCAGTAGTAGATGTATCAACAAATTCAAAAGACTTTATGTATCAAAGGGCATTAGGACAAAATGCAGAATTAACAGCAGAATATGCGAAAACAGTAATCGAAGCAAGTAAAGGAAATAATGTATCATACACATTAAAACATTTCCCAGGCTATGGAAATAATGCAGACACACACTATGGAGCATCAATAGATAGCAGAACATACGAAGATATTATGAATAATGACATATTACCATTTAAAACTGGAATTGAAGCAGGTGCAGAAGCTGTTTTAGTAAGTCATAATATTGTAACAAGCATAGACGAAAATAATGCAGCATCAATATCAGAAAGTATTCATAAATTATTAAGAGAAGACTTAAAATTTACAGGAATAATAATAACAGACGATTTATACATGGGAGCAGTATCAAATGACCCAGACGTTGCAGCCAAAGCAGTTATAGCAGGAAACGACTTACTTATAGTAACAGATTATCAAAAAGCTATTCAAAATATTAAAAGTGCAATAGAAGAAGGTAGAATTACAGAAGAACAAATAGATACAGCAGTAAGAAGAATAATTGCATGGAAATATTATAAAAATCTAATATAAAACGCATTATGTTGACAATAAAAGTCAAAGATGCTATACTAGACATATTGAGAGAGGTGCAATTTTTAAGAGTAATAATTTAGTAAATCAGATTAAAGCTAATTATGAAAGGAAAAATTGCCGAAATTTAAAAAGTTTATCTGAAACTTTTTAAGTTGGGCTAATGCAAAACATGTATTAGACTGTCACAAGAAAAACTTGTGGAGTGCTGTCAATATTATTAAAGTGAAATTTGCTTTGTAATAAATGGTCGCACGCGCGACCATTTTTGTTTTTGTTCAAAAATTAAGTAGCAAAATTAAATACAATTAATTATAGTTTCATTTTATATAGTATTATTGTGCAGCAAGATTTTATTTACTAGAGGTGTATATTATGGAAAAAGAAAAATTTTTAAGTATTTTAAATAAGCTACAAAATATTTGTAATCAAGTAAACGCTGAAGAGCCAGAAAATGACGTAGTATATGAGGTATTACAATTTTCAAAATTAGCTCGAAATTGGGATAGCGTATATCGTATAGCTAACTTTTATAATCATAATTGGCTAGGAAATGTAGATTTTATGCATATTCCAGATTTTTATCAAACACTAAATAATTGTCTAAATTATCCAATAATAATAGCAAGAAAAAAGGAAAATGATGAACTAGTTGGAATTTCTACAATTAAATATGATGAAAATACAGACGAACATCTAGATCCATATTTTCCAGAAAAAGATGCAAAATATTTTTCAATAACAGGAATATTAACTAAAAAAGATAATCCTCACAAAGGAATTGGTAAAAAAATATATGAAATTGCAATAAGGGGAGCATATGACTTTGAAAAAGAATATCCAGGAACTCAAATTATGTGTGTAATAGATTGTAGAAATAGGCAAAGCTTAAACGCATTAGCAAGTAGTGTGGAAAGAATTAAGCAAAGCAAGCTTGTAGGAGAAAATAAAGAACTACCAGCACACATTTTAGGGTATTATGAACTAAGAAATAGTCAAACAGATACATTATTAGAAGCTCCTACTTTAGTAATGGAAGTGGAATTAAAAGCAAAAGAAATATCTGAAAAAACAAAGCAAACGAACATAGAGTTTTCTAAACCAAATGATAAAGAGGGATTATTAGAGCAATTATTATTAGAATTAAAAAATAAATTTATGACATATGGAATAAATAAACCAACAATAGAAGAAGACTCAGAATGCGGAAAAGTATATTTTTATTTACTAAGAGATGCTGAAAAAACTAGATTACAAAATATTACTATAATTCCAAATGATACAGAAAAAGGTAACGAAAGAGTTCCAAGAGACGATGAAGAAATTTCGAAAATAATGGGACCAATTCAATCTATTTCAGTAGAGGAGGAAAGATAGCCTATGAACAAAACAATCGAATTTTTTTATGAAATATCAAAAATTCCAAGAGAAAGCGGAAATGAAGAAAACATAGCTAAATACTTATGCGAATTTGCTAAAAAAAGAAATTTATTTTATAGAAAAGATCAATATAATAATGTAATTATTAAGAAAAAAAATAATAATAAAACTCCAATTATCTTACAAGCTCATATGGATATGGTATGCGAAAAAGATGATAACATTGAATTTAATTTTAAAGAAGATAGCATAGAAGCAGTAGAAGAAAAAGGCTATTTAAAAGCGAAAGGAACGACACTAGGAGCAGATAATGGAATAGGAATAGCTCAAATTTTAAATATACTAGATAGTAATTTAAGTGCTAACGTCGAAGCAGTATTTACCGTATCAGAAGAAACTTCAATGATAGGAGCAGACAAAATAGATTTATCAATTCTTGAAGGAAAACAGTTAATAAATTTAGATGGATTCGAAAAAAATACAATAATAATAGAAAGTGCAAGTTTCTTTGATATTATTTTAACTAGTAACTATATATTTAAACATGCTAACGAAAAAGATTTTTATAAGATAAATTTAAAAGGATTATCAGGTGGTCATTCTGGTTTTGATATAAATAAAAATAGAGGAAACAGTAGTCAGCTCTTGGGAGAATTGCTAAAAGAATTAGAAGAAATAGAACTACAAAATTTTATTGGAGGAACAAAATTCAATGTAATTCCATCAAGTGCTGAAGCAACATTTACTTCTAAAGAAAAGCTAGAAAATATACAAGAAAAAATAGACAAATTTGTAAAAGAGAAAAGAAAAAAATATACAAATTTAAAAATAGAATTAGAAAAAATAAAACCAAAAGATACTACAATATTAGATAAAAAAGAAAGTAAAAACTTTATCAAATCACTATTAGAATTTAGACATGGAATTTTTTATACAAACGATAGGAATGAAGTTACAAGTTCAATTAATCTAGGAGTTATAAATTTAAAAGAACAAACTATAAAAATAGGGATGAGAAGTTCAAAAAAAGAAGAAGAGCTAAAAGTTTTAAATTATATCAAAAAATATGCAAATTCAAATAAATTTAAATTTACTATTATAGGATCACAGCCAGGTTTTGAAACAAAAGACACAGCTAATTTATTAACTAAATTGGTAAAAACACATAATAAAATTAATAATGAAAAACTTAATATAAAATCATTACATATCACGGTAGAAGCAGGATTCTTTGAAAATAAAATACCAGAATTAGAAGTTGCAATAATATCACCGGAAATCTTAAATGCACATACAACTAATGAATGTGTAAGCATAGAGTCAGTAAAAGAATGTGACAGATGGTTAGAGGAGATATTAAATAATTAGTCAAACTTATCAAAAAATAAAAAGTATTGTAGAAATATTAGAGAAAAGATATAATTTATCCAAAATAAAACCAAAGGAGAAAAATAATGAAAGCTTCAAAAATAAGTATGGATAAATTTAGAATTATAGCTGCAATCTTAATAATAGCAATACATATATTTCCATTTGCTTCAATAAATGAAACATTAGATTTTGTGTTTACACATGTAATATGCAGAATAGGAGTACCTTTTTTCTTTATGGTAACAGGTTATTTTGTATTACCAAAAGCAATTGAAGATAAGAGAAGATTAATAAAATATACTTTAAAAATTATAAAAATATATTTGATATGCATGTTAATATATTTACCGATAAACATATATGCTGGACAATTACAGAATCTTACAATAATAGAAATTATAAAAAATATATGCATAAATGGAACTTTTTATCACTTATGGTATTTCCCAGCAATAATTTTAGGAATATGGGTGACATATTTTTTATTAAAACATTTAAATAAAACACTAAGCCTAATAAGTATAACAACTTTATATATTATAGGAATTTTTGGAGATAGTTATTTTGGAATTAGTAAACAAATTACAGTAATTTCAAAAATATATGATGCAATATTTATGATTGCAGATTATACAAGAAACGGATTATTTTTTGCTCCAATATTTATAAGTTTGGGATATAGTTTTAATAATATGAAAAACAAAATAAGTCAAAATAAAAGTGCAATTTTTGCGATAATATCCATGTTTTTTATGATTTTTGAAGGAATAATTTTAAAACATTTTAACTTACAAAAACATGATAGTATGTATTTTATGTTAGTGTCAACAATGTTTTTTATATTTAATATTCTTGTACAAATAAATAATGAAAATAATAAAAAATTAAGAAATATAGCAACAATAATTTATATAATACATCCAATGTTTATAATTTTTATTAGAGGAGTAGCAAAAATAATTGGTTTAGAAAATATTATGATAAATAATAGCGTAATAAATTATATTCTAGTAGTAACTTCTACAATAATATTCAGCATAATATTTGAAACAATTAAAGAAATAATATTAAATAGGAAAAATACAAAAATTGAAAAAATTATGTAAACATGATATAATAAAATAAGGTTCATTACACATATTCTGTAAATGTAAAATGCAAACAGAATAAAAAAACAGCAAAAAGGAGGAAGGCTATATGAGGAATGAACTTGTGTGCATTAAGGAAACAGAACTGGAAAGCGTCAAAGAAGCACTAAAACGGGAGTATATCAATCTTTTAGTTTTAGTTGTGGAAAAAGGGCGGACATCTGACATCTATCTGGTGAATGAAGACGAGGAAGAAAACAAAGATCCATATTTGTTTCATTCATTAGAAGATGTGGTCGATTACCAGTATGACCCTACCAACAGACCAACAATACTTGCCAAAATTGTAAGTAAGAGACACGACGGCGTGTATTGGCTGGCTTTTCAAGTAGCAGAGATGACCAGAAGGTTTCCTAATGAAATTTACAAACCAAGACCGTTTGCACCATTTCTAACAGTAAGTAAATGTAGTTGGGATTCAGAAGCTAGGTTCATAAAAGGCTTCGAATATCTTGGAACTTCAAAAATGGCAAATATCAACGGACAGAACTATATTGTTGAGTACGGTAGTCATTTAGAGGTAAATGAAATCTTTCCAATGTTTTGGAGGTGTCTTTTAGAAAAAGAAGACGATGGAAAAGGAATCAGTATCAGAGAATTGCATGCAAGCCTAGATAGATGTTTTGGACCATTTGTAAGTATCGAAGAATGGAAAGAAGGGGCATATCCATATATCCACGAGAGCTTTCATGGATATTTTGGAAAAGATGAAGATGGGCATATCGTGGCTATGACAATAATCTGCGACTGGTCCAAGCTGGAATACAAAGAATATCCTGTATATTTCGAAGATACCACAAGAGCTAATTATGAGTGGAATATCAAATTCGAGAAACCGCTAAAAGAAGTTAAGTTTATACGGCGGGATTTTGAAAGAACAGACTCAGAAACGAAATATGCAGCAACTGATGTATGGCGACTTGTATATGCAGACGGCTCAAGGGCTATCATGTTAAACTCAATAGGAAGAGTAGATTATCCTAAATATGATGGCAAATGGATTTACGAGGAAAAGCAAAGAGAATATGATCCAGCAGAAAGCAAGTTCAAATGCTTTATCATTTCAGAAGATTACATCAATGGAATTTTAGGCTAAAAGTAATAAATAATCTAATGTAATGTATTAACTCCGACAAGGCGGCTACTTGAGAGGTTTCTCAAGTGGCTGTTTTGCATTTTAGAAAAAGATAAGAACTTTTAACAGTTACTTTAATAAATAGAAGATTTCGAAATGAAAATGAACAAAAAAATAAATCTCAAATCGAATTTTGAGATTTATTTTTATTTATATTATTGAGCACCGCCAACCATTTCATCCTTTAAAGTTAAAGTTATAACAGTTCCTTCTTCAACTTCAGTTCCAGCCACAATATCTTGAGAAACTACAACACCTGAACCTTGAACAGATATATTTAAGTTAAGTGCTTGTAAAGAGTTACGAGCCTGATCAGCAGATTTTCCTTTTAAGTCAGGAACTTGTTTCATAGTTTTTTCTGCGCCTTCTGTATATAAGCAAACTATAGAGCCAGTTTGAAGTGATGTACCTGATTTTGGATGTTGTGAAACTACAGTAGTAGAAGCATCAGAAGAAGCTTTTAAAACAATATTAAAACCAGAAGCCTCTAAAATAGTTCTAGCATCAGTAAGAGACTTTGAAGTAACATCAGATAATGTAATCAAAGAATCTTTTTGCTCGTCAGTAGCAGCTGAAGCAATACCTAAATGAGGTAATATATCAGATAAAATCTGAGAAGCAACAGGAGCAGCAATAGCACCACCTTGATGACTTCCAGAACCATCTGGATTTGGATTAAATAATGCAACTAAAACTACTACTTCAGGGTTTTCAATAGGAGAAATAGCTAAAAATGAAGCTACATAACCTTCTTCTGGTTTATTAGGATCAGGTTCAGAAGTACCACTTTTTCCTCCAACAGAATATCCATTAACAGCTGCATACTTACCAGTACCAGTAGTAACAGCTGATTCCATCATGCTTTTTATCTTAGAAGAAGTTGATTCAGAAATAACTTGTCTCACTTTTACAGGAGGAAGCTCTGTTTCAACACCAGTATCTGTATTTACAACTTTACTAACAATTCTAGGTTGCATCAAATTTCCACCATTAACGCAAGCAGAAATAGCACTAACTAGCTGAATAGGAGTAACTTTAAAACGTTGACCAAAAGACATTGTAGCAAGTTCTACTTCATTACAATTATCTTTGCTAAAGAAAATACTATTTGCTTCACCAGACATTCTAACACCAGTTTTCTCAAGTAATCCAAAAGCTTGTAGATATTTATAAAATCTATCTTTACCAATACGTTGACCTAATTGTATAAAAGAAGGGTTACAAGATTTTTCAACAGCTTTTCTTAAAGATAAAGCACCATGAGCATTATCAGCCCAACAATTAATATCATAATTAGCAACTTTATAAACTTTATTACAATAAAAATCAGTAGGAGTATCAGTTTCAACCAAATTTTCTTCTAAGCCGATTGCAGAAGTAATAAGTTTAAAAACAGAACCAGGTTCATAACCATCAGAAATAGGTTTGTTTCTCCACATATTATTAAGTTCTGCAGATTTTTGTTCTTGAGTTAAAGTATCCCAAATAGCTTCCAATTCAGGAGTATTTGGACTAAAAGGAGTATTTAAATTATAAGTTGGATAACTAGCTTCAGCTAAAATATCTCCAGTAGAAGGTCTCATAACTACAACACAACCACCAGAAGCTTTATTTTCTAAAATGGCTTGATTTAAATACTTTTCAGCGACAGACTGAATAGTAACATCAAGAGTTAAATATATATCACTTCCATTTTGAGCAGGAATATATTGTTCATTCTCGTCAGAAATAGCCTCCCTATTAACATTAGCAGAAGTAATGATTCTACCAGGAGTACCGCTAAGCTCATTCTCCCAAGCTGCCTCGATACCTTCTAAACCTTTATCATTTCCGTAAAAACCAATAACATTAGAAGCCAAAGCTTCATATGGATAAGTCCTTTTAGAATCACCATCTATATTGATTCCAGTAGTAATTTTATTTTCTTCCATCCAAGTTTTTAATTTATCTACAGAAGCTTTATCAACTCTTTTAGCAATAGTAATAAGAGATTGATTAGAATTCAATTTGGCTAAAGTTTCTTCATAATCAAGAGAAAAAATTTCAGCAAACCCCGAAGCTAAAGTTTCCTTAGAAACAGAAGAACCATCTAAATAACAAACTTCATTATTATTAATAGATACAGTATCAACAGCTGAACTAATAGCTAATATCTTATTTGTAGAATCATAAATTGTACCTCTTTTACTCGCTATAGTTTGACTAGTAACTTGGTTTTTGTAAGCAGCTGTCTTATATTCGTTTCCTTTAACAAATTGAATATATCCAATTCTGCCAAGCAATCCGATAAAGCATAAGGTAAAAAGAGCCAACAATAATAATGAACGGCTAGCAAACTTTTGCTTTGACTTGAAACTAGTACCTATACCTAATCTTTTATTAATTTGATTTTTTCCTATGTAAATCAGTCCTTTCAATAAAGAAATATACACAAATATTTTATATTATAGAAAAATAAAAATCAATATGATATAATCTAAAAAGGTGAGAGAAATGAATTTATACGAAGAAACCAAATTTATAATGAAACAAAATAATATATCAGCAAATAAAAGCTTAGGACAAAACTTTTTAATAGATGAAAATGTAGTAGAAGAGATTATTAATTCTTCAAGTATAACAAAAGAAGATTTAGTAATTGAAATTGGACCAGGTTTAGGAACACTGACAAGCCAGTTGATAGAAAAAGCTGGAAAGGTTATATGCGTAGAACTTGATCCGAAAATGGTTAATATAATAAAAGAAAGATTTAAGCTATATGAAAACATAGAAATTATTAATGAAGATGTTCTAAAAATTGATTTAAACAAGCTAATAAAAGATAACAAAAACAACATAATAAAGTCAGTAAAAGTAGTAGCTAATCTGCCATATTATATAACTACCCCAATAATTATGAAACTTTTAGAAGAAAGATTAGACATTGAAAGCATTACTGTAATGATTCAAAAAGAAGTAGCTCAAAGATTAGCAAGTATGCCAGGAGAAAAAGAAACAGGAAGCATAACTTATACAGTTTGGTATTACACTGAACCTAAAATAGTATTAGAAGTACCAAAAGATTCGTTTATTCCAAAACCTGAAGTTACATCAAGCGTAATAAAATTTGATATTTTAAAAAAGCCAAGAATAGAACCTAAAGATGAAAAAATGTTTTTTAAAATAATAAAAGTAGCATTTATGCAAAAAAGAAAAACACTAGTAAATGCACTAACCAATGGAAGAATATTTGAAACTAGAGAAGATGCGGAAAATGCTCTAAAAGAGCTAGGAATAGACTTGAAAATTAGAGGAGAAAAGTTAACAATAGAAGAATATAAAAATATATCAGACTACATATCTAAATAGTAAATAAGTAAAAGACATTATTTTAAATAATGTCTTTTTTTGAGCTTTAAAATAATCTAAAAATCGATAAGAAAGCATTAAAAAATGCAAAATCATTATAATAAGTAATAAAAAAGTAAAAAAAATGTAATATTTTAGTAACAAAGTATTGAAAAAAACCTTAGTTCCGTAGTATAATATTTATGTAAGAGTGCAAATCAGCACTGAGTGTAAGAAAACATAGGAGGATGTTTAATATGTTTAAAAAAGAGGGGAACTATAAGAAAATAATAGCAACATGCCTAATCTTTTGTTTTGCATTTGCTAATGTATTTACTATATTTTCAAATATTAGTTACGCAGAAACAAAAGAAATAGGAAAACAAAATTCTGAAAATACATCAAAAAATGTAAATTATGATGTGAAATTTGTAAAATCAGAAGAAAATCAAGGTTACGAATTTGAAGGAACTGTTGATGAAGAGAATCTAGAGCTTCAATTCGAAGTAGAAGTAAAAAAAGAAGGATACTTAAAAAATGCTAAAATCCTAATTGAATCAGAAAATGGATTATCTTTTGAAATAGCCCAAACAGAAAACCCAGAATACAAAGTTGAAGAAAATATAATATCACTTTCAAACATAACTGCAGATGGAAAAATAAAAATAGCATTACCTATTAAATACAAAGAAAGTGAAAAAATAGATAACCTAAACAAAAAAATCAATGCAAAATTAATTGGTATATATGTTGATAATTCAGGAAAAGAAACAAACATATCTGAAAACATAATATTAAAATTAGTATGGAATACAAATACAGAATTTAATATTACATCAGAATTAACAAAATATATTCCTTTTGATAAAGGTATAATTCTTCAAACACAAGTAAAGTCATGGATACCAGAAAAAAATAACTTTACAAACAAAGAAGAATTAGAGATAGAAGCAATAAAAATAGACGGATATAAAATGGATAAACTAATAATAGCAAACAAAAGTGGTGAAACTTTAAGTGAAAATGATTGGTCATTAGATGAAAATGGAAAAATCAAAGTAAAATTAGAAAAAAGTGAAGAAACAATTAAATCAAATGAATTATTAATTACATATATCTTAACTGGAGATAAAGAAATTGAAAAACCATTTAAAATAAATAGTAAAATAAATGGTTCTATTTTCATGTTTGGAACTGATGAAAAATCAGAATATGAATTAAACGCAGAATATGAGTTAACTGAAAGTGTAGGAAATATAATTTCAATAGAAGGAACATCACAAGAAACACTAAACTTGGGAAACGCACTAGCAAACTCACTATCAGAAGAAAATACATATAAAACAGAATATGAAACAATATTAAAAGTAGATATATCATCAGTTGATATGATAGAAAATCTTATAATAGAAGACTTAGAAGAAACATTCGAAAATGAAGAAAATTTATTTGAAGTAAATACATCTAAAACAAAACAAGTTAAAGTATCAAAAGAAAACTTTGAAAATATACTAGGTGTAGATGGAAGAATAGAAATATATAACGAGCAAAATGAAGCATTAGCAATAATATCAAAAGATAATTACAGTGCTCAAATAGATACAGGAAAAGTAAAAATAAAAACAACAAAACCTATCAAAGAAGGAATATTAGTAATAAATATCAATAAAGAAATTATTGATACACAATATTCTTATGAACAAATTAAAACATTCTCAAATTTAAATATAAATTTCGCAGGAAGCTATATATTAAGCCAAGGCGTAGAAAATAGTATTGGAAATGCAGAAACATCAATTAAATTCGAAAAACCACAAACAAATAGTGAATTAACAATATCAAGAAAAACATTAAGTACAATTACTGAAAACAAAGATGTAGAATTAAACATTAAATTTAATAATAACAATGAAGAAAATGACTTATACAAAAATCCAGAATTTAATCTAACATTCCCAGAGTATGTTAAAGAAGTAGAAATAAAAAATATAGCTATAGCAAATTCTGAAGAAATATTTAATATAAAAGAATCTAATATTAGCAAAGATGCTAATGGAAGAATAGTGTTAAATATAAAAGTAGATGGAAATCAAACAAAATATAACACAAACAACATTACCAAAGGTACAAATATAATAATAAATACAAACATAACATTAGATTTATATGCTCCATCAAAAATGGAAAACATAGTATTAGAATATAAAAACGAAAATGCTACATCATATAAAAATGTAGCAGAAAATGGACTAGGAACAGCTGTAACGCAAGTAGAAATAAAAGCACCAGTGGGAATGGTAAGTGTAAATAAAACATCTAATTATGAAGAAACAGGAAAAACAGTTACATCAGTTGAACAAGGAATAGTAACAGATAAAATAGAAATATTTGATGAAGAAAAAATAGCAACAATGGATATCATTGTAATGAATAATAATGAAAACACATGTAATGATATAAAAATTTTAGGAAGAATACCTTTTAAAGGAAATAAGGATTTTGAAACAGGAAAAGATTTAGGAACAAATATTGATACAAATTTATTTGGAACTATTAGTCAAAATGCAAATAACAAAGTAGATGCAAACATTTACTATTCTGAAAACGAAGAAGCAACTGCAGATTTAGAAGATGATAAAAATGAATGGACAACAGACGTAAATAGCATAGATGCAAAATCATATTTAATCGTACCTAATGAATATAAAATGAATCCTGGAGAAGTATTACAATATACATATCAATATGAAATTCCAGCAAATCTAGAACATAATACTAATTTATATAGTTCATTTGAAACTATATACAATAATGAAAATGATTTAATAGAAAAACAAGAAATTTCTACTGCAGATGCTATAGGGTTAACAACAGGAGTTGGTACACAATTATCAGTAGAGACAACAACAAATATTAAAGAAAAAACAATAAAAGAATATGAAAAAATAAAATACATAGTAAAAGTAGAAAATACAGGAACAGAAGTGGCAGAAAACGTTGTAGTAAAAACACAAATACCACAATGGGCAACATTAGCAGTGCACAGAAATGCTGGAAGTGTAGAAGAAGCAAAAGGATGGAAATTAAAAGCAGACAAAGAAGTAATAACAAAAATAGATGAGATAAAACCAGGAGAAACAAAAAATGTAGAATTCTACGTTCAAGCAAATAAACTTCCAAGCATAGAAGAATACTATGCAAATACAGCAGGATTTACAAAAAATGAAGATGGAACTTACAGTATAAAAGAAGCATATACAGATGAAAATGGTGAAGAAAAATATGAAACAAAATCTATTGAAAATTTACCAGAAGTAAAATTAATATGCAAATCAAGCATAACAGCAGAAGATTTAGCAAAAGAAATAATATCAAGTAATGATTTAGTAGCAGTAACAAAATCAAATCTAGTAGCAGAAGAAACAGTAGAAACAGAAGAGTCTATAGCTAGAGTAAATGAAACTATTGAATCAAAAATTAAAATAAAAAATAATAGCAATGAAACAATGAAAAATATAAAAGTAACTAAAGTTTTACCACAAGGATTAAACTATAGCGAAACATATATTAACGGATATGAAGAAGATGGAATTACAGCAAAGAAAATAAAAACAACTACATATAATCAAGAAACAAGAGAAATAACATGGACAATAGACGAATTAAAATCAGGTAGAACAATATTATTAGTAGGAAAATTTGTTACAGCTGAAATGAAAGATGGAGTATATAAAGATACAATATCTACAATATCTAACATTGAAGTAAATAACGAAAAATATCAAGCAGGACAAGTTGATATAGAAGTTGGAAGACCAAACTTAGAAATAACACAAAGTTCAAATAAAACAAATCAATATATCAAAGTTGGAGACGAAATAGAATATACATTTAATATAAAAAATACAGGAGCTGTAAGAGCGCAAGATGTTTCATTTAAAGATGAGTTACCAGAAGAAGTAACTATCAAAAAATTAGAATACAAAGTAGATGGTGTAGATGTATCAAAAGTAGTTGCTAAAAATGAAGATGCAACAATCTATACAAATATCTTACCAAATGGAAATTTAGAAGCAAAAATTACAGCAAGAGTAAATGATATACAAACAAAACAAAAAACAATAATAAATAAAGCAAATATTGAAGCAAATGAAGTATCAAAAGTACAATCAAATGAAGTTTCAAACATCATAGAAAGAACAGCACAAATAGCAAATAATGAAGAAAAGCCAACTATAACTAAACCAGAAAATACACAAAATACTAATAAAGATAGTATAAAAACAACATATGAGATAAAAGGATTAGTATGGTTAGAAAAAGATAAAGATGGACAAAGAGATAATCAAGAAAGAAAAGTACCAGGAATAGAAGTAAAACTTATAGATGCAGAAACAGGAAAACAACTAGATAAAACAGTAACTTCAGCAGACGGAGAATACATATTCAAAAACTTACAAAATGGAAAATATAATGTAGTATTTGAATATGATAACAGCAAATATGGACTAACAGAGTACAAAAAACAAGGTGTTAGAGAAGACGTAAATTCAGATGTTATTGCAGTACCAGAAGGAAATAAAGTAGTAGCTATATCAGATGCTATAACAATAGCAAACGGAAGTAAGTCAAACATCGATATGGGATTAATCGAAGCAGAAATATTTGATTTATCATTAACAAAAACAATAACAAAAGTTACAGTTCAAAATAATAGTGGAACAAAAACATATGAGTTTGATAATTCAAATTTAGCTAAAGTAGATATAAACGGTAAAAACTTAAATAGCTCAAATGTAATAGTAGAATATGCTATAACAGTAAAAAATGAAGGTGAGATAGATGGATATGCTAAGAAAATAGTAGACTATCTACCAAAAGAACTAGAATTTAGTACAGAGCTAAATAGTTCATGGTATAAAGGAAACGATGGAAATCTTTATACAGAAATATTAGAAAACAAACCAATATCAGCTGGAAAATCAGAAACAATAAAATTAGTCTTAACAAAGACAATGACAGAAACAAATACAGGTATAATAAATAATCAAGCTGAAATTGCTGAAGATTATAACAAAGCAGGAATAGCAGATAAAGATTCAACAGCAGGAAATAAAAAACAAAAAGAAGATGATATGTCATCAGCAGATTTAATAATAGGTGTTCAAACAGGAAATACATTAATATATTTCTCAATAGCATTAACAATATTATTAGCAACAATTACAATAGCAATAGCAGTACATAAAAGTAAAATAATATATAAGATTCAAGCCAAAATTGGAAAGGAGGTTTAGTCTAAATGAATAACAAAAAGAAACTATCAATAACAATATTATTAGTACTATTACTTACAGTTTTAATATATTCAGGATATAGAATAATAGCTAGATCTACAAATGAAATGTTATCAGAAGGTGACGGACTACCATCAGAATTTCCATATATAACATATAATGACTTGATTAACGAAAAAGATATATTATGTTCTGGTCATGGTATTCCATTAAATGGATATACTAGAACAATAGTAAGAGCAGGAGATAGAAGCCAAAGTGAGCCATATCTTACAATGAATGACATAGGAAAGAAATTATTTGAAGAAACAAAAATGGCATCAGGAGATGTAACATCAGATAATTTCCAAAATCCATATTCAGCAACAACAAGTCGTACATATGGATATTACGTAGAATCAGATAAAAAGATTGCAACACCTGAAGAAGCATATATATTAGCTGAAATTTCAGAAAATGTTCCTAGTCAAGGAAGCGAATTTTATAATGTAACAAACGAAGAGTACACAGGAGATATATCAGACGCATATTTTTACAATATAAATGGAGTTGTATTATATGGAGTTGATATAAATGAAGACTCAGCAGAACCAACTAGATTTGTAACATTAGATGAAGATTCAGGAAAATATTTTTATGTAGAAGTATCAAATAGTGGTGAATTCTTCCCATATACATATGTACAATATGCTTGGTGGAAAACAGATGCTGGAGGAAATGCAAGCGATATAGCATCAACACCATTCTCACAAGAAGCAAAAGCATTTGCAGAATACATAAATAAAGTAGCAAAAAGAGAAAATGGAAAAATAGTAACAGAACAAAAAACAGTAACAGTAAATGGAAAAACAGCAACAGTTACAGCACCAGTAATAGACTTTAAAGTGTCACACGAAGATGAAAATGCAAAAGTACAATATGATAGAGATAATGAAAGATATTTAATAGGTCCATTCAAATTAAATTATTATGAAGAATCAGTAACAACAGAAAGAGGAACAGTAGATTTTTCAAGCATAACAGATGCAGTATTATATACAAACTTAGGAAAAGTAGATAGTTCAAAATGGTTCTTTAAATATAATGATAGAACATCAGATGATAAAGCAACATTCCCACATAACGGAGAAGAATTCTATGTTGTATTAGATTATGAAGAAGATGCAAGATTTATAGCAGACTTAGAATTTAGTTTTAAATACATGAATGCAGGAGGAGAATATACACGTTTAGATGGTAAATATTTTGATGCAACTTGGGAACCTAAATCAGAAGCAATCTGGTGTAACGAAGGAGCTAAAACTTGTTCATGTGGAGGTACACATACAAGTGCACAATATGACAGAAACGATAACAAAACATGTTCAGGAGGAGCAAAAAAATGCTCTCATGGATATTATCATAATCACATTGTAAAATGGAATTATTGGTTAGAATTAACAGACTTAGATCCAAAAACATCACAACCATTAGCACAAGTATATGTTGGTGCAAGATGGTATGAAAAAGAAAGCTATTCATTTGGAATAGAAGGTGGAGAATTAATCAGATTAACAATACCTATGGAAGGTGATGTATGGATTGATAAAAAAGCTGACAAAAAGAATCCAGGATTTAAAGAAGGAACAAGAGAAGACGGAGATACAGCATATAAAAATGCAGAAGTATATATTTATAAAGTATTAAGAGACAGATCAGGAAATGTAGTAAGCAGAAGATTACAAAACATATATGATGAATCAAATAAAAAGAGATTATCATATCCAATATATACTGATGAAAATGGACACTATGAAATTCCAAATATAAATGTTCCAGGAACAGGTGATGTTATATATCTAAAACAAAATGGATATACAGTTTCTTATGATGTTGAATTTAAATACGATGGACAACATTATGAAGCTTCAAGCCCATTACCAACAGCAGGAGGAGATTCATATAAATATATATCAGCATCAAAAAGAGAAAAAGTAAAATATGAAAATGACTCTATAGCATCAGAAAACTCTAGAGTTAGAGATACATATAATAAGAAATTCACTGAAGTATATGGTGGAAATGCAATGGAGAAAAACGGTGACACAACAGGATATTCTACAAATGGAAAAGATATATTAACATTAGAATATACTTCAAAAGAATTTTCATTACCAAATAATACAAATACAAGAAGATTATCAACATTAACAGTATTAGACAAAAATGAACATATAATCGATCAATATAAAATGACAGCAACTACAGGAAATACAGGAGTTTACTATCCAGTAAATAATAGAATTTCTGTAAGTGAAGCAGATGACGTTGTAGAATTAAGCGTTATAGAAGATGAAACAGGAAGAACAACAACATACCAAACAATATATGATTATATGCTACATATTAACTTAGCAGTAAAAGAAAGAGAAAAAACAGATTTATCAGTATTTAAAGACTTATACAAAGCTGAAATATTAGTAAATGAAAAAGAAATTACAAAAAAATATAATAAATATGTAGATGTTGAAGAAGAAGCAAACAAAGAAGCATTAGAAATTCAAATCGAAGCATGTAAAATAGGAAGATACACTATAGACTTACATAGCTCTGACTATGAATATCGTTCAACAGTATATAATACAAGCGCAGAAGCAGTAAGAAAAATAAAAGCAGACACAGACTTAAAAGTATACTTAACATATAGAATTGCAGTTAATAATGAAAGTTCAGCAGAAAACGATTTATTAGCAACAATAAATCAATTAAATGATTATTATGATAGAACATTTACATTAGTAAATGAAGATATCAAAGCAAATGTATTAAACAA
The DNA here is from genome assembly GCA_948852945.1 of uncultured Clostridia bacterium. Taxonomy (GTDB): domain Bacteria; phylum Bacillota; class Clostridia; order TANB77; family CAG-508; genus UMGS1994. Next base: position 25,087 of record CAQPBJ010000009.1, on the reverse strand, counting down.
TGACCAAGAAAGAGTAAATAAAGTAGTTGCAGAACAACCATACTATAGAATAGTAAAAGCAGACGAAGTAGCTAAATATACATATTGGTCAGATGGAATGAACAAATTTAAATGCAATGATACAAATAGAAAAGTAAATAATGACTACAAAAAATTAACAATAACAGCATTTGAAGACACAAAACTATCTGCTGGAGATCAACTAGAAATGTTCATAACATTTGAAGTTGACCAAAATGGATATAAAGGAACCTCAGACAGACCAAACTTATTAGGAGAAAAGAATAACGTAGCAGAAATTGCAAACTATTCAACATTCTATAAAAATGGAAAAGTTGCAGGTATTATAGACAGAGACTCAGCACCAGATAATATTGACTTAAAGAGAAATGTAAAAGAATGGTATGAAGATGATACAGAATCAGCACCAGCAACAGATATCAAATTATATGGATATAACAGAGAAATAAACGGAAATGTTTGGGAAGATAAAGAAGCAGTTGATTTATTATACAACCAAAAAGTTGGAAACGGTCTAATGGAAGACGGAGAACTAAGAGCAAAAGACATTGATGTACAAATAGTAGAAAAAATCCAAATAGACGGAATAGAATATGAAAAAATATGGACAGAAGACGATTTCCCAGATTTAACAGCAGAAGAGAAGAAACAATATAGATTAAAGAATGTATCAACAGATGCAAACGGATATTATGACTTAAAAGGTATGGTAGCAGGAAACTACGTAGTAAGATTTAAATATGGTAATAAAGAAGCAAACATTTACTACAATGGTCAAGACTACAAAAATACAGCTTACCAAGTAAATATGCTAAATGAAGATGGAACAAGCACATTAGATAACGAATGGCAAGATTTAAAAACATCAAAATTAAATGATGCAAGAATATCAGACGCAAGAGACTATGAATTACAAAGAATGAAAGTTATAGCATATTCAAAAGATATTGATAATCAAATTGGTACTATATTAGAAAGTGCTGATCAGTCAGTAAACCATACTAAATTAATTGAAAATACTCAAATGGTAGCAAATACAGCAAAACTAAATATTGAAATAGAACACCAAGATTATATAGACTACGGAACAGTAAAAATAGTAGATGGACTAAAAGAATACACATATACAGTTAAGAATATAGACTTTGGATTAGAAAGAAGATCTAAGACAGCAATTGATTTAGAAAAGAAAATTTCAAAAATATCACTATATAAAGAAGATGGAAAAGAATTATTACTAAGCGTATCATATAAAGAAGATGGAACCATAGACAAAGAAAATAAAGACAATCAATATGTAGATAAATTAGTTCACTTAGATACAGCAGGAAATGTTCAAGGCTTTGAATATATACCAATGGAAAGCGATTACAAAACAGGAACAACATTAAAAATTGAATATCAAATCAAAGTAACAAATAATTCAGAAGTTGATTGGACAGGAAAAATTGCATCTTATGAAACATCAAAAGAAATTTTAGAGAAAGTATTAGAATTAGAAAAATCTGTACCATACGTATCAGGAGAATTAATTACATATGGTGATTATGTAGGACTAAACTACTATAATAATCAAAACAATGACGGAGACAAAATAGTAACAACAAAAGTAGAACAAATTATTGATTACATTGATAATGATGCATCATCAGATAAAGACAGCAATACATTAATAGAAAATAGTAGCTGGGATGAAGCAACAATAGAATATCTAAAAGAAAATAAAATACTAGCAAATGAAGTATATACAGAAAAAAACGGAGAAAAATTATTATTAGACTCAAAAGAAAAAGCTTATATTTCTGACGGAAAGAGAAATGTTTTATTATCAAGACCAGAAGAAGAAAACCCATCAGCAATAACAAAATTAGTACCAAGTGCAGCAGCTGAAGGAGAAGGAAAGAAATCAAGCGGAAAAATAAGAGTTGTTCTAACAAAACAATTAACAGAAGAAAATTCTAATAATGATTTATATAACAATATAGCTGAAATAGTAAAATATTCAAATACAGTAGGAAGAAGAGACGAATTATCAGTTCCAGGAAATGCACAAGTAGCTAGAGGAGAATTCGTAGCAGCAACAGGATATAAAGACGGAAACGTAGTTACAGATTATCATGGAGGAAAAGAAGTAACAGTAGGATCAAATGTACTACATCTAAACGGAGAAAGAGATACAGATTCACCAAGCTATGTAACATTAACAGAACCTACAGGTATTTCAGTAAGAGAATATAATGAGAAAAATAGTTATATTATAATAGCAATAACAGGAATAATCTTAGCAGCAGGAATTGTAATAATAAACAGAAAACCTCATTATAAAAAAGAAAAAATAAAATTATTAAATAAATAATAAAAATTGATGTCCTAGAAATAGGGCATCTTTTTTTGACACTACAATCATAATCACTAATACTTATTTTAATAAATTTTGCTCTTCGCAATCTCCAGAATAAAAAACTCCGTTTTTATATTGTAGATTGCTCAAATTCGCACTCCACTCACTTCGTTCATTACGTTTGGTCGCTAGCGCAATTTATCAAAATAAGTATTAGTGATTATGATATTAATATACCAAAAGAAAAAAATATATTCTAGGACATCATTTTTTAAGCTAAATAAAGCAATTTAAATGAATATATATTAGAAAACTGGAAAAAATATCAACTAAAAGAAAACAATTCATAAAGAGGAGATATTTTAATGAATAACTACAAGTATCTGAACATTAAAGGTACTTCCTTAGAAGAAATACAACTAGAAAAATATTTAAAACAACGAGCAGAAGAACATGTAATAAAAGAAAAATCAGAAAGTATCACATATCCAATTCAAAAATTAAAAGAAAATTATGAAAATATTGTAAAAACATATGAACTATTAAATGAGCACTTAAAATTAGGAATAAAAATACATTCAGCAGGAGAATGGATTTTAGATAATTTTTATATCATAGAAGAAACAGTTAAAAACATAGAAAAATCATTAACCAAAAAAGAATACACGCAATTACCAGGAATAGCGAGCGGAAAATATAAAGGTTTTAGTAGAGCATACGTGTTAGCAAGTGAAATTGTAGCATTTAGTGAAGAAAATATCTCAGAAACAAAAATAATAAAAGCAATACAAAGTTATCAAACTAGAAAAATATTAACCATGAAAGAAATATGGAAAATAGGCGAGTTCATGCAGATAGCATTAATACAAGAAATTTCAGAAATCTGCAAAAAAATATATTATTCCCAAATTCAAAAATATAAAGTAGAAAATATCTATGAAAGATTAATAGAAATAAAATCATATAAAGATAGAACCTTTGTAAAAAATGTTAAAAGTAAAGTAGCCAATAATGATATAAACCAAACCTTTATAGAATACATGACATATAAATTAAGAAGAATAGGAACCAAAGGAGCACCTTATCTAGAAGTATTAGAAAGGCAAGTAAAAAAGATAGGATTAGATATAGATGAAATAGTAAAAACAGAACACTTATATGTAGCAACACTAAAAATAAAAATGGGATTATGTATTACATCAATAAAGAAAATAAATAGAATAAATTTAAAAGAAGTATTTAATCAAACAAGCAAAGTAGAAGAATTATTAAACAGTGATCCAAGCGGAATATTCAAAAAGCAAACAGAAGAAACAAAAGAAATGTATAGGCAAGAAATACAAAAATTATCAGAAAAAACAAAAATATCTGAAATATATATATCAGAAGAAATAATAAAATTATCTTCAAGATATAAAGAAGAAAAAGAAAACAAAAAATCACATGTAGGTTACTATTTAATAGATGAAGGAAAATATGAACTAAGAGAAAGAATATTAGAAAAAGAAGTAAAAAAAGTTAATAAAAAAACAATATCACGATTATATCTAATACAAATGTTTATAATTCCACTAATTATAGATTTAATCATAACAACACAAATACACCTAACAGATTTATTAAAATTAATTTTAGCAATAATTATGTATGTTCCAATATATGAGATATGGAAAAACAGCTTAAATAATATATTAAGACATATTATAAAACAAAGCAAATTACCGAAAATAAATTACGAAAATGGAATAGCAGATGAAAGCAAAACAATGGTCGTAATTCCATGCATATTAGATAATGAAGAAAAAGTCAAAGAAATGATGAAAAAAATAGAAGTATATTATTTAGCAAATGAAGATGAAAATATATATTTTACACTGCTAGGAGATTGCACAACATCTGAAAGAGAAGTGGAAAAAGAAGACCAAGAAATAATAAAAAGTGGAAAAGAAGAAGTAAAAAGATTAAATGAAAAATATAATAAAACAAGCAAATTTAATTTTGTATATAGAAAAAGGGTATGGAATCCACAAGAGACTTGTTATATGGGCTGGGAAAGAAAAAGGGGATTACTAATCGAATTTAATAATATTCTACTAAAAGAAAATAAAGGAACATTTATAGCAAACACTTTAGAAAATTTCGAAGAAAAAATAAAATATGTAATAACCTTAGATTCAGATACAAATTTAATTATAGACTCAGCACAAAAGCTAGTAGGAGCCATGTCACACATTCTAAATAAACCAATAATAGAAGACGAAATAGTAACACAAGGATATGGAATCATGCAACCACGAATAGGAATAAGTTTAGAAGACTCTAAAAAGACGATATATACTAAAATATTCTCAAGTACTCCAGGAATAGATTTTTATACAAACAATATATCAGATATATATCAAGACTGTTTTAAAGAAGGAATATATACAGGAAAAGGAATATACGACTTAGAAGTATATCAAAAAATAATAAAAAACAAGTTTCCAGAAAACAGAATATTAAGTCATGATCTTATAGAAGGAAACTATTTAAAATGTGGACTATTAACAGATGTCGTTTTGTTAGATTCATACCCTAAAAGATATTTATCAAATTTAGAAAGAGAAAATAGATGGATTAGAGGAGATTGGCAAATTGCTACTTGGTCAGAAAATAAAAAACTAAATGGAATTAATAGATTTAAAATTTTTGATAACCTAATAAGAAGTACATTTATACCACTTAATTTAGCCCTATTAATACTATCAATATTTAAATTTAATTTAGTGACTTTTAGCATAGCGGTAATAGCAATATTTTTAGAAAGCATATTAGAAGTAATAAACAAAATAGTATTTAAAAAGAGTATGACAGAAGAAAAAATATATGCAGATAAAGTATTTAGCAAAAATTATTCAGGAATTCCAGGAAGTATATTAAGAAATAGTATAGAATTAAGCTTTATGCCAAGCAACAGCTATAATAGCTTATCTGCAATATTCAAAAGTCTATATAGGTTAAAAATAAAAAGAAAACTATTAGAATGGAAGACGTCAGAGAGTGTAGATAAAAGTTTAGAAAATACTCTTGAAAATCATTGTAAGAAAATGGCCTTCAATATAATAGTAGGAATAATAATGTTTGGAACACTAAATCCAGTAGGGATGGTATTAGGAACATTATGGATTTTAGCACCATATATAGCATGGAAAATTAGTATAGAAAACAAAATCATAAAAAAAATACCAAAACCAGAAAAAGAATATTTAGAAAAAGTAGCATTAGAAACCTGGAAATATTTTGAAGACACAATAACAGAAGAAAATAATTATTTAGTGCCAGACAATTTTCAATTAGGAAGAAAAGAAAAATTTGTAAATAGAACTTCTTCAACAAATATTGGATTAGAAATATTATCAATAATATCAGCATATGATATGAACTTTATAAGCTTAGAAGGTGCAATAAATAAAATAGAAAAAGTATTACAAACAATAGAAAAATTAAAAAAATGGAATGGACATTTATATAACTGGTATAACATAAAGACACTGATACCATTAAAACCAGAATATGTATCAACAGTAGATAGTGGAAATTTTATAGGTTATATGTATGTTCTTAAAAGCTTTTTAGAAGAAAAAAATAGTAAAGAAGAATTAAAACAGAAAGTTAACAAAATTATAAACGAAACAGATTTTAAATATCTATATAGCAAAAAGAACAGATTATTTTCAATAGGTTTTGACATCAATAACAATATATTAAATGACTCGTATTATGACTTTTTAGCATCAGAAGCAAGACAAGCAAGTCTCGTCGCAATAGCAAAAAAAGATATAAAATATAAACATTGGATAAATTTAAGTAGAACTCTAACATCTATAAATGGATATAAAGGACTTATATCATGGTCAGGAACCGCATTTGAATATCTAATGCCAAATCTAATTATAGACGTTCCTGAAGGAAGTTTAATAGATGAATCTTGCAAATTTGCAAAAGAAGTACAGAAAAGATATGCATATCAAAATCAAGTACCCTGGGGAATATCAGAATCTGCATATTGTTTAAAAGATCTTCAAGGAAATTATCAGTATAAAGCATTTGGAATACCAGGATTAGGACTAAAAAGAGGATTAGAAGATGAATTAGTAGTAGCTCCATATGCGAGTGTATTATTTTTAGAATATGACCAACAAGAAGTAATAAAAAACTTGAAGAACTTAGAAAAATACAAAATGAGATGGAAATATGGATTTTTTGATTCACTAGATTTTACAAAAGAAAGAATAGTAAATAAAAAAGAATATGAACCAGTACAAACATATATGGCACACCACCAAGGACTAATTTTAAACACAATAAACAATACCTTAAATAAAAATATATTAAAGAAAAGATTTATAGAAAATCCAGAAATAGAAGCGGTAAAAATATTATTAAATGAAAGAATGCCAGAAACAGTAGTATTATCAAAAGAAACAAGAAACAAAATAACGAAAGGAAAATATACTAATATATATGAAGATAAACAAATACAATATACGAAAAAAGAGAAAATAAAAAGATTTAATGCAATATCGAGTGGAAATTATACAAATATCATAAGCAATAATGGAGAAGGATATAGCAAATATAAAGATATACAAATAAATAGATATAAATTCAGAAATGATATAAATCAAGGAATAGGCGTATATTTCAAAAGATTAGATACACAAAAAATATGGAGCACATATTCAAACGAAAAAACAATATTCACACAATATAAAAATGAATTTATGCAAAAAGAAGGAGATATAGAAACAGATGTAACCTCATTTTTATCAACAGATGAAGCTGCCGAAGTAAGAAAAATAATATTATCTAACAAAGGAAACAAAGATCAAGAAATAGAAACATATATATATTTTGAGCCACTATTATCAAAAATAGAAGAAGATATAGCACACCCAACATACAATAATATGTTTTTAGATTTTGAATACTGTGAAAAAGAAAAAATATTAATATGTTCAAGAAAAAATAAAAATATATATTTAGGAATAAAAATTGTAGAAGAAGACGATTTTGAATTTGAAATAGACAAAGAAAAATTTATAGGAAGAAACAAAAATATTCCAAAAGCAGTAGAAAAATCAAGCAAACTAGAAAGTAAAATAAAACAAACAGTAGAACCTATAATAGCATTTAAAATAAACAAAAAAATAAAAAAACAAGCTAAGGAAGAAATAGATATAATACTACAAATATCAGAAGATAAAGAAGAAATAAAGAACTATTTAAATAATATAACAAAAGAAAAAATAGAAAATATGTTAGAAGTATCAAAAGCAAAAAGTGAAGAAGAAATTAAATTTTTAGAAGTAACATCAGACTTAATAGAAGACAATCAAAAGCTACTTGGGCACTTGCTTCAAAAGAATATACCAAAACAAAACACAAAAACATTCAAAATAGAAGACATCTGGAAATTTGGTATTTCAGGAGACAGTCCAATAATATTATTAGAAATAAAAAGAATAGAGGAATTATACGTACTAGACGAATTACTAGAAACAATAGAATTTTTTAAAGTGAAAAATATAAAAATAGATTTAATAATATTAAATTTAGAAAAAGTAAGTTATGAAACCTTTATAAAAGATGGTATAAATGAAAGCATTGAAAACCATAGAATAGATTATCTGAGAAATAATCAAATATATATATTAAACAGTAGTGAAATATCAAAAGAAGATATCGAAAACATTCAAGCAATAGCCAATATAACAATAAAAGGAAATATAGGAAGCGTAAAAGAAAATTTAGAAGAAATAGAAAAGAAATTCAAAAATGAAAAAATAGAAAAATACAAATTAAGTGAAACAACAGAAAATATTCAATTAGAAGAAACTAAATTTAATAATACCTATGGGGGATTCACAGAAAATGAATATATTATAGATATAGATGAAGAAAAAATTCCACCAAGAGCATGGAGCAATATAATGGCAAATAAAGAAATGGGAACAGTTGTAACAGAGAATTGCGGTGGATATACATGGTACAAAAACAGTAGATTGCAAAGAATAACACATTGGGAAAATGACAGCATACAAGACTTTAGTCCAGAAAAAATTCTAGTAAGAGATAGAAATAAAAAAGAATATTGGTATTTAGGAAATTCAGAAAATAAAAATAAATATCAAGTCAAATTCGGAATAGGATATAGCATATTTAAACAAATAAATAATAGCATAATACAAGAAAATACAATATTTATACCAATAGAAGATACTATAAAAATCAATAATATAAAATTAAAAAATAAAGAAAAAGAATCAAAAAAAATATCTATTCAATATATATTAAATCTAAGTTTAGGAGAAAACAAAAACTCAAGCTTAGGTAGAATTAAAGCACAGCAAAAAGATAATACAGTCTATCTAGAAAATATTTGCAAAAGTCACTTTAATGAAATAATAGAAATAACTTCAAATGAAAAAATAAAGCTTTGTATAAATCAAAATGAAAACATTTTAAACGAAAATACCTTAATTGTAGAAATTGAAACAGAATTAAAACCATTTGAAAGAAAAACAATAAATTTTATATTAGGAAAAAATACAGAGAAATACGTAGAAAACGAGAACGTAGAAAAAGCATTAAAAGACGTAGAAGAATATTGGGAACAAAAAACATCAATAATTAAAGTGCAAACACCATCAGAAAAAATAAATTTATATATGAACAAATGGCTAGTATATCAGACCATAACAAGTAGACTAAATGCTAGAAGCGGATTTTATCAATCCGGTGGAGCAACAGGATTTAGAGATCAACTGCAAGATAGTTTAGGAATGAAATGGATAGACCAAAAAATATTATACAATCAAATAATAGAAGCCGCAAAACACCAATTTATAGAAGGAGACGTACTACATTGGTGGCACGAAATGAATCAAACAGGAATAAGAACTAAAATATCAGATGATACACTGTGGATACCATATAGTGTATTGGAATATATAGAATTTACAGGAGATACAAGCATATTAGAAAAAGAAGTTGAGTATGTAACAGGAATAGATATACAAGATGAAAAAGAAAAATATGACCAATATAGCTATACACAAGAAAAAGACACAATATATGAACATTGTATGAAATCTATAGAAAGAAGTATCAATTTTGGAAAAAATGGATTTCCTAAAATAGGAACAGGAGATTGGAATGATGGCTTAAACAGAGTAGGGCATAAAGGAGAAGGTGAAAGTATATGGCTTGGATTTTTCTTGTATGATATTTTAAACAGATGGGAAAAAATATTAGAATTAAAAAAAGAAAGTGAAAAATTAAAAGAATTTCAAGAAATAAAAGAAACACTAAAACAAAAATTAAATACAACAGGTTGGGACGGAAAATGGTATAAAAGAGCAATAACAGATGAAGGTATAGAACTAGGAAGTCAAAAAAGTGAAGAATGCAAAATAGACGGACTTTCACAAAGCTGGGCAGTAATATCAAAAGCTGGAGAAAAAGAAAAACAAGAAGAAGCTATGAATTCGGTTATAGAATATTTAGTAGACAAAGAAAATAATATAATAAAACTATTAACACCAGGATTTACAGGAGAAAAATATGATCCAGGATATATAAGCCATTATCCTGTAGGAGTAAGAGAAAACGGAGGACAATATACACATAGCAGTATATGGGTAATATTAGCATTAGGAAAATTAAAAAGAATAGATGAAGCATTAGAATATTTGGAAATGATAAATCCAATAACACACACAGAAAATAAAAAAGAAAGTGAAAAATATAAAATAGAAGGATATGTATTGCCAGGAGACGTATATTCAAATTCAGATATGCCAGGAAGAGGAGGCTGGAGTTGGTATACAGGCTCAAGCAGTTGGTATTATAAAGTATGCCTAGAAGAAATTTTAGGGATAAATAAAAAAGGAGACAAGTTATACTTGCCAAAAAGAATTCCTGAAAAATGGAATGAATACAAAGTGCAATATAGATATAAAAGTACTATATATAACATAACAATAAGCAACAATAATAGTGAGAAGATAGTATTATATAATGGAGAAAAATACGAAAAAGATTATATAAATTTGAAAGATGAAAATAAAATTGAAAATGTTGAAATAAAAATGTAAAAAAAATGAAAAAAAACTTGTACAAATAATTTCTTTATGATATAAATTAAAATATAGATTAATGAGAAAGGGGTATCCTTGTGGAAGAATTAGATATTGGAAGAGATTTTAATAAAAAAACTATTCTAGTAGTTGATGATGAAGAAAGTATAGTAGATTTATTAGTATATCACTTACAAAAAGAAGGATATAATACATTACAAGCATATGATGGAGCAACAGCAGTTGAAATAGCCTTAAAAGAAAAGCCTGACCTTATTTTGCTAGATGTAATGTTACCAAAGATGGATGGAATCAGCGTGTGTAAAAGAATTAGATATTCATTAAATGTACCAATTTTAATGATATCAGCAAAAGATACAGAGCTAGATAAAGTTGTTGGATTAGAAATGGGAGCAGACGATTATATAACAAAACCATTCCAACACAGAGAAGTAATGGCAAGAATAAAAGCAAATCTACGTAAAGCTGAACTCGTAGCACAAGCTGAATTAAAAACAGAATCACAAGAAAGTGAAGATAATATCATTACTGTTGGAGACTTAAGCTTAGACTTAAAGAAAGTAGAGGCTAGAGTTAAAGGCGAAGTAGTAGATTTAACTATAAAAGAATTTGAAGTATTAAAATATTTATCAACACAACCAGGCGAAGTTGTAACAAGAGAAATGCTATTAAAGAAAGTATGGGGATATGACGATTATGTTGGAGCCATAAGAACAGTAGACGTTACAGTAAACAGAATTAGAGATAAAATAGAAAAAGACAAAGCAAATCCAAAAATCTTAATAACAAAAAGAGGAGTTGGATACTACGTTGTCGGAAATAAATAATATAAAAAGGGTGTCATAAAAAATGATACCCTTATATTTTTGAAAAATAGGATAATAAAGAATAATCAATAATAATACTGAATAATAATGTAATTATTATTCAGTATTATTATAAAATAAAATTTTTAAAAGGATATTTTTAAAAGTATATTTTTAAATTATATTACATAAAAATAAAATTATGAAAATTGTGTTACAGCTCGGTTACAAGTGATAAAAGTACTTGAATATTTGCCAAGTAATGATATAATAAGGGAAACACTTGCGTAGGAGCGAAAAATGTTAAAAAGCGTACAAATAAAAATCGTTCTAATATTCATGATATTAGGAATATTAATAATAGGAATTCAAGGAACTTTATTTTTAACTGAATTACAAAGAATATCATCAGAAATAGTCAATGACGGCAATATACAAGAACTATTAACAACATTAACAACACAAGTAAAACAACTAACAGCATTTTTAGTAATAGTATTTGGAATAGTATCAGTAATTGTAGGAGTATTTGTAGCAAAAGCAATTATTAGTCCAATGTCAAAATTAACAAAAAGTGCAGAAAGTGTTGCAAAAAGCGGAAAGTTTTTAGAAGAAGGAAAAAATAAAACAGAAGTTGATAACCTAACAAAAGCCTTTGAAGTAATGCACATAGAATTAAATGAAAACCTAAAAGAAGTATCAAGACAAAAGAAACAAATGGAAACAATATTATTGCACATGAATGACGGAATACTAGCTTTTAACAAAGAAGGAGAAATAATACAAAAAAATAAAGCAGCAGACAAATTAATGGGACTAACAGGAAACGAAAAAACTTTCTCAGAAATTTTTGACAAAATAGATTCTAATATGAACTTAGAAAAGATAATATATTTAGAAGACTGGACATCAACGCAAGAAAAAATAAATATTGGAGAAAAATCTTTAAATTTATTCTTTGCAGCATTTAAAGACGAAGAAAATAGACCTGAAGGAGCATTAGTAGTTATTCAGGATATAACAGAACACATAAAGCTAGATACAATGAGAACAGAATTCGTAGCAGACGTATCACACGAATTAAAAACACCAATAACATCAATAATGGGGTATTCAGATACACTATTAGAAGATGATTGTGATAAAGAAACTTCTCAAAAATTTTTAAGAAACATATCTTCACAAGCTAAAAGAATGGGAGAACTAGTTAGTGATCTTTTAACATTATCAAGATATGATTCAGATATGATAGTAAATAGAGATCAAGAGTTTAACTTAGGAGAACTAGTTAAGTCAACTTACGAAAGTTTAAGCTTTGAAATAGATAAAAAAAATCAAAAAGCAGAATGCTTTGTTACAGCAGACGTACCAAATGTAGTTGCAGATAAAGCAGGAATAGAAAGAGTTATAACAAATATCTTAACAAATGCTATAAAATATACACCAGAAAATGGAGAAATAAAAATATATGTTGGATTTGTTTATAATGATGCATACATAAAAGTAATTGATACAGGAATAGGAATACCAGAAGAAGATATAGAAAAAGTATTCGAAAGATTTTATAGAGTAGACAAAGCACGTACTAGAGAAATGGGAGGAACAGGCTTAGGACTATCAATAGCAAAAGAAATCTTAGAAAAAAATAATTCTAAAATAAATATAAAAAGTGAACTTGGAAAAGGAACAGAAGTAGTAATAAGAATTCCAACTAAAAAAGATAAAAAAGAAGATATTGAAGAAAAATAAAAAGAGGTGGAGAAATGGAAAATTTAATTGAAAATATTACATTAAGATCTACAGATAAGCTAATATTAATTATAGCAGCAATAATAATAATTTTATTAGTATTAGTAATAATGTACAAAATTGATAATATACCTGAAGATTACAAAAAGAAAAAGAAACATAATTTTGAGTCTGATGAAGAAAATGAAAAAGATGAAGATTTAGAAAATCAAATAGAAAACTATGAAGAACCAGCAGAAGAAAAAATGGAAGCATTATTTCAAGAAGCAATAATAGAACAAAATAAAGAAGATATAAGCTTCGGAAATGATTTTACTACAGAAAATCCATTTAATGTAGAAGAACCAGCTAACGAACCAGAAGAAATAGAAGAAATGGATGAAATAGACGAACCAGAAGAGCTAGAGTCAGTAGAAGAAAATTATTATGAAGAAAATGAAGAACAAGAAGATTTTGCAGAAGAAAATATATCTAATCAAGAAGATGACGAAGATATTGACATTTATGCATATGAAAGCGCAGATGATGATGATGAAATAGAAGAAGAACCAGCTACAGAAAATGAAAGTGATATATTTACAGATAATGATTTCGCAAATAGTGAAAATGAAGTTGAAGAATTAGAAGAAAAAGAAGAAAAAGTTATAAAAGAACCAGAACAAGAAAATGATGAATACTCTATGTTTACAGACAACAGTTTTACAGAAGAACCAGAAGAAAAAACTACAAAAGCAAAAACAAGAAAAGACTAAAATTTAAAATATAAGAAAGGCAAAGAAATTGAATCCAAACGTAAAAAATATTTTAGAATGGGTATATTGTATAATAATAGCAATTATACTTGCATTATTAGTTAGAAATTTTGTAGGCACACCAACAATTGTAAAACAAGAATCAATGTATCCAACATTAAAACCAAATCAAAGATTAATATTAAATAGATTATGCATAACCTTTAAATCAGAAATAAAAAGAGGAGATATAATCACATTTGAAGCACCAAGTGTAACTAGAATCAATATTGAAGATGCAGATATGTCAAATCCAGTAGCAATCTATAATAACGAACCAAAAGGACTATGGAAAAAGTTTTTATATTATGGGCTAGAATTTGGAAAAACAACATATATAAAAAGAGTAATTGCACTACCAGGAGAACATATACAAATAAAAGATAACAAAGTATATATTAATGGTAACTTATATAATGAAGAAGAATATTTAGACTCATCAGTTGTAACAACATCACTAGACGGAGCCTTCACAGACTTAATAGTACCAGACGGATATGTATTTGCAATGGGAGACAATAGACCTAAAAGTACAGACTGCAGAGCGTTTGGCTGCGTACCAATGGAAAAAATAGAAGGAAAAGTAGCATTTAGATTTTGGCCATTAAATTCATGGGGAAATCCAGACAAAAAATAAAGAGTGGTGTAGTAATGAATTTAAAAATTAAAGGAAACATAAAAAATAGAAACGATTTAGAAAAAATTGTGCAAAGCAAAAATGTTTTGCACAGTTACTTATTCATAGGCAGAGAAGGTATTGGAAAAAAAGAAATAGCAAAAGAATTTGCAAAAAAGATTTTATGTATAGATTCTAAAAAAGATGAATGCAACTGCAAGTCATGCACATGTTTTATATCAAACAATCATCCTGACATGCAGATTATCAATGAAGAATCAGAAACAATAAAAATTGCACAAATAAGAGAATTTATAAAATCTGTATATGAAAAACCAATATTATCTGAAAAAAAGATATTTATTATAAATGATGCAGACAAGATGACAAAAGAAGCACAAAATAGTCTATTAAAAACATTAGAAGAGCCACCAGAATATATAGTAATAATATTAATTGCATCAAATGCTGATATGTTGCTCACAACAATAAAATCAAGATGTACTAAAATAGCATTTGAAAAACTAACTACAAATGAAATTAAAGAAATATTAGCAGAAAAAAATATACCAGTAGATAACATACCAGAAAAGATGTACAACCTCTTTGACGGTAGCATAGAAAGAGCCATAAAAATACTAGAGAACAAAGAAATATACGAAAAGATTGAAAAGTTAGTAAACTCATTAACAGAAAAAACAGATAAAATAGACTTCTTAACAAAAAACAAAGAAATATTCATAAAAGAAGAAATTTATGGAATATTAGAATACTTATCAGTAAATCTATTTTATTTAGGAAAAACTCAAAAAAGCACAAGATATTTAAACTGTGTGAAACATGTTCAAGAAACAATCAATCATTTAAAATCAAATAGTAATTTTGATATGAGCATTGATTATATGCTATTCGAAATATGGGAGGAAGTAAATGAAGACAATAGTAGGAGTTAAATTTAAAAAACCAGGAAAAACATATTATTTTGATCCTCAAAATCTCACACTAGAGCCAGGAACAAAAGTTATAGTAGAAACAGCCCTAGGAGACGAGTATGGGGAAATAATAATAGGAAATAAAGCAATTCAAGAAGAAAGCTTAAATAATCCACTTAAAAAGGTTATAAGAGTGGCAACAGCAAAAGACACAAAATCATATGAAGAATATAAGCAAAAAGAAGCAGATGCATTAAAAAAGTGTCAAGAAAAGATAGAAAAGCACAAACTAGACATGAAACTAGTAGATGCAGAGTATAAATTTGATGGAAGTAAATTAATATTTTATTTTACAGCAGAAGGAAGAATAGATTTCAGAGAACTAGTAAAAGATTTAGCAGCAATATTTAGAACAAGAATTGAATTAAGACAAATAGGCGTAAGAGACGAAATAAGAAGAATTGGCGGAAATGGATCTTGCGGCAGAGAATTATGTTGTTGCTCATTTCTAGGAAACTTTGAAACAGTATCAATAAAGATGGCAAAAGAACAAAATATTTCATTAAATCCATCAAAGATATCAGGATGTTGCGGAAGATTAATGTGTTGCTTAAAATATGAACAAAATGTATATGAAGAAAAATTAAGCAGATTACCACGAATAGGAGCTATAGTAAAAACAGTAGAAGGAACAGGCGAAGTTTGTGGTATAGAAACATTAAAAGAAATCATCAAAGTTAAGCTAAATGATGGCGAAGAAACTTATTATAAAAAGTTTGAAGCAAAAGATGTAGAAATAATAAAAAATGCAGAAGATGAAGAAAAGTTAAATGTTGAAAATCAAGAAGACTTAAAAGAATTAGAAGCTTTAGAAAAATTAGAAGAAATAGATAGCAAAAACTCAAATGAAGACATTTAACCTTTTAAGGGAGAAGAAAAAATGAAAACATTAATAAAAAATGCAACATTACTTGATATGGTAGGAGAAGAACCAAATTTAAGAAAAACAGATATATTAATAGAAGAAAATAAAATTGTAAAAATACAAGAAGAAATAGAAGAAGACGGAGCAAACGTAATAGATGCCAAAGAAAAAGTAGTGATGCCAGGATTTGTAAATACACACACACACTTAGCTATGAGTATTTTTAGAGGATACAAAGATGATCAAAAACTAATGGATTGGCTAGAAAATGCTATATTCCCAGTAGAAGATAAATTAAGACCAGAAGACATATATTGGAATTCATTCTTATCATGTATAGAACTAATAAAAACAGGAACTACAACTTTTAATGACATGTATTTTAGAATGGACAAAACAATTGAAGCAGTTGAAGAATCAGGACTTAGAGGAGTTATTGCATGGAGTATAACAGATACTTCTATTAAAGATAAAATAACAAGAACACGTGAATATCACGAAAAATACAATCATGAAAATAGCAGAATAAAGGTATATGTGTCAGCACATGCACCATATTCTTGTAGCCCAGACACAATACAATTATGTGTAGATTTAGCAAAAGAACTAAACACAGGTATTCATATACATTTATCAGAAACATTACAAGAAGATAAAATAATAAGAAAAAAATACAATAAAACAGGAACAGAATATCTAAATGATTTACATGTATTTGACGTACCAGTAGTATTAGCACATGGCATATATATATCAGACTCAGACCTAGAAATATTGAAAAATGTCAAAGGTGGAATATCACACAACCCAATAAGCAATTGTAAATTATCATCAGGAATATGTAATGTAGGAAAATTAAGAAAAAGTGGAATAAATGTAGGATTAGGAACAGACGGAATAGGCAGTACAACTACATTAGACATGTTTGAAGAAATGAAAACAGCAGCATATCTACAAAAAGTAAATACAATGGACCCAACAGCAATAAAAGCATATGATTTATTAAAAATGGCAACAATTGAAGGAGCCAGAGTACTAGGACTAGAAGACGAAATAGGAACAATTGAAGTAGGAAAAAAAGCAGATCTTATATTTATAAATACAAATAAAACACATTTATACCCAGAAAACGATTTATGTACTAATTTAGTATATTCTGCAAACGGAGCAGACGTTGATACAGTAATGGTTGACGGAAAAGTAATAATGCAAAACAGAAAACTTTTACATATAAATGAAAAAGATGTGAAAAAAAATATTGCAAAAGTAGTAAAAAGGCTGTTATAATATAATCAATTTGAAAGGAGTGATAATTATGGCATATAAAATAAGCGATGAATGTATTAGCTGTGGAGCATGCGCAGGAGCTTGCCCAGTAGGATGCATAGAACAAGGATCACAACATTATGAAATAAATAAAGACACATGTATAGAATGTGGAACATGTGCAGGTGTTTGCCCAGTAGGTGCACCAAAAGCAGAATAATATTAAAACCAAAAGAGATTAGTTAGAAACAAATACTAATCTCTTTTTTGTGCAAAAAAATATAAAAAAGATATTAATAATAAAAAACAAATCAAAAAGAAAACATTGATAACTTTATATTAAAATAGAATAAGAAAAGACTAACAAAAGTTAGTCTAAAAATCACATAAGGAATCTTCGATAACTTCAGAAATAGGTAAAACCTCTTCATTATCAGATTCAATATAGAAAAAGGGCAATCCATTAGTAGCATCCTTGTACACAAAAACATGTACAACACCAACTTCTTCACCATGGACTGTCTTTTCATTTTTGTAATCATAAAAACTGATAACTTTTCCCATATCATTCTCCTTTCTTTTGTGTCTAACCATAATATAAAAAAAGAATACAAAAAATCAACAAAATTCAACAAGAGGCACAAATAAAAGATAAAAGGGGTCAGCGATTAATTTAAACAAGTTTACATAATTGTAAAAAAGTGATATAATAAAAAAGTATGTAAAGGAGAAGTTAGTTTATGAAAAAAGATTTATCAAAAATGGGAATAGAGGAAGCGATAGTAACAATAGGAGCATATATATCAATAACTGATTTGATAGAATGTTTTGATGACGAAAAGAAAGCAAATGAATTTATGGAAAACGAAGGAAACTTAAATGAACAAGCAATTCTACAATTTATAAAAAACAATCAAAGATACTTTAATATGAATAAATTTTTCTTTATAAATTATTTAGTAATAAGTGGAAAAAAGCCAATAGAAGGATATGATTTAACAGGAAAAGTTTCAGGAAGACAAGAAAAAATAAAAATGTTAGAAGAATATCTAGAAAAACATCCAGCAATAATAGTTAATACAAACTATACAAAACTACAATCAGAAGTATATGATTCAAGAGATTACTCATCATTAGAACAGAGAAAAAAACATATGGCAGAAATAAAAAAAGGATTAGAAAGAATCAAAAAAATAGATAGTAAAATGGAATTTCAAAGCTTCCTAATGATACAAATTTTAACAGATTTAGAAAGAGTATATTGCAAAGTTCCAGATTTAGGAGATGGAATGAGAAGCAATATAATAATAAATACACATCGAAATGATGAAGGGATGACAAAAGAAAAACTAGTTGAATTGCTTAATAAAAGAATAATTAGCGGAAAAAGTTTTGTTGAATATTTGCCATACTTTGAAGAAGAGTTAATGAAAAATGCTGAATACATAGATTGGGATAAATTTTTAATACTATCAGCATATAGAGCAAGAAGCGTGTTAGAAAGAACAAAACATGATGAATATCCTAAAAGTAACCAAGAAATTTTAATAGGAATAATGCAAGTAGCACTAGAAGAAATAGAAAATACTAAAGCAAAAATATCAGGAAAATTTGAAATAATGAGCGGAGGGTTAGAAGAAGTAAAATATTCTGTAAAAGATATAGAAAAAGATTTAAAAGAAAAAGTAGTAGATGGTAAATATTATGGAAAAGCAGAGATAGATAAATTAAGAGAAGATTTACTATCAGGAAAAATAAGAATATCAGATATATACAGCAAAAAAATATTACAGCTATTAAATTTAAATAAAAAACAAAAAGAAGAATGTATGAATCAATCACACGAAAATGCAATAGATTTATATAGAAATGGATTTATTACTGAGGAAGAATTTAAAAATTATCTATCAAGTACAACTTTTGAAAAACAAGCAGTTATGACAATAGCAAATTTGAAAAAAGATGAAGGAGAGCCAGTAGTAACAGATAAAGAACTATTAGAATTATATTTGAAAGGTAATATAGAATTAGAAAGTATCAAAGAAATAGAGCGAGTAAGAAAAATAATTACAGAAACAGAATTAATAGAAAATTACAAAAAATTAAAAAAATGTACACCTGAAGAAAAAAAGAAAATAGAAAGATACTTTAGCATATATAGAGAAGTAAAAATAAGCGGAAAAAGTGACGAAGAAAAGAACCAGATAGGAAATGATATAATTCTTGAATTAGGAGATGACATGCAAGAAGAAGATTTCATAGAATTATATACAAGAAATATAATAACATTAGAAACAATAGTAGATTGGAATACCGAAGAATTTGCCTTAAAAATGTTTAAAAAAGGACAATTAAAGCCAACAGATAGCAAAAAATTATTAAATAGTGGAAAAGTTGATATAAATAAAATAAAAGCAGGATTATTAAATGGATTATCAGACGAAGAAAAACTATCAACAATAATAACTATGTTCGATGACGAAGGCAGTGAAAATATAAGGGAAGAGCTATTCCAAACATTAAGAATATCAGAAGAAAGACCAGAAACTCAAAATAAATCAAATAATAGAACAATGGGAAGTATATCTAAACCAAGAGGAAATGAATATGAATTAGACCCATGCTATAAATTTCAATTATTAGCTCAAATAGACAGAGACTATCGTAGTAAATTAACAAGAGATGGACACATGATATTCGAATTACCAAACTTAAACAAAGTTATAATAGAAAAAATGTTCAAAAGAACTAAAAGTGGAATATCAAATGCAAACGGAGCAGCAACATACATATTAGACTTAGATACATTAAATTCAGAAGATATAGTAACAGTAGAAGAAACAACAAATAGAAGTAAATTATATGAATTAGCTAAACAAGGAAAAGTAATTAGATCTTACCATACTAAAAATTGGGGAGACGCAATTAAAGAAATATTTGATATCGAACATTCAAGCAGACATACAGAAGAAGATAAGAAAAAAATAGACGACATTATAGATAAAACAAAAAGAACAAGAAAATTAAGAACAATTTAGAAAAAAATAATGTTGACATTTTTATACATATTAAGGTATAATATGTAACATCGGAGATACATATAGCCGGTAAGAGAAGAAAAGTTAAATCCCACAAGATGGTTTAAGCTTCGGAAGGAGGGGAATAAAATGTCAGAGATTAAAGTTAATAATGGTAATATAGAAGATGCTCTAAAAAGATTTAAGAGACAATGCGCAAGAAATGGAGTTCTACAAGAAGTTAGAAAAAGAGAGCATTATGAAAAACCAAGCGTAAAGAGAAAGAAAAAATCAGAGGCTGCAAGAAAAAGAAAATTTTAATAAAAATGGAACACGTTTTAAACGTGTTCTTTTTAATTATTAGAAATTTTTCAAGTTCATATCTCATTGATAATAAGATAAAAATATGATAATATAAACAAAATAAAAGGAGGAGACAGATTATGAAAAAAAGATTATTAGATGATTTAAAAGAAGCAATGAAAGAAAAAAACGAGATAAAGAAAAATGCAATTCAAATGACAAGAGCAGGAATATTGCAAATAGAAAAAGATAAAGGAATAGAATTAGACGATGCAAAAATAATAGAAATAATAGCAAAAGAAGTTAAAAAAAGAAAAGACTCAATAGCAGATTATGAACGTGGAGGAAGAGACGATTTAGTATCACAAATAAAAGAAGAAATAAGCTATTTAGAAGTATATTTACCAAAACAATTATCAAAAGAAGAGATAACGGAAATAGTAAAATCAGTAATAAAAGAAACAGAAGCAACATCAATAAAAGACATGGGAAAAGTAATGAAAGTAGCAAAAGAAAAAATGGGAGCATCAGCAGACGGAAAAACAATCAATGAAGTAGTAAAAGAATTATTAGCATAAACTTAAAAAAATAGGATATACTAACAAAAAGCTAAGGAGAGAAAAGTGAAGTATATAAAACAAAACATTAAAGATGGAGTAACTCTCCATCTTATTATTAACGAAAATTTTAAAACAGATTTTAGCGTAGTATTTATAAGCATTCCACTAGAAAAAGAAAATATAACTAAAAATGCACTAATACCAGCAATTATAAAAAATGGAAGCAAAAAATATAATAACTATCAATTAATAAATGAAGAACTAGAAATGTTATATGGAGCATCATTTGATTGTGGTTTAGACAAAACAGGAGATAATTTAGTATTAAAATTTTATATAGAAAGCATAAACGATAATTTTTTACCCGAAAAAAACGAAAACTTAGAAAAAGTTTTAAATTTGTTACTAGAAATAGTATTTAATCCACTAGTAGAAAATGAAAGCTTTAAAAATCAATACGTTGAGCTAGAAAAAAGAAATTTAGAATTACTAATAAATTCAGTAAGAGACGACAAAGATATCTATTCATATGAAAAATGTATCAACATAATGTACAAAAATAGTGGATACGGACTAAGTAAATATGGAAATATCGAAGACTTAAAAAACATAAATTCCGAAAACCTCTATGAAAGATATAAAGAAATAATATCAAATGGAAAAATAGATATTATAGTAAGTGGAGAATATAAAAAAGAAAAAATAGAAAAGCAAGTAAAAGAAAACGAATTTATTAAAAACTTAAATCCAAGGAAAGATAACCTAAACATAAATAACTTTAAAACAGAAGTAAAAGAAAAAGTAACAGAGCCAGAAATAGTAAAAGAAGAAATGGACGTAACACAAGGAAAACTAGTAATAGGGCTAGATATATTGCCAAATAATCTAGGAGATTTTAGATTTATAGCAATAATGTATAATGCGATTTTTGGAAATGGAGTAAATTCAAAACTATTCCAAATTGTAAGAGAAAAAGAAAGCTTGGCATATACAGCCAAATCAGAATATGTAGTACAAAAAAACAATATATTTATTAGATGTGGAATCGAATGTGAAAAATACGATAAAACAGTAGAATTAATAAAAGAACTATTAGAACAAATGAAAAAAGGAGAATTTACTGAAGAAGATATATTAAAAACAAAAGAATATATAACTTCAGGAATAGACTCAATAAACGAAGAACAAGATACACAAATTCTTTATTTATTTGGACAAGAACTATCAAAACTGCCACTTAAAACAGAAGAATATAAAGAAAAAATAAAAGCCGTAACAAAAGAAGAAATAGTAGAATTTGCAAACAACATAGAGCTAAATACAATATATTTTTTAAAGAATGGAGGAGAAAATGCAGATAATTGAAAATAAATTGATCAAAGAAAAAGTATATATAGAAAAACTGAATTCTGGATTTACAATTATGTGCATTCCAAAAGGCAATACAAGAAAAAAATATGCAATATGTGGTGTAGGTTATGGTTCTAATGATAATCGATTTATAAAGGCAAATGAAAGCAAAGAAACTATAATTCCAGATGGGGTAGCACATTATTTAGAACACAAAATGTTTGAGCAAGAAAGTGGAGTAAATAGTTTAGACACATTATCATCATTAGGAGTTGAAGCAAATGCATATACAACAAATGACCACACAGCATATCTATTCGAATGTACAAATAATTTTGAAAAAGCAATAGACGAGTTATTAAGCTATGTACAAAATCCATATTTTACAGACCAAAATGTCGAAAAAGAAAAAGACATAATAGCACAAGAAATAAAAATGTATGAAGATGAACCAGAGTGGAAAGTATATATAAACTGCATGAAAGCATTATATTCAAAAAATCCAATAAGAATAGATGTTGCAGGAAGTGTAGAAAGCATACAAAAAATTACGAAAGAAACACTATACGAATGTTATAACAATTTCTATATTCCAGAAAATATGGTATTAATTTTAGTTGGAAATTTCGAACCAGAAAAAGCCATTGGAGAAATGAAAACTAAAATAACAATGGAAAACAGAATAAAAGCAAAAACAATAGAAGAAAAAGAAGAAAACAAAATAAACCAAAAAGAAATAATTGAAAACATGGATATATCAGTACCAATATTTGCAATAGGATACAAAATAAACCCAGAGGAAAAAGAAAAAGTAAAAAGAAATTTAGCAATAGAAATATTATTAGAAATATTATTTGGAGAAAGCTCAGAATTCTACAAAACAATATATGAAAAAGGATTAGTATATGAACCATTAACAACATCTTTCGAGTGGAGCAGAAATTACGCACATATATTAATACAAGGAAAAAGCGAAAATGTAGACGAAATAGAAAAAACGTTAAAAGAAAGAATTCAAAAAACTATCGACAATGGAATAGAAGAAAAAGCCTTTGAAAGAGCTAAAAGAAAAATATATGGATTATATGTAAAAGAATTTAATAACGTAGACCAAGAAGCTATACTGTTTACATCAAATTATTTTAAAAAAATTAATCCATTTGAATATATCGAAAACTATAAGATAATATCGAAAGAATATCTAGAAAAAGTGCTAAAAGAAGCCTTTAAAGAAGAAAATTCAGTAAAATCATCCATAAATCCCCAAAAAAACAACCAGTAATGCGTAATTTGTCGTACGAAACTTTACTAAATAAGCCAAAATAAGTTGACTTTAGATGTAAAAATATGGTATTTTTAAACAAAGAGGTAATAGTTTTGTAGAATAAAAGGAGTGGTTGTCTTGATAAACGAAAAAATTTGTGAATTGAGAGAAAAATTAAATAAAAGTATACAAGATGGAGAAGATTACGATAAAATATATCAAATAAGTATAGAATTAGATGAATTAATATCAGAATATTATAAAGATACTGAATAAAAGGAGTAATAAATGTCAGAATTAGAAGGAATATATGTTTTAAAACATAGTAGTATAAAAATAATAAAAAATATAACAATCTATATTGATCCATTTCAAATAAATATTCCTGAACATGATGCAGATTTAATATTATGCACACATCCACATTATGACCATTTTTCACCAGAAGATATAAAAAAAGTTGCAAATGAATCTACAGTCATAATAACACCAGAAGATTGTAAAGAAGAAGTAAATAAAATAGGCTTTATAGAAGATAATATTTACTTCTGTAAACCATACGATAATTTAGAATATGAAGGGGTAAAAATATCTACTATACCAGCATACAATAAACACAAAGAATTTCATCCGAAAAACAAAAATTGGGTAGGATATCTATTAGAAATAAAAGGAACTAAATATTATATCGCTGGTGATACAGACGCCACAAAAGAAGCAAGCAAAGTTGAATGCGATGTAGCCTTTTTGCCTGTAGGAGGAACATATACAATGGATTATATAGAAGCGGCAGATTTAGCAAGAAAAATTAGTCCAGAATATGTTATACCTATACATTATGGAACTATTGTAGGAGAACCAGAAGATGGAGAACAGTTTAAAAGCTTAATTGACGGTAAAGACATAAAATGCGAAATATATATATAAAACTGATATGAAAACATATCAGTTTTTTTTATTATACTTTAGTAATATGAAACGAAGTGAAATAACAACCGCCAGCTA
>CAQPBJ010000008.1 GCA_948852945.1 uncultured Clostridia bacterium | reverse complement strand
CAAGATTTTTAATCCTTTCTTTTGTATTACCTATAAATTTATAAGTTTTTTCAGCGATTTTCCAAAGTGTATTTATAAATGGGTTGAAAACCATGTATAATTCATTTACAAATTCAACTTCATCACCATTGAAGCCTTTTTTAAATTTGTAGACACCATATTGGGGAGAGTTTTCGTCCCAATATCCAGTAATTCCTCTAAAATCATAAATAGAGCATTTATTTTCTAATCCCCATTTAATCATTTCCCATTGAACTAAATAGGTAGCCATCAAATTTCTATATTGATTAGAACTTCCACCATATAGATACCAAACTTTATCACCATATAAAACAGGCATTGCAACAGCAATAGGAGTTCCTTCGTGTTCAGCAATTAATATTTTTACATGGTCTTTTCCTAAACAATTATAAAGTTTTTTGAAATAAGAGGAATCACGAATAAAGAAATCATCTCTAGATCCAGTTTCTTTCATTATTTTGTGGAAAATTTCAATATCTTCATCAGTTGATCCTTCACGAATAGTTACACCTTTTTTTATAGATAAACGAATATTGTATCTAGTTTTTGAATGAAAAGTAGCAATTAAGCTATCTTCGGTATGATCTTTAATATTTAGTCTCATAACATATTTAGGTTGTATTACATCATCAATTGTTTTTATATTTTTCTTTTCTTTATAACCTAGAGATAGCATTAAATTTAAGAAGTCTTTATTATCTACAGGAACATCAGGATCCATTCTGAAAATAAAAGCTTTATATTTTTTTGCTAGTTTTTTAGCCTCAGCTGTTAGTTTTTCTAAAGTGTCTTTATCATCTATATCACAAACAAAGCCTCTTCCAGCATACATAATTGATGTGCCGAAAAGAGGAGTTTTTCTAATTAAAACACTCATTGTTCCTTTTATTTTATTGTTTTCATCACGAACAATTATCATTTCATGAATCCACGAACTTTTTAATTTAGCCCATTCTGGTGATTGTAAAAAGTGAGATTTTGGGTGAGTATTTAAAAAATTGTTAACTTCATTTAATTCATTATCGCTTAATTCCATGATGCCTCCTTATTGATTTTATTTGTTTTTTTGAATTGTATCAAAAAAAAGATATTGTTTCAATATAATATATAAATAAGTAAAAGAAAAGTTCAAACAAATATTGAATTATGTAAACTGCTATGATATAATAGAAACGGTTTTTAAAAAAATAAAAAGGAGTGAAAAATGCTTAGTCGAGTGAAAATTGACAAAGCAATAGTTTTACTAGTAACTATTTTGATTGTTTTACTAGGAGTTATTGCTTTAAGGTTTTTCACTGAAGATAACACAAATAAGTACACAAAAGTAAAAGAGCCAGAAGTACAAATATCAAGAGAAAATGAGGTAAAAGTGCAAGAAATTATTGAAGCTAAAAATGAAGAAGTAGCAGAAGAACATGATGAGGAAATAGTATCTGAAAATGTTCAGGAGGAGAGCATGGCAGAGGATGTGAGTTCGAGGGCTATTAAAGAAACTCGTAGTGTAGAAGTAGTTCAAGAAGAAAGTAAACAAGTAACTAAACCTCAGGTAGTGGAGGTTCCTCAAGAGACAGTTCAGACAGGTATTCCAGCAACGTATAAAGGATATAATGTGTCAGGAAAAATTGAAATACCTAAAACAGGAGTGAATTTATATGTGCTTAGCTCACAAACAGTTGGAGGGATGGAGATTGCATCATGTATATTATGTTCAACTGGTAGCTTAAATATTAGTGGAAATACAATTATTACTGGACATAATTATAGAAATGGAAGATTATTTTCAAACAATAATAGTATAAGTACTGGTGACAAAATATATATAACAACAGTTGATAATGTTAGAAAAGAATATACTGTATATGATAAATTTTTGACAACACCAGAAGATGCAAGCTTTTATATTAGAGATACAAGTAATGGACCAGAAATAACTTTATCTAGCTGTTCTGATGATGATACTCAAAGAGTAATAATACTTGCAAAATAAAATATAAAAAGATGGTATTTTAGAATAATGTATTAGAAAATATAATCTTAATAAATAAGAAGTAATTTGATAAATTGCGCTAGCGACCAAACGAAACGAAATGAAATTTCGTGAAGTGCGAATTTGAGCAATCTACAATATAAAAACGGAGTTTTTTATTCGGAGATTGCGAAGAGCAAAATTTATTAAATTACTTCTTATTTATTAAGATATAAGTATAATAAGTTTTTTTCTAAGATACCATCTTTTTATATAATGTGTTATAATAGCCTTATTAATTTTTGAGGTATTTATGGAAAGAATAGATAAAATAATTTCATCTCAAAGCAATTTTTCCAGAAAAGAAGTTAAGCAAATGATTTTACGTAAAAGAGTAACAGTAGATGGACAAATTGTTGATAAGTATGATATTAAAATAGATGAAAAAGAAAAAATAATAGCAATAGATGGACAAGCAATTAATTTAAAGAAAAATATATATTTAATTCTTAATAAACCTAGAGGATATATATCTGCAACAGAAGATAAATCACAGAAAACTGTTTTAGAATTAGTTCCAGAAGAATTTAAGAAAAGAGAATTATTTCCAGCAGGTAGATTAGATAAAGATACTACAGGATTAATGCTTATTACTAATGATGGTGTTATGGCACATAATATTTTATCTCCAAGGAAGCATGTTAAAAAAATTTATGAAGTAGTAATTGATATAGATATGAGTGAAGAAATGATTAATGGATTTTTAGAAGGTGTAAAACTTAGTGATGCAGAATGTAAGTCTGCTGAGCTTAAGATTACAGGAAGGTGTTCTGGAACAGTAACTATTAGAGAAGGCAGATATCACCAAATTAAGCGTATGTTTGGATGCTTTGGGGCAAAAGTAATAGAACTTAATAGAATTGGAATTGGAAATTTAATTTTGCCAGAAGATTTAAAATTGGGCGAATGTAGAGAACTTAGTCATGAAGAGTTAGAGAAAATACAAGAAAAAAATAGCATTTAGGAGGAGTACATTTGGAAAGTTTTATTTTGATAACTGTATGTATATTGTTGCCTTTAATAATTTTAATAAAACCTATAACTGACTGCAGAAAAAATAAAAAGAATATAAAAACTTTTTTAAAAGAATATAAAGAAGAAATTATTTTATTTTTTATATTAATTATAGGAAGCTTGATAAGACTATATAATATTGGAAAATTTCCGAATGCGTTAAATGCAGATGAAGCGTCAAGCGGATATGAAGCATGGTCTATATTAAAATATGGAGTTGATAGAAAAGGCAATTCATTTCCAGCTGTGTTATATGCTTGGGGAAGTGGACAAAATGCATTATATTCATATTTATTAATACCAATAATATTTATATTAGGAATTAATGAATTTGCTCTTAGATTGCCAATGGCTCTAATTGGAATTGCATCTTTATACTCATTTTATTATTTATTAAAAAAAGTTTTTAATAATAAAAAAATTGCTTTATGTGGTGTAGCTTTTTTAGTTATTTGCCCATGGCATATATTGAAAAGTAGATGGGCATTAGAATCTAATATTTTTCCAGATTTGATTTTATTTGCAATAACTTTTTTAGTTTATGGAATTAAAGATAAAAATAAATATATGCAAGTAATAGCTTTTATAATATTAGGAATTTCTAGCTATGCATATGGTACATCATATATGTTCTTACCTATATTTGTATTTGCTATTTTAGGTTATTTAATATATAAAAAAGAAATTACTGTAAAAAGAGCAATTGAGTATGTAGGTATAGTGTTTTTAATATGTGTACCATTAATTTTATATGTGATAATTAATACGTTTGATTTAAAGCAAATAAATATATTAGGAATAACTATTCCGAGAATGATGTCAAACAGGTATGATGAAGTAGCTACAGTATTTTCTGGTAATTTATATGAAAATTGTATTAATAATTTATTAGAATCACTAAAGATAATA
The DNA here is from genome assembly GCA_948852945.1 of uncultured Clostridia bacterium. GTDB lineage: Bacteria > Bacillota > Clostridia > TANB77 > CAG-508 > UMGS1994. Next base: position 76,176 of record CAQPBJ010000008.1, on the reverse strand, counting down.
TTGATTCAGTCAGATGGATTAGAATGGAACGCAATTTCAGGCTTTGGTTTATTTTACAGTTTCAGTATAATTGCTTTATTTTATGGAATTTATATTAGTATAAAGAAATATAAGAAAAATTTATTCAGTAAATTAATGGATATATGGATGATTTCAAGCATAATTGTATGTGCTTTTTGTATTCCAAATATAAATAGAATAAATGTAATTATGTTTCCTTGTATTTATTATATTATTATTGGATTATATGAATTTTTTTCTAAATATAAATTGATAATACCTTGTATTATTGCGATATATATTGGTTTATTTATTTGTTTTATAGAAGAATATATAAATAAAGATTATAATGAATATAATACTTTTACTTCTGGAATAGAAGAAGTATCAAAATATTGTGAAAAAGAAGAATATGAAGATGTATATTGTTTATATTCATTTAAAGAACCATTTATATATTTTCTGTTTTATGCCAAATATGATACGAAAGATTATATAGAAACAGTAGAATTTTTTAGAGAAGATGGAATTTTTGAGAATGTTAAGTCTTTTGGAAAATATCATTTTTATTTACCAGAGAATATTCCAGATAAATCAATTGTTATAGTTCCTAAAAATTCTGAAATAAATTTTGAAAATAATATAAAAAATAAAATTACAATTAATCAATTTGATTTATATGAGTTTTAAGGTGAAAGGAAAGTAAGATGTCTAAATTAATTGTTGTTGATGGAAATAGTATAGTAAATAGAGCGTTTTATGGAATTATGGGAAGTAAAATGCTTCAAACAGCGGATGGAACTTATACAAATGCTGTATATGGATTTTTAGCTATATTATTTAAAGAATTAGAAGAAATAAATCCAGACTATATGGCTGTTGCCTTTGATTTAAAGGCTCCTACAGCTAGACATAAAATGTATGAAGGATATAAAGCCAATAGAAAAGGAATGCCTGATGAACTTGCAGCACAAATGCCAATTTTGAAAAATGTTTTAAGAGCTATGAATATTACTATAATTGAAAAAGAAGGTTTTGAAGCTGATGATATTTTAGGGACTTTATCTGTTATGGCAGAAAAACAAGGTATTGATGTTGCGTTACTTACAGGAGATAGAGATTCTTTTCAACTTGCAACAGATAAAGTTTCTATATATATTCCTAGAACTAAAAACGGAAAAACAGAGACTGATATATTTGATAGAAATAAAGTATTAGAAGTATATGGTGTTGAGCCAAAGCAAATGATTGAGGTTAAAGGACTTCAAGGGGATACTTCTGATAATATACCAGGTGTTCCTGGAATAGGAGAGAAAACAGCGTTATCAATAGTAAAAGAATATGGAACAATAGAAAAATTATATGAAATGATAGAAGCTGGTACAGATTCTTTAAAAGGAAAACAAAGAGAGAAAATTGCAGAAAATAAAGAATTAGCTGTTTTATCAAAAACTTTAGGAACAATTAATTTAGAGGCACCTGTAGAAAAAGAAATTAATGATTTAAAAATTCAAGAATGGAATAAAGCTGAGGTATTAAGAATTTTTAAAGAATTACGTTTTAACAGATATATTGAGAGATTTAAATTAAATGAAAATATTGAAAATGCTGAAGACATTAATAATGAACAAAATACTAAAATAGAATTTGAAAAAGAAGTTATTTCAGAAGAGAATTTTAAAGAATTAGAAGATAAAATAAAAGAAGAAAAAATTATATATTTTTATATAGAAACTAAAGAAGATATTAATTCAATTATTAAAAAGAGCATTAAATCTATAAGTATATATATAAAAAGTGAAAATAAAGTTTATGATATGATGATTTCAAATTGTAAGATTTTAAAAAGTATTTTTGAAAATGAAAGTATTTTAAAATGTAGTTATGATTTAAAAGAAGTTTATATTTTGGCATTGGAAGCGGGAATAGAGCCTAAAAATTTTATGTTTGATATTAGAATAGCAGGATATTTATTAAATTCAGTATCTAACCTTTATACAATACCAGATTTAATGAATCAATATTTAGAAAAAGTTGTAGAGATTCCAGAAGAAAAACAAGTACAAATGAATTTATTTGAAATTGCAAGTCCAGAAGAAAAAGTTGACGAAAGAGCATCAATATATGCATATTCAATAGGAAATTTGCAGGAAGTTCTAAAAAAGGAATTAGAAAAAAATGAAATGTTGGAACTTTTCAATAATATAGAAATGCCTGTATTAGAAGTGTTAGCAGATATGCAATATAGAGGAATGTATGTTGATAAAGAAGAGCTAATTAAGTATGGTGATGAATTAAAAGTAAAATTAGAAGAATTAACTAAAACAATTCATGAATTAGCTGGAGAAGAATTTAATATTAATTCACCAAAACAACTTGGAGAAATTTTATTTGAAAAATTAAAATTACCAGTTGTAAAGAAGACTAAAAGCGGTTATTCAACAGATGTAGATACTTTAGAAAAATTGCAAAGTGAACATGAGATAATAGACTATATATTAGATTATAGACAACTTGCAAAACTTAATTCTACTTATGTTGAAGGATTGATACCATATATTAATAAAAATACAGATAGAATTCATTCGTATTTCCATCAAACTGTTACAGCTACAGGAAGAATTAGTAGTACAGAGCCTAATTTGCAAAATATTCCTACTAGAATTGAGATAGGAAAAAAATTAAGAAAAGTATTTAAGCCAGCAGAAAGCAAAGTTTTTTTAGATGCAGATTATTCTCAAATTGAACTTAGAATATTAGCTCATGTTTCAAAAGATGAAATTATGATAGATAACTTTAATAATGATGAAGATATTCATGCTCAAGCTGCTTCTAGAGTTTTTGGAGTTCCAATTGATGAAGTTACAAAAGAATTAAGAAGCAAAGCTAAGGCTGTAAATTTTGGAATTGTTTATGGTATAAGTGATTTTGGTTTAGCTGGACAAATTCATTCTTCACGAAAAGAAGCTAAACAATATATAGAGCAATATCTAGAAAAATATCATGGAATAAGAGAATTTATGACAACTGCTATTGAAGATGCGAAGGAAAAAGGTTTTAGTGCTACTATGTATAATAGAAGAAGATATATTCCAGAACTTAAGTCTAAGAATTTTATGGTTAGAAAATTTGGTGATAGAGTAGCAATGAATACGCCTATTCAAGGAAGTGCTGCTGATATTATGAAAATTGCTATGATTAATGTTTACAGGAAACTTAAAGAAGAAAATTTAAATTCTAAGCTTGTGCTTCAAGTGCATGATGAGCTTTTAATAGAGACAGATATTAGTGAAAAAGATAGAGTTAAAGAGATTTTAATTTTTGGTATGGAGAGTGCTGCTAAATTATCAGTTCCTTTAAAAGTAGAAGTTGAAGAAGGCAAGAATTGGTATGACGCTAAATAATTTTCTTATTGCATTTACTAAAAGAAGATAAAGCTCCATATATAGTTTATTTTAAATATTTTGCTTCTCGCAGCCTTCTTTTTTAAAGAAGGTAGGCTGCTCCAATCGCATTTCGGTGCTAAAAAGTTTATTTAAAAATTGTTTTAAATTAATTTTTATTAATATTGGAGAAAGTTTAGTTTTAATAGTATTAGCACCTTCATTTGGTCGCTGCGCAATATTTAAAATAATCTATATACTGGAGCTTTTTTATATAGTAGCAAAAATTTAAAAGAAAATTCTTCCTTTTTTAGAGTTATTGTGATAAAATGTGACAAAATCAAACAAGTAAAATTAGTGAAACTAGTTTTATGAAAGGAGCTTAATATGGAATTTAAAAAATGCCCTCGTTGTGGAAACTTTTTTACTTCAGATATTGACGTATGTCAATCATGCAAAACTAATGAAAATTTAGATATTCAAAAACTAAAAAACTATTTTGAAGAAAATGAAAGTACAGAAGGATATACTGTTCAAGAAATTTCTGTACAAACTGGAATTAATTCAAGAAATTTAAATAGATTTTTATTAAATGATGAATTTTCAGATTATATGAAACAAGGAAGTTCTAAATAAATGCTTAAGGAAGGAAGATAAAAAATGCAAAACGTATTTGATACATTAGAAAGAAGAGGATATGTAGAACAACTAACTCATCCAGAAGAAATTAAAAAAATATTTGCCACAGAAAGTGTGCCTTTTTATATAGGAATTGATCCTACAGCTGATAGTCTTCACGTAGGTCATTTTATATCATTGATGGTCGCTTCTCATATGCAAAAAGCTGGACACAAACCAATAATACTTATGGGAGGCGGCACAGCTATAATAGGTGATCCTTCAGGAAAAACAGATATGAGAAAAATGCTTACAGTTGAAGACATTGATAATAATGTTGCACAAATTAAAAAACAAATAGAAAAGTTCTTAAGTTTTGAAGGTGAAAATGCAGCTATTATAGTAAATAATGCAGATTGGCTTAGAGATTTAAATTACATTAATTTTATGAGAGAAATTGGTGTACATTTTTCTGTAAATAGAATGCTTGCTGCTGAATGTTATAAAAATAGATTAGAAACAGGATTAACATTTTTTGAACTTGGATATATGTTAATGCAATCATATGACTTTTTATATTTACATGACCATTATGGATGTAAACTTCAAATGGGTGGAAATGACCAATGGTCTAATATAATTGGTGGTGTTGAATTAATTAGAAAAATTGGTGCAGAAGATTCTTATGGATTTACCTTTAAACTTCTTACAACAAAAGAAGGTAAGAAAATGGGTAAAACAGAAAAAGGTGCATTATGGTTAAATTCAGAAAAAACATCACCATATGAATTTTACCAATACTGGAGAAATGTGGCTGATGAAGATATAGAAAATGTTATGAAATTATTAACATTTATTGATCCAGAAGAAATTGAAGAAATGACTAAATATAAAGATGAACGTATTAATGAAGCTAAAAAGGTAGCTGCATTTGAAATTACTAAATTAGTGCATGGAGAAGATGAAGCTAAAAAAGCAGAAGAAGCTACAAATGCTATGTTTGCAGGTAATGGAAATGTTGATGCAATGGAAGCTAAAACTACAGAAGTAAATATACCTATTGTACAGGTAATTGTAGATATAGGAATGGCTCCATCAAAAGGACAAGCTAAAACATTAATTATGCAAGGAGCTATTACATTAAATGATGAGAAAATTTCTGATATTGGATATACCTTAAAAGAAGAAGATTTTTCAAATGGATATGCAATAATTAGAAAAGGCAAAAAAGTATATTATAAATTGGTAAAATAATTGTCAGTGGAGACGTCCTTTTTTGACAATTACCAAACAAAAATAGAATAAATAAAATAAGATATAATTTTCAAAATTTTGCTCTTCGCAATCTCCGAATAAAAAACTCCGTTTTTATATTGTAGATTGCTCAAATTCGCACTTCAGCAAACAAAGTTTGCTTTCGTTTGGTCGCTAGCGCAATTTTAAAAATTATATCTTATTTTATTTATATATAGAATTATTTTTATAAATTGTCAAAAAAGGACGTCTCCACTGACAATTATTTTTATTTATGAAATTTCTTTACAAAGAAAAGCAGAAAATATATAATAATATAGGAAAAAAAGAGAAAGGATTACATTATTTATGAGAAGGAGATTTGCAGTAATAATGCCAATTATAATAATGGTTATAGTAGCAATAGCATGTATTGTTACTTATTTAATTGCAACTAATCAAATAAAATTAATATCATTGAAATCTGCAAATCTTAATATGGTTCAAAATACAACTAATTCTAATTCAGATGATATAGTATTGGCTAAAAACGAATTGCCAAGACTAGATGCATCAGTTGTGGCACAGCCACTTATGACATCAATTATTAAAAATTTTACTTGTAGTGATGATATACAAAATAGTATATTAAATTATACAGATACGAATATAGCGATGCAAAAGCTATTAAATGATGAAATTGATGCTGTAATTGCGCCATATCCATCTGATGAAATTTTATCTTTAGCAGATGCTAGAAATCTTGAACTAGAGATTATTCCTATAGCAAAAGAAGCATTTGTTTTTTATGTGAATAAATCAAATCCAATTGATTCTATTAAAGTGTCTGATATTCAAAAAATATATATTGGTGAAATAAAAAATTGGAGTCAAATAGGTGGAGAAAATGCTGAAATTATTGCTTTTCAAAGACCAAATAGTTCAATAAATCAAATGGAAATGAATCGAACTGTTATGAAAGGACTTCAAATGATTTCTGCACCAAAAGATGTATTTCATGATAGTGTTTATGGTGAAATTACTGATTTAATAGCAAATTATAATAATCAAGAAAATGGGATAGGATATTCATATTATACAGAAGCCAGTTTACTATATGATTGTAATAACAATGTAGAAGAATCAGTTAAACTCTTAAAGATAAATGATATAGAAGCCAGTTTAGAAAATATAGAAAATGGGACATATCCATTAATTACAAAATTTTATTTAATAAAAAATAAGAATAGTGAATCTGAGCATTTGCAGATTTTCATGGATAGTCTTCTATCAGAACGAGGAAAAAATGCGATAAAGGAGGCTGGATATATAAATGAGTAGAAATACAAAAATATTTTTAGCAGTCTTTACAGTTTTTCTTATTGGAGTTACAGTATTAGCAATAATATATAAGAACTCAAACAAAAATATTAGTGATGAATCAAGAATTATAATTGAAAGTGGACAAAAAGTTCCTGAATTTTCAAATTCAGATGTAAATAAAAATGTAGCAACAAAAGGAGCAAGTCTTGAAGATACTTATTCTATGAATTCTATTACATATGACTATGAAGAATATAAAGAGAATGATGTTAACGTAAAATTAGTACAAATTTCAGGTTTAAGTAATTCAGAAATACAAAATAATATAAATACAGATATAAAAGAAAGAATTAAGAAAATTTTAGATAGTAATAATTTTAAAAATAATTCTGATAGTACAGCCAATGTTAATACATCAATTGAAGCAAATTTTTCAGATGTATTATCCATAAAAATCGTTGTTAAGTTTTCAGAAAGCTTTACGAAATCATATGGACTTAATTATAGATTAGATAATGGGGAAAGATTAAAAATAAATGATTTATTTATTTTTAATGCTCCTAAAAAGAATATTATAACTGAATCTGCATACAGAAGCTTTGCTATGAAATATTATACAGATGAAGGTATGTCAAATGATTTTTATACTAATATAGAAGGAGAAGTATTATCTTTTTTAATAGATTATGATGCAGGAAAAATAACAGAGTTTTCTTTTAATCCATATACAATAGAGTTATATAGAGAAGGAAAAACAGTTGAAATTAATATGGTTGATAATTATCAATATATATCTATATATAGTATATTTATATCTAGTTCAAGTTTGTATGAAAAGAAATTTGATAATTTAGCAAAAGATATTCCGATTTTTATGGTTAGACCAAAAGATGTATTATATGATTTATATGAAAAAATTAACAGTACTTGTATTTTAGATGTTATCATATATTCTGATGAAGAACTATCTACAACAGAAAAAAAAGTTGTTGATAAATATAAAAAAGATTTAGTAAAAAGATTATCTGTTGTAAAGAGCGAAAAAAATGTTTATTATAGTAATTATATAAAAGTTAGTAAAGCTGTAGAAGATGAAAAAGATATATTAGTTTTTGAAGAAAATGAATGTTTTGCTATATCTGAAGAAGGAAAATTTTTAGAAGATATATATAATAAAATTTTATCAGCAGAAAGAAATAAAGATAATATTTCATTTACCAAGAGCAAGATATATGTTTTAGATGAACAAATGCTTGAAGAGAATGTAGGAATTAAAAAATATGATATAGAAACAGGAGAAGAAGTTGTAGAAAGAGAAGAACCAGAAGAAGATGATGAACAACCTGCAACTGATGAAACAGAGAATGTAAATCAAAATACAGTAGATAATACTACAGATACTAATACAGTTACAGAAAATACAGGTACTGAAATTCCAGAAGAAAATGTTGGAAATGAAATAGAAAATTTACCAGCAGCGAATATTACAACACAAGTAACTTTCTAAAGGGGAGATAAAATGTTTTTATTTAAAATAAAAAGTTATGCATTTATTGGTCCTTCAGGGACAGGCAAAAGTTATAGGGCTCAATATGTAGCAGGAGAAAGAAATATTAAATATATAATTGATGATGGTTTATTAATAAAAGATAGTCAGGTTATAGCAGGAGTTTCGGCTAAAAAAGCTCCTACTAAAATTGAAACTGTTAAAAATGCATTGTTTTTATTAGAAGAGCAAAAAGAAGAAATACAAAAAGCAATAAGAAAATATAGACCTGATTCTATACTTATTTTAGGAACTTCAGATGGAATGGTAGATAAAATTGCAGCAAATCTTGGCTTGCCACCAATTTCAGAAAGAATATATATCAATGAAGTTGCTACACAAGACGAAATGGATACAGCAAGAAGAATACGCGTGACGCAAGGAAAACATGTTATACCAGTTCCGACTTTTGAAATAAAAAAAGATTTTTCTGGATATTTATTAGATCCACTTCAAATTTTTAAATCCAAAGGGAAAGATGTTGAACCATATATTGCAGAAAAATCAATAATAAGACCAACTTTTAGTTATTTAGGAAACTTTACAATTTCTGATAGTGTTTTTAAAGATATAATAGTAACAGTGGCTAAGAAAGTTGAGGGAGTTTATAAAATTTTAAAAATAAGAGTTGATAAAACTCATAATGATACAGCAGGTGTAAGACTATATATAGAAGTATCTATCGAATATGAATCAAATATGATAGAAGTTTTAAGAATACTAAAAAAAGAAACAAGAAGAGAAATAGAAAATTTAACAGCAATGTATATTTCAAATGTAGAAATTGTTGCAAAACAAATTCATTTTCCAGAAGAAAATTAAAAAGGAGTAGAAAAATGATTGTAGCGATTGATGGACCAGCTGGTAGTGGTAAAGGAACAGTAACAAAACTTATTGCAAAAAGAATGGGATTGATTAATTTAGATACAGGGGCTACTTATAGATGTGTAGCTTTAGAAACACTAAGAAGAGGTTTAACAGTAGAAGATAAACAAAAGATAATTGACCTAGTTGATGATTTAGATATTGAATTTGAATATGAAAATGATGATATCAAAGTATTTTTAAATGGAGAAGAGGTTACATCTGAAATTAGAAATATGGAAGTAACTAAAATTGTGTCACAAGTATCTTCTATTGTACCAGTTAGATTAAAAATGGTAGAATTGCAAAGAAGAATGGCAAAAGGAAAAGATGTTATTATGGAAGGAAGAGATATTGGTACTTATGTTTTTCCGAATGCTGATGTAAAAATATATTTAGACGCTAATGTTGAAGAAAGAGCAAAGAGAAGATTTAAGGAAAATCAAGAAAAAGGAATAGAGGGCTCTTTTGAAGAAATATTAGAAAATATTAAACTAAGAGATGAGAATGATAAAAATAAAGAAGTTGGGGCACTAAAAGTTGCAGATGATGCTATTATTGTAGATTCTAGTAAACTAACAATAGAAGAAATGACTAATAGAGTAGAAGAAATAATAAAAGAAAGAAAATAGGAGTGTAGGCTTTGAATATATTAAAAAAGATTTGTCAGATAATTATAAAACCATTATGTTTTATTGCAGCTAAAATAGTATATAGAGTAAAAATTGAAGGTTTAGAAAATCTTCCTAAAGAATCAGCTTGTATAATTTGTGGAAACCATGTTCATGCATTAGATGCTCCAGCTTTAATTGCTTCTACTTCAAGAAAAATAAGATTTATGGCAAAACAAGAGTTATGGAAAAGTACTGGTTTTAAATTTATGGCATGGATTTTTGAAGTTTTTCCAGTTGCAAGAGGGCAAAAAGGTACAGAAGCAATAAAGACGTCAATAAAAATATTAAAATCAAATGAAATATTAGGTATGTATCCAGAAGGAACTAGAAATGGAATGGAAAGAGGAATAAAACCTAAAAATGGCGCAGTAAACTTGGCAATTAGAATGAATGTACCTATAATTCCATTTGGAGTATCAGGTTCTTTTAAACCATTTACAAAAGTTGTATATAGATTTGGAGAACCAATGAATTTTAATGAATATAAAGAAAATGCCAAAAATAAAGAAGTTATTGATGGACTAACTAGCCAAGTAATGTCAAAAGTTATTGAATTAAGAGACAAAAATAAAGCTTAATTATTGACATCGTTAAAATCTTGATGTATAATCTTTTAGTAACTTAAAAAGAGAAAAAATAAATTTTCACATAAACATATAAGAAAGCAAGGAGGGAATAGAGATGGCACAACCAAAAAGAAGATGGTCTAAAGCTAGAACAGGTTTAAAAAGATCTACATGGAAGATAGAAGAAAAAAACTTAGCTACATGCCCACATTGTCATGAACCAGTTATGCAACATAGAGTTTGCTCAAATTGTGGATATTATAATGGAAAAGAAGTAGTAGCAGTTAAAGAAGATAAGAAATAATAATTAAAAGAGACAGGCTTATTTAATAAGTCTGTTTCTTTTTTTTGTATTATAGGAAAGTTCTCCGAACTTCCTATAATATAAATACATTCCACAGAAAATTCTTTCAGAATTTTCGCGGACAAACAATTAAACGTGGGCAGAACGTTGCTTATTAAAGTTTAGCAAATTTTTATCAGCCCACTATTGTTCTTTAAATAAACATTGATTGTTGGCTAAATTTAAATAAAAGATGTATTTTAGTTGAAATTTACTAATATTTATTATAAAATAAATGTGCTAAAAAAGAGAAAGGAAACTGCGAGAAAATGTCAAAACCAGTAGTTGCTATTGTAGGAAGACCTAATGTAGGAAAATCTACATTTTTTAATTATATAGTTGGACAAAGAATTTCTATTGTAGAAGATACTCCAGGAGTTACTAGAGATAGAGTATATGCAGAATCAAATTGGAGAGGTAGAGATTTTACAGTTATAGATACAGCAGGAATAGAAGAGATGACTGGAGATACGATAGTAGATCAAATGAGAGAGCAAGTTGATATTGCAATTTCTGTAGCTGATGTTATTATATTTTTGACAGATATAAAACAAGGTGTTACAGCTGTTGATCAAGAAATATCTATAATGCTTAAGAAATCTAAAAAGCCAATTATTTTAGTATGTAATAAAGCAGATAATTTTGGAGGAGATCCAGTTGAACTGTATGAATTTTATAATTTAGGAATTGGAACACCTATTGCACTTTCAGCAGCGAATGCTATTGGTGTTGGTGATGTCTTAGATGCTATTTATGAAAAATTTCCAGATGAAAAAGAAGAAGATAATGATTCAGAAGTTATAAAAGTAGCAGTTATTGGAAAACCTAATGTTGGTAAATCTTCTTTAATTAATAGAATATTAGGCGAAAATAGAGTTATAGTTAGTGATGTTGCAGGAACTACTAGAGATGCAATTGATTCTGAATATGAAAATGAATTTGGAAAATATATTTTTATAGATACAGCAGGAATTAGAAGAAAAAGTAAAGTAAAAGAAAATATAGAAAAATATAGTGTTATGAGATCAAACTTAGCGATAGATAGAGCTGATGTTTGTATTATGATGATAGATTCAACAGAAGGAGTAAGTGAGCAAGATTCAAAGGTAATTGGTGAAGCTCATGAAGCTGGAAAAGGTATTATAATTGCTGTAAATAAATGGGATGAGGTTTCAAAAGATACACACACTATAGAAAAATTTAAAAAAGATGTATATAATGAATTACCATTTGTTACATATGCACCTATAATATTTATTTCAGCTAAAACTGGACAAAGAGTGAATAAATTATTCGAGATGATAAATAATGTGGCAAATCAAAATGCTTTAAGAGTTTCTACAGCGGTTTTAAATCAAGTAATTAATGAAGCAATAGCTGTTGTACAACCACCATCAGATAAAGGGAAAAGATTAAAAATCTTTTATGGAACACAAGCTTCAACTAAACCACCAACATTTGTTATTTTTGTAAATAGAAAAGAATTATTTCACTTTTCATATGAAAGATATTTAATAAATTGTATTAGAAATAATTTTGGATTAGAGGGAACACCAGTTAGAATTATTGTTAGAGAAAAAAATGAAAAAGTAGAAGAATAAATTGCGAAAGATAAGGAGGAAAAAGGTATGGCGATATATATATTAGTTGCATTAGTTGCATATCTTATTGGTAGTATTAGTTTTTCTGTAATTTTTACTAAAAAATTAGCAGGTTTTGATGTTAGAGAAAAAGGTAGTAAAAATGCAGGAAGTACAAATGTGCTTAGAACAGCAGGAAAGAAGATAGCTATACTTACATTAGTATGTGATATTTTGAAAGGTGTAGTAGCTATTTTATTTGCAAAGTTAATTGGACATATTGATAATTATGAACATGTAGAATACTTAATTCAAGTAGCAGGATTGGCTGTAGTTTTAGGTCATACATTTCCAGTGTTTTTTGGATTTAAAGGTGGAAAAGGTGTTGCTACTAGTTTAGGTATAATTTTACTTACAAATTGGCAAATAGGTTTAATATGTTTAGTATTTGCATTAATTTTAATAATTTTAACAAGAATGGTTTCTCTTGGATCTGTTGCAGCTGCAATTTTATTTCCAGTTTTAACATTATTCATTCATGAAAACTATTTAGTTGAGGGTGATTATAGAATTTTTGGAATTTTACTTGGTGTATTTGTATGTTTTAATCATAGAACTAATATAAAAAGATTACTAAAAGGGCAAGAAAATAAAATATTTTAATAATAAAGGAGAGTATATGAAGAAAGTTGCGATTATAGGAAGTGGAAGCTGGGGAGTTGCTCTTGCAATTTATTTAGCAGGCCAAGGACACCTTGTTAATATTTGGTCTTTTTCGGAAGAAGAAAGAGATTTATTAAATAAAGAAAGAAAATGTAAATTCTTACCTAATGCTGTAATACCAGAAAATGTGTATTGTTCTACAGATATGAAAGAAGTATTAGAAGGGACAGAACTTATATTACATGTTACACCTTCAAAGTTTACAAGAGATACAATAAAAAAATATAAAGATTACGTTACAGATCAAGCAGTAGTTATTTGTTCAAAAGGTTTTGAAGCTGATTCTTTAAAAACGTTAGATGATGTAGCAAAAGAAGAATTACCTAATAATAAAATAGGAGTTCTTTCTGGACCTAGTCATGCAGAAGAGGTTTCAATTCTTATTCCAACAGCTTTAGTTGTAGCATCTGAACATAAAGAATTATCTGATTTAGTTGTTGATATATTTAAAAGTGATAAAATGAGAATGTATACATCACAAGATGTTAAAGGAGTAGAACTTGGAGGAGCTTTAAAAAATATTATAGCTTTTTGTGCAGGAGTATCAGCAGGTTTAAATCTTGGAGATAATACTTTTGCAGCTTTACTTACAAGAGGTTTAGTAGAATTGTCAAGATTAGGAGTTGCATTAGGTGGAAAAAAAGAAACTTTTTATGGACTTACAGGTTTAGGAGATTTAATTGTTACTTGTAGTAGTATGCATAGCAGAAATAGAAGAGCAGGTATGCTTATAGGTCAAGGAAAGACAATTGAAGAAACAAGAAAAGAAGTAGGTATGACAATAGAAAGTATTGATAATATTGAAGTTGCATATAAACTAGCTAAAAAGCATAATATCGAAGTGCCAATTATAAATACAGTATATGAAGTATTATTTAATAAATTAGATCCAAGAGAAGCTGTTAATATACTTATGACTAGAGATTTAAAGGAAGAATAAAATTAGGAGGAATTTTAAAATGGGATTTTTAGATGGATTAACAAAAAAGGGAGCAGAGATTTCAAGCAGTTTTCAAGAAAGTATGAATAAATCACAAAGAGAAAGCAAATGTAAAAAAACAATAAATGAAAATAATTCAAAGATAGAACAAACATATTCTGAAATTGGTAAAAAAATCTATGAAGAAAAAACAATGAATGAAGGTGTAATGGAATTTGTAGATAAAAAAATTGAAGAAATTGATGTGATGCTTAAACAAAATGAAGAACTAAAAAGAGAAATCTTAATTTTAAATAACAAGAAAATCTGTCCAAACTGTGGAGTTGAAGTGGAAATTAATACTACATTTTGTCCACAATGTGGAAAAGAACAAGAAAAAATAGAAGTAGAACAGTTTATTCCAAAAGGAAAAAGAAAATGTTCTGGATGTTCTGAAATTATAGATGATAAAAATGAATTCTGTCCAAAATGCGGAACTAAAAAAGAAGTCGTAATAGAAGAAAATACTGAAGAAGCAGTAGTAGAAGAAATAGTAGAAGTAAAAGAAGAGAAGAAAACTAAAGAAAAGAAGACTACTGAGAAAAAAGAAGAAAAGAGAAAATGTTCTAAGTGTGGTGAAATACTTGAAGATGGAGATGTATTTTGTGCCAACTGTGGAACTAAAAACGAAAACTAAAATGAGGAAATAAAATGAAATTAGTTGTTCAGAGAGTAACAAATAGTCAAGTAACAGTAGAGGGAAAAATTACAGGCAAAATAGGAAAAGGATATCTAGTATTACTAGGAGTAACTCATACAGACACAAAAGAAGTAGCAGATTATTTAGTAAAAAAATTGTGTAATTTAAGAGTATTCACAGATGAAAATGATAAAATGAATTTATCTATTAAAGATATTGATGGAGAATTGTTAATAGTTTCTCAATTTACATTATATGCAGACTCTCAAAAAGGAAATAGACCTAGTTTTGTAAATAGTGCAAAACCAGAAATGGCAGAGAAGCTTTATGAATATTTTGTAGAACAATGTCGAAAAGAAGTGAAAAATGTAGGAACTGGAATATTTGGAGCACATATGAAAGTTGAGTTATTAAATGATGGACCAGTGACAATTATTTTAGAAAAATAATTAATAAGGGTATCTTTCATAAAGATATTTAACAATTGCATCTAGATTAGAGTTAGTTACTCTTAAAAATATATCTTCATCTAGATTTATCCAAGCATGTATATTGTATTTGTCATTATTATCTACAACAGCACTTAATAAATCAATCATTTCAATAGGATTTTCAAAGGAAAAATTTTCTATTGATTTATCGAACTTTTTATTATAAAATTTTTCTAGAAAAGATATTAATTTAGTGTTATCTTTGCAAGATAAGTTTATTGATGGTTTTGTCATATAAACTTTTCTCCTTATTGATAAAATATTTTAACTTTTTTTCTATTATTTACAAAAAAAGAGGAAAAAATACAAAAAGCTATTGCATTGTAAAAATTTTTTATGTTATAATAGTTATGTATAAAAAAACAAAGGAGTACAGATATGAAGAAAATAAGTAAGTTAAAGGTAGTAACAGTTATTTTAATGATTATGCTAATTGTTTGTTCTGCAAAAATAAATTTTGCTGCACAGATTACAAATATAGGAAATTCTACAGGAAATACAAGTAATAATACACCTGTAAATAATGTACCTACAAATAATGCAGTAAATAATACACCAGTTGTAAATAATATTCCAGCACCAGTGAACAATACACCATTACCAGCTACAGGAAGTGAATCTTCAACAGGAATAATAGTATTAATAGCATTAACTTCTATATCTGCAATATATACATATACAAAGATTAGAAAGTATAATATTTAATTAAATTAATAAATTTTAAGGATTACGAAAGTAATCCTTTTTTGCGTGTATAAATTAGCAATAAATATATTGTTACATTTATATTACATTTGTTGAAAAATAATAATACATGACATATAATGTGTGCATATTATATGTGGAGGAAAAATTATGGCAACATTTGCTCAATATATGTTAAATGAACCAGATTTTATTAGAAAAATTGAGATTGCAAGCTATTTAAAGAAAAAGAAAAATACTTTTTTTAATACATCAGTTATAATGAAAGCTGAATTAGCCAGAGAATTTATAGATGTAATGAAAATTGATGTTGACAAAAATTTAGTTTTATCTGCAGCTCTTTTATATGATTGTTTAAAAATAGATTCTCCACAAGAATTAACAAGATTAAAAAAATCTCAAGAAGAGTATAAACAGTTTTTAAAAGCATTAGGTTTTAATGATAAATTCTGTAAGATTTGTGCAGAACATTCTAGAGTTGGACAAAATCCTAATGTTCCTAGAGAAAAAGAAAGTGATGTACTAGAATTATCAGAACAATTTGGAGCTTTGTTAGTTCATAGATCAGATAGATTACCTTATAGTGTACCAGAAGCATTAGAAATATTATCAAATAAAAATATGGTTGGAATAAAAAATATGTATTTATCACAATTTGAAGAATTTGTTGATATAATGGAAAGCATGCAAGTTATGCACTTAGGCTTATTATCAAGATTACAAAAAGATATGAATTGTGTTACTAGAAATGATGTTCCAGGAGCTGTAAGAGAAATATATGCAGCATCTGAAAGAAATCAAGAAGCTTTTAGAAAAAGGGAAGCTGAACTTAGAATGGGTGGAAACTTATTAGATGAATTAAAGAAAGCCAGAGCAAAGTTAAAACTTTTCCAAGAAGCTCCGCTTTTACCAGGATTTGATGTTGAAGATTTAAAATAACGTAAATGGCTACATTTATTATTAATGTAGCTTTTTTGATATGATTTTATGGAGGAAAAATAGATGTACGAAGTATTTGCAGATATGCACATTCACATAGGAAGAAGTGAAAATAATAAACCAATAAAAATAACAGCAGCAAGAAGTTTAAATTTTGCTAATATAGCTAAAGAATGTGTAAATAGAAAAGGAATAAATATAGCAGGAATTATAGATTGCGCATCGCCATACGTAATTGAAGATATAGAAAAATTTTTAGCAACAGGTGAGGCATACGAAATTAAAGATGGTGGAATAATTTATAAAGATAAATTATGTATTATTTTAGGTAGTGAAATCGAAACATCTGAAATAAATGAAAATGGTAAAACAGGTAGTGCTCATAATTTATGCTATTTTCCAACATTAGTAGATATAAAGAACTTTTCAAAAGAAATGTCTACACATATAAAAAATATTACTTTAAGTTCACAAAGAGCTAATATATCAGCATATGAATTAATTGATATTGTTAAAAAATATAATGGAATACTAGTTCCAGCACATGCTTTTACACCACATAAAAGTTTTTATGGGAATTGTACTCAAAGGTTAGAACGTATATTTAAAGAAAAATATAAAGATATTCCAGCAATAGAATTAGGTTTGAGTTCTGATACATTTTTAGCAGATAAAATTAGTGAGTTAGAAACTAAAACATTTTTAACTAATTCTGATGCACATTCACTTCCTAAAATTGCTAGAGAATATAATAAAATTCAAATTGAAGATATTAGTTTTAAGGAATTTGTAATGGCTTTAAAAAATGAAGCTGGAAGAAAAATTATTGCTAATTATGGTTTAGATCCTAAACTTGGAAAGTATCATAGAACTTATTGTGAAGTTTGTAATAAAAATATTCCAGGCAATGCTCCAGTAATTCATTGCGATACTTGTGATAGCAGAAATATTACTATGGGTGTGTATGATAGAATTGAAGTAATTAAAGATAAAAAAGATACTAAAAGTCCTAAATTTAGACCAGAATATGTATATCAAATACCACTTACTTTTATTCCAGGAGTAGGTGGAAAGACGATAGAAAAATTGTTAGATACTTTTGAAACTGAGATGAACATATTACACAAATTATCTTATGATGATATTGAAGGAGTAGTAGGATCTAAAGTTGCAAGTAGTATAGTTGCAGCAAGAGAAGGAAAAATGAATATTACAGCTGGTGGTGGCGGAGTATATGGGAAGATAACTAAAGAATAAATGAACTTTTTACATAAATAAAAAGAGGAGAAATTTATGAAAAAAGAATTATATGATAAATATAAAAATGTTATAGATGAAAAGTTCAAACAAGATTTACTAGATGTATGTGTTCAAGTTTATGGAGAAAAACGTAGAGCACAGTTTGAAGCAAATATGAGTAAAATTGATATTCATTCTAAATTTACATTAGAAGAGTTGAAAAAATTTTTAGAAGAACAAGGATTGGCAGATGAATTAAATGATCCTTTGTTTGAAGAAGCTTTTCAAGAGTATGAAACTAGAAAAAAAGAAGTTGAGCAAGAAGGAAAAGAAAAAAGGATACAACTTCAGCGTCAAGTATTAGAAGAAATAAAATCAGAACTTTCACCAGAAGAGGCTTTAGAACTGGAAAAAGAAATGCAGGATTATGAATTTAATGGTAGTTTTAATTTATTAGATTTTGCTTGGCAGAGGACATTCGAAGGTCAAAAAAATGATGTTTTAGAAAGCATAGCAGATAGATATAAGTTAGAAGATATGTATTCTGCCAAAAAATATGAAAATGAATTACCTGATATAGCTAAAAGATATCATAGCGAAGGTAATAAAATTGATTTAGAAACTAGAAGAAATGTTGGAGTCATTGGTTCATCATATGAAAATATGATGGAAGAGTTAACAGATGTAGATGCTCAAGAAGTAGATGAATTAGATTTACCTTTAGAAATGTCAATACCAGGTGCATTTGTAACATCATTAAAAGACAGAGAAAGTAATGATAAATATAGAGATCATATATTTCTTTCATTAAAATCAGATAAGGCTCAAACATTAGGAAAATTAGCACATGAAATATTGCATACATTAGAAAGAACTGAGAAAACTAATGAAAATACAGGTAAAAAAGAATTTAGAACCGGATTTAATGAATATAGTATAGAAAATGAAAATGTAAATTTCGAGTCAGAATGTATGCATCAAGTTATTTTAAATAGTCGAATATATCCAGCTTTGAGAAATTTAGGATATGATATATATAATACTAGTGACTATGATATTAGTAATTTTGATACAAACTATAAATTTTTTGATAGATACGAATCAGCAATATTAGATGCAAGATGTGAAGGAATGGAAGGTTTATATGATATTGTTGGAAAAGAAAATTTTATAGAATTAGCTAATTTACAAGGAAGAAGAAATGCTAAATTGGATCCAGAAGCTACAAAAGTTTTTGAGAATATGAAGGAATATGAGAGACAGAATTTAGCTGTAAGAATTGGAAAATTTACATTACCTATGCAAGAAGATATTTTAGGAAAAAAACAAGCAGAAGCAGAGCTCAGCGGATTACAAAAGAATGAAAAAGATATAGGAGTAGATAATGAGTATTAATATTGAAACTAAAAAAGCATATACTGAAGTTGTAAATATTTTAAATAGTTTATCTGATAAAGACTATCGAAAAATTCCAGAAGAACTTATACTTACTTTAGAAAAAAATATGGATACTGAGTACATGTACAATGTAGATTTAAGTAGACCATTAGCAGATTGGAAAATATCAGTAAAGGCACAAACTATTTTGGCTATTATTTTTAGAGATTACTTAGCTACACAAAAACAAAAAGAGAAAATTTTGAATTTTGAGCAAACAAAACTAAATGAAATTGAGGAAGCCAAAAGAGAAAAGTATAATCCAGATAATCTTTTTCCTAAAATGGAGAATGAAGAAAATAAACAGGAACAGGTTCAGACACAAGAAAATTTAGCTTTAGTTGAATACAAAGAAAATATTTTTAAAAAGATATTTAATAAGATTTTGTCTATATTTAAGAATAAATAATTATAAAATAAAAAAATTAGTTATTGAAGTGAATTAAATTAGATTATATTCATTTTGATAACTAATTTTTTTTATAATATTTTTGTGAAAGATGAAAACCTGCATTTATAAGCGTTTGATGAATTACTTCAAAATAAGGTATAGTGTTTATGTTATGAAAATAATGTGCACTAAAATAATGTAGTAACATAATTAAATAAAAAATAATATTTTTATTGACAATTGAAAGTTACGCATATATAATGTTTTCACACAAAAAGTACAACAAACGTCAAGTAAAAAAGTAAACTGCATAGGTAACATAAAAAGTTAAAGGAGGAGAAAGAGTGAACAGACAAAAAATAGTTAGCCTTATGATACTTATAGTAATATTAAGTATGATGTTATTAAATCTATTTATTAGTTCTACATATGCAATAAATAACAGAGAATATCAAGTTACTGTAAGTGTAAAATATGGGCAATCAGATGCGAGAAACATGCTAAAGATGATAAATAATTTAAGAACAGAAGAAAATATAAGATCACTTGTTTATAGTTATGATTTGGAACAAATAGCTATGCAAAGAGCTGCTGAAATAGCTATTTCATATTCTCATACAAGACCAAATGGTCAATGGTATAATTCTGTTACTTATCATGGAGTAAGAAGTTACTGTGAGAATATACTTGTAGGTTATGGTAAGAATTCAGAAGGAGCTTTTAATGAGTGGAAAGGAACAGCTGAAGAATATTTAAATAATGTAACTAGAAAAAATATGCTTAATGGAAGATATATTTCAGTAGGTATAGCACATGTTACTTATAATGGTGTAGATTACTGGGTACAAGAGTTTGGAGTATCAACTGATAGATGTGTAACAAATCCATTAGACAGATATGATAACAGAAATGTATTTGTTGATTCTAGTAAAATAACTAGTATGAAAAATACTGTATCAAAATCTGAATTTGACCTAGAAATTGGAGAAGAAGCAGAGCTACCAACATTAGAAACTACAATATTAGTTCAAAATGGATTTGGTGGAAATAAAAATGTCATAATTCCATATAGTTGGAGCATAGAAAATAGAAGAGTTGCTAAAATTGTAGGAAATAAAATTGTACCTTTAATGGTAGGAACAACAAATTTAAAAGCAATTGTAGGTAATGAGGTTATTTTAATACCTATAAAGGTATTAGAGAAAACAGTAGAAGGATCTGTTATTACATTAAGTGAAAGTAGATGTGCTTATGATGGAACAGAAAAGAAGCCTGATGTAACAGTAGTATCAGCAAGAGGAAAAACTGTTTCACCAGATCAATATGATGTTAGTTATGAAAATAATGTTGAAGTTGGTACAGCCACAATTACTATAACTGGTAAAGGGGAATATATAGGAAAAAATACAATAAACTTTGAAATTTATTGCCCTCATACTAATACAGAAGTAAGAAATTCAAAGAATGCAACATGTACAGAAAGTGGATATACTGGTGATATATATTGTACACATTGCGAAGCTTTAGTTGAAAATGGAAATGAAATAGCATTACTTCCACATAGATATGCAGAAGAATTTGAAACAGATGGTGAACATCATTCTAAAAAATGTTTAGATTGTGGAAATTGTATCGAAGATGTACATCAATATACTGAAGAATATGAAACAGATGAATTATACCATATAAAAAGATGTACAGTTTGCGGTTATACTGTAAAAGAAGAACATAGAGGTACTCCAGCAACATGTTCAAGCAAAGCAAAATGCGAAGTTTGTAATGTAAGTTATGGAGAAGTAAGCTCTGTTCATACTGGTGATACAGATGTAAAAGACTATATAGCACCAACATGTACAGTTAAAGGATTTACAGGAATTAAATATTGTAAAGAATGTAAAGGAATAGTGGAATTAGGAAGAGTAATTCCTGCTTTGGGTCATAAAGGTGGTAAAGCAACATGTTCAAGCAAAGCAAAATGCGAAGTTTGTAATGAAGAATATGGAGAAATTGATAAAGAATATCATCTTAATGTAGAATTAAGAAATGCAACAGAAGTAAATGGAGAAATAGGTGGATATACAGGAGACTTATATTGTAAAGATTGTGAAAAAGTAGTTAAACAAGGAACTGCTATTTTACCATTATTAGAAGAAAAAGAACCTGAAACTCCTGTTGTTGAAGATGTTGCAAATGATAGAAATGTAAAATCAGGTATTGAAGAAATTAATAATGTGAAAAAAAATCAAGGTGTTGCAACTGAAGAAAGTAAAGGTAACACAGCAGCAGTAGTAACAGCTGGGGTTGGAGTAACAACTGTTGTATCATTAGGTGCTATAGAGATTACAAAAGCGAAGGCTGCAGGTTCAGTAGCTGGACAAATTTCTAAAATGAGAAAAGCACGTACTTTGAAAAAAATTAATAAAATGCATGGTAGACATTAATAGAAAAAATCATCACTAAGTATTAGTGATGATTTTTTTTTGGAGCCATTAGGCAGAATTGAACTGCCGGCCTACAGGTTACGAATCTGTTGCTCTACCAACTGAGCTATAATGGCGTGGTTTCTTTTAGATTAATGATTATATACATTAGAGTACTTTACAGTCGCAAGCAGCTACACTGCGTTTCGCATACTGGATTTGTAACTCACTTCGTTCGAACAACTCCAGCATCTACCAACTGAGCTATAATGGCGTAAATTCTTTTAGATTAATGATTATATATATTAGAGTACTTTACAGTCGCAATGAATGGTATGAATTCATTATGACTTAAAAAATTATATCACAATTAATAAAATTTGCAATAAATTTGTAGTGCTAAAACTAAGTTTGTTTTAGCACTATTTTTTTACATTGAAATTGCATAAAAAAATATACATTATGTGAAAAATATGATATACTATTGTTCGTAAAAACTTAAGAATATTATAGTTCGTAAAATATAAATTTGGAGGAAGTTATGGGCTTTTTTGATAAATTGAAAAATGGGCTTGGAAAAACAAAGCAAACTATAAATGAAAAAATAAATGATGTATTTGCAAATTTTAGAAAAGTAGATGAAGAACTTTTAGAAGAATTAGAAGAAGCTTTAATTATGTCTGATATAGGAATTGAAACTTCTACTAAAATTATAAATGAATTAAGAGTAAGAATAAAAAAAGAAAATATACAAGATGAAGAAAATGTTAAAAAAGCATTAAAAGAAGAAATGGTAAAATTATTAGATATTGCAGAACCTAAATTACAACTAGAAACTACACCATCAGTTATATTAGTAGTTGGTGTTAATGGTGTTGGAAAAACAACTTCTATAGGAAAAATTGCAAATAATTTAAGAAAATCAGGAAAAAAAGTAATTATAGCAGCTGCAGATACTTTTAGAGCAGCAGCTGTAGAGCAAATTGAAATATGGGCCAACAGAGCTAATTGCGAGTTAGTTAAAAAGCCAGAAGGCTCAGATCCTGCTTCAGTTGTATTTGATGCAATACAAGTTGCAAAAGAACAAAATGCAGATGTATTAATTTGTGATACAGCAGGAAGACTTCATAATAAAAAGAATTTAATGGATGAATTAGGAAAAATAAATAAAGTTATAAATAAAGAATTACCAGAGGCTTCAAAAGAAGTATTACTTGTTTTAGATGGAACTACAGGACAAAATGCTATTATGCAAGTAAAAGCTTTTAAAGAAACTACAGATATCACTGGAATAGTGCTTACTAAATTAGATGGTACTGCTAAAGGTGGAGTAGTTGTTGGCATTGTTGCAGAAAATAATATACCAGTTAAATACATTGGTATAGGTGAACAAATTGATGATATGGAAGTATTTAATAGTAATGACTTTATAGATGCTATAATTTAGTTTTATTTTGGAAGGAAAGATAAAATGAAAGAAAAAGTAAAAAAGATAGTAACTAGAAGATTAGTAGTAATTTTTTTCTTAATAATATACGCATTAATAATGATAGTTGCTACTAGAAGTGCATACTTAAATTATAAAGAAATTGGAGAACAATATGTTTCAATATTTTATAAAAATCTTAAAACACAATTTTTAGTGTTAGGAGTTAGTTTTCTGATATCTTATGTAATTATATATGTGTCTAATGTTTTATTAAGAAAATCATTAAAAGAATTATTTGAAAAAGATGAGAAACCGATGCCTAAATTACCTAACAAATCAATTTCTTTTATTGTTAGTTTTATAATAGCTTTTTTATGTAAAGGTATATTTACAGAGAAATTTTTATTTTTTACGAATGTTGCTCAATTTGGAATAACTGATCCTGTTTTTGGGCTAGATGTTTCATTTTATGTATTTCAAATACCATTTATAAAAACATTACTAGTATTTTTATTAGTATTTTTTGTAATACTTACAATTTATATATGTGCATATTATATAATTACAATTAATGTTTGCTTAAATGGTGTAGATGCTGAAACCTTAAGAAAAAATAAATTTCTAAAACAAGTTTTTATGAATTTATTTATAATAGCAACTTTAGTAGCTGGATTAATGGTGTTAAGTTCACAAGAGATTGTTACGGGAAATTTATTAACATTAAAAGATGAAAATAAAACTGAACTAGTTGGAGCAGGAATTACAGAGATAAAGATAAAAGTAATTGGTTATAGATTACTTGGAGTGGTTATATTATTCTCATTATTTAGAGTAATAAAACATCTTAAAAATTTAAAAGTGAAAAAAATTATTACTTCAATGTTTATAACGCCAATATATTTAGTTGCATTATTTGTAGTTATGACAGTTTTTCAATATGTTTATGCAGAGAGAAATGAGTTAGATAAGCAAAAGGCATATATTGAAGAGAATATAAGAAGTACAAGACAGGCATATGGAATAAGGATTGATGAAAAAGAAGTGGACAATACTTCTAATTTATCAGATGAAACAATAAAAAATAATGCAGATTTATTAAGACAATTAACTATAATTGACGAAGAAACAACACTAGCAAATTTAGCAGAATATAAAGATAATGAAGGCTATTATACATACCAATCAACACAACTTGGAAGATATACTGTAAATGGAAAAACAAGGTCTTTATATATTACTCCAAGAGAGATAATTTCAGGGGCCAATAGAACATATAACAACAAGACATATCAGTATACTCATGGATATGGGGTAGTAATTAGTGAATCTACAATAACTGATAAAACTACTGATGGAATAGCATATGTTCAATCTAAATATAAAGATGAAGAAAATAAAATAAAAGTTGAAGAACCACGTATCTATTACGGTATGGCAACAAATGATATTGCAGTAACTAATGTTAATGGAAAAAATGAGTTCGATTATCCAATATCTACAACTTTATATGAAACAAATGAGTATCAAGGAGATGGAGGAATTAATGCAAACTTGTTTGATAGAATAGTTTTAGCTTTAGCAAATCAAAATTATAAGCTTGTATATAATCCTAATGTAACATCATCTAGTAAAATTTTATTAAATAGAAATATACGCGAAAGAGCGAAAGTATTATTACCATATTTAATATATGATGAATCTCCATATATGGTAATTACAGATAGTGGCGAATTAAAATGGGTTTTAGATGCATATACTACTTCAAATAGTTATCCATTTTCACAAAAAACAACAATATCAGTTGAAGGAAAAAATAAAGAGATAAATTATATAAGAAATTCTATAAAGGTAATTGTAGATGCTTATGATGGAACAACAAAATTCTATATAACAGACTATTCAGATCCAATAGCAAAACTTTATTATAAAATGTATCCAGAAATTTTTGCCGGAAAAGAAGAGCAAATACCAGCAGATATTCAAAAAAATATAGTATATCCAGAATTCTTATATAGTGTTCAAGCTAAAATGTTAGAAAGATATCATAATGTAAGCACAGAAATTCTTTATAGAGGTGACGATGTTTGGGAAACTGATACACAAATTGGTGGAGAAGAAAAAAATAGAATACCAGTTGAACCATATTATACTATTTTAAAAACACCAGATTCTAATAAAGAAGAATTAGGATTAGTATTACCATATACAAAATCTAATAAACAAAGTCTAAATTCATATTTAGTAGGAACATATTCAAATGGTATAAATAAACTTACGATCTATAAACTAATATCAGATACTACATTACCAGATATAGGTCAATTAAATGTTCAGATAGAACAAGATAAAGTAATTTCTTCTGAATTAGAGAAATTATCTACATCAGGTACAGAAATAGTAAGAAAGACATATATAGTTCCAATAGAAAATAGTATTTTATATATTGAACCAGTATATCAAGTAATATTAAATGAAAAAACAAGAGTACCAACATTAAAGAAAGTAATTGTAGCATCAGGAACTAAAGTAGCAATAGGTGATGACTTAGCAGAAGCTTTGACTACTCTTGTTACAGATTCTGCAGGAAAGATTGAATTTGTAAATCGTGAAGATAAAGAGCAACTTATAAAAGCAATAATAAAAGCAAATCAAAATTTAAAAGATTCAGTAGATGCAAAGAATTGGGAATTAATTGGTGCTGACTTAGAAAATTTACAAGAGTTAATAGATCAATTGGAAAAAGTAGATAAAGAGAATAAGAAACAAAATAAAGATAATAGTATTTTAGAAAATTTATTTGGAAGTGGGGAATAAAAGATGAATTTAGCCAATAAACTAACAATATTTAGAATTATATTAGTACCAGTTATGGTTGCTTTTGCATATATTCCGTTAAAGGGAGATGTATATGGGGTAGCAATGTCAATGATTATAATGGAAGCAATTTTTATAATTGCTTCTATTACAGATAAATTAGATGGATATATAGCAAGATCAAGAAATCAAGTTACTACATTTGGAAAATTTTTAGACCCATTAGCAGATAAAATTTTAGTATTAGCAGCTATGGTTATATTAGTCGAAATTGGAAAATTGCCAGCTTGGATTCCAATTATAGTGCTTGCTA
The DNA here is from genome assembly GCA_948852945.1 of uncultured Clostridia bacterium. Taxonomy (GTDB): domain Bacteria; phylum Bacillota; class Clostridia; order TANB77; family CAG-508; genus UMGS1994. The sequence goes on along the minus strand of CAQPBJ010000008.1, from coordinate 49,526 downwards.
GAGAATTTATTGTTTCTGGTTTTAGATTAATTGCAGTAGAAAAAGGTGGAGTGGTAATAGCAGCGTCAATATGGGGAAAATTAAAAACTGTTACTCAAATGATTGCTCTTATATTTGCTTTTATTGATATTGGTGCTTTCTTTAGCTTTGTAAATGGTGGATTGAGTGGAGTTCATTTGGTTATAAATATTGTTACTTCTGTTATGATGCTTGTTTCTACGGTGGCTACTATTTTTTCAGGGGTTGATTATATTTGGAAAGGACGCAGTGTACTTTCTGACGGCACAAAAGAAAAATAAACTGCGTCTTGCGTTGTTGCAAAGATAATTAAATTACTGCGGAGTACAATTGTACACCTCGTAATATTAATTATCTTTGCGCCTAGCAATACTTGTTTCTTTTCCTTTTTTGATAGAGAAAGTAAGTTAAGAAAAGTTAATTTACTTCTTTTAATTTTGTGTTAGTTTTTTCTTTTTACTTTTATAAAGTGCTAAGATTAATTAGATTAAAATAAATTTTAAAAATTATTATGAAATGTTAATTGGGAGATACAGATGAAAATGACAAAAAAACAGGCTGGTGAGAGAATTAAAGAATTGAGGGAGATAACTGCATATCATGCTAAAAGATATTATGATGACGATGATCCAGAAATTAGTGATTTTGAATATGATATGTTAATGTTAGAACTTCGTAATTTAGAAAATAAATATCCAGAATTTATAAGTTCAGAATCACTTACTCAACATGTTGGTGGTACAGTAAAAGAAGGATTTGAAAAGGTTGAACATGAAGTTCCTCTTCAAAGTTTGTTAGATATTTTTAATTTTGAAGATTTAAGGGCTTTTGATGAGCGTGTTAGAAAAGTATCTGTAGAAGAAAATATTCCTTTAAAATATGTTGTCGAAACTAAAATTGATGGTTTGTCTGTTAGTTTGGAATATAAAAAAGGTATTTTCGTTAGGGGAGCTACTAGAGGAAATGGGTTAGTAGGAGAAGATATAACTGACAATTTAAAAACTGTAAAAACTATTCCTCAAAAATTAACAGAAGATGTAGATATTATAGTTCGTGGAGAAGTGTTTATATCTAAAGAAGGCTTTGAAAAAATGAATGAAGAAAGAGAAATTTTAGAAGAGCCTTTATTTGCTAATGCTAGAAATGCTGCTGCAGGTTCACTACGTCAATTAGATAGTAAAGAAACTGCTAAAAGACCTTTAGATATTTATGTTTTTAATGTTCAAAAATCAACTGATATAAATTTTAAATCACATTATGATTCATTAGTGTATTTAGAAAAATTAGGTTTTAATGTAAATCCAGTTAAAATTTTTTGCGATACTATTGATGAAGCAATTGATGCAATTAATAAAATTGGAGATGATAGAGAGAGTTTATCTTTTGGAATTGATGGAGCTGTTATAAAAGTTGATGATTTAACTTTAAGAGAAATAATAGGAACAAATTATAAAACTCCTAAATGGGCTATTGCATATAAATATCCACCAGAGCAAAAAGAAACTATACTTAAAGATATTATTTGCCAAGTAGGTAGAACAGGTGCAATTACGCCAATGGCTATATTAGAGCCTGTTAAAGTAGCAGGTTCAACAATTTCTAAAACAACACTTCATAATGAAGATTTTATAAAAGAAAAAGATTTAATGATTGGTGATACTGTTATAATTCAAAAAGCTGGAGATGTAATTCCAGAAGTTGTAGATGTGCTAAAATCTAAAAGAGATGGCACACAAAAAGAATTTAAAATGCCAAGCAAATGTCCAGTTTGTGGTGCAGATGCTGTTAGAGAAGAAGGAGAAGCAGTAACTAGATGTATTGGAATTGAGTGTCAAGCTAAATTATTTAGAAGTATTTGGCATTTTGCTTCAAGAGAAGCTATGAATATCAAAGGGCTTGGATATTCTATCATTGAAGAATTTTTGAACAGAAATTTAATTAAAAATATTCCAGATTTATATAGTTTGACTTTGGAAGATGTTAAAACATTGAAAAAAGATGGTACAAAATTTGCTCAAAATTTAATAGATGCAATTAACGAAAGTAAGAAAAATGACTTATATAGATTAATTAATGCTTTGGGAATTCGCCATGTGGGTGTAAAAGGAGCTAAAAGTTTAGCAAAAAGATTTAAAACAATGGATGAGTTAGTACAAGCATCTTATGAAGATTTAATTCAAGTTGATGATACTGGAGAAATTACAGCTAAAGCTATATATGAATTTTTTAATCAAGAACAGACGAAAGATTTGATTAAAAAATTAAAAGATGCGAATGTTAATATGAGTGCAGAAACTGATGAAAATACTGATAATAGATTTGAGGGAATGATCTTTGTTTTGACAGGTGCTTTAGATAAATATACTAGAGATGAGGCAGTTGCTATTATTGAAAAATTTGGAGGTAAAGTTTCAGGTTCAGTTTCTAAAAAGACTACTTATGTTTTAGCTGGAGAAGATGCGGGTTCGAAACTTGATAAGGCTAATCAGTTGGGGGTTACAGTTTTGTCGGAACTTCAGTTTGATACTATGATAGCGCTATAAAAATAAACGGCGTCTTGCGTTGTTACAAAGATAATTAAATTACTGCGACGTACAAGAGTACGCCTCGTAATATTAATTATCTTTGTGCCTAGCAATACTTGTTTGTTTTTATAGCCTGATGACAGGAAAAATATAAATAGGAGATAAAATGGATAAAGAATATAGTTTTCAGCAATTTTGGAAAGATATGAATGATGGTTATCAAATATATTTTGATTATATGGAAGTTAGGTATTTGATTTATAAAATGCAAAAGAATTGCTATAAAAAAGAATTAATAACTGAACTTCAAAAATCACCACTGCAAAAAAATGAGATAATGACTTTAAAAGGTGTTAGAGATATGTTTGATTTTATGAGTAATTTTGAATATAAAGTTTTTTAAAATTTGACAAAATTAATAAATCAAATTAAAATAGATAAAGAGTAAGCCGAATAGTCGCTGATGATAACCGTAAGGTTCCATGAGAGGAAAGTCCGGGCTCCATAGAGCAATGGTGCTAGATAACGTCTAGTGAGGGAAACCTTAAGGAAAGTGCAACAGAAAATTACCGCCAATATTATTGGTAAGGTTGAAAAGGGGAGGTAAGAGCTCACCGGAGGAATGGTGACATTCCTTGTTCGTGTAAACCCCACCTGGAGCAACACCACTAGTTTAAGTAAAAGATTAAAAACTGCTCGTTTCTTTTATATATAGTAGGTGGCTTGAAATATATAGCAATATATATTCTAGATAAATGGCTATTCAAGACAGAACCCGGCTTATAGACTTACTTTGTAATATGAAAACTCTTAGGTAAACCTAGGAGTTTTTTTATATTATAGGAAAGTTTTCAGGATATTTAAATGTTTAATAAGCGTGTTATTGGGGCATTTGTAACTAAAACGTTATATTATAGTTATTGATTTTTTGTATAGTTATATATAAAATGTTTTATATAAGTGAGATTGTGTCGATAAAAATAATTTTGAGGTAAAATATATGAACTTTAGAAATGAAAAAGGATCTATAACAGTTTATGTTCTAGTTGCAGTTTTTTTCTTACTTGCTATTATTGCTGGAAGATTTGTAATAGCAAATAGAAACTTAAAAGTGCAATATAATGCTTTAGCTAAGGTTAAAGCTATATATGAATCAGGTGATAAACAATATCCTGTAGAAGGCGGTGGAACAAATCCTGATGTTCCAGATCTGACAGGACCAGTAGATCATGAGATTTATATTTTTAATGGTGATGCTTTTAAATTTTTTAATAATCCATCTGGAAGATTTTATGTGTATCAAGTAGACATTTGGTATATATCAGATGCCTCTCAAAGTAGGAATGAAACTAAAGATAGAGAAATTTCATTAAAGGATACAGAAAATTATAACTTTAAATATAAATTAATGTCAGATATAACGGTAGATGATATAATACGTATGAGCTGGTCATATACAATAGATACAACCAAATATCCATTATGTCAAAATCAAAAATTAGATTTTAATAATCATATAATTTATGCTAAAGAAACAGAAGAAGAGGATTTTTGGGGATGGGGATATACTTATTATGAAAATTATGTCTTTTCTAATAATGGAAGGCCAGCTATAGGTCAAACAGAAAAATAAATCTTATGAATGCAATAATTTGAATCGTAAGTCGCATGTAGAAATATATGCGACTTATATTTTATAATAAATAAAGGATGTGAAGAAAAATGCCAGAGGCACCAGAAATAACAGCAATGAAAGAAAATGCTAGTAATAGAGAATATGTTTTAAAAACAGTAAATGAAAATGGAAAATTGCTAGAATTTGCAGATGATAATTTCCATAATGATAGAGAAGTTGTATTAGCTGCGGTTAAAAATAATCCAGAAGCCTTAGAATTTGCAAGCTTTGATTTAAAAAAAGATAGAGAAATTGTATATGAATCTGTTAGCAAGTTAGGATGGACATACTGTTATGTTGATGAAAGTTTAAAGAATGATAAAGAATTATTGCTTGCAGGATTAGAAAAATCTGGTCAGATTTTATATTTTGCATCTCCTGAAATGAGAGATGATAAAGATGTTGTTATGAAAGCAATTGAGGATAAGCCAATTATTGTAAAATATGCTAGTAAAAGAATGAGAAATGATTTAGATGTTGGAATAAAGGTTATGGATAAAAATAAAAAATGTTTTAAATTTTTAGAGCCAGAACTTCAAAAAAATGAAAAAATACAAGAAATAAAAAATGCTGAGTAATAAGGGGGAAATGATGAACAAAGAAATCAATGGAGTAATGATGCAATATTTTGAATGGTATTTAAATTGCAATAAAAATTTGTGGAATACAGTTGGTAAAAGAGTTGAAGATATCGCTAAATATGGTATTACTGCCATTTGGCTACCACCAGCATATAAAGGATGTGGAGGAGAAAAAGAAGTTGGATATGGGGTATACGATTTATATGATTTAGGAGAGTTTGAGCAAAAAGGATCAATAGCTACTAAATATGGAACTAAAGATGAATATTTATTAGCTATTAAAGCACTTCAGCAACAAGGAATTGATGTGTATGCTGATGTTGTGTTAAATCATAAAATGGGTGCTGATAAATTACAAACTATTAAAGCTGTTAAGTGTGATTGGGAAAATAGAGTTCAAGAAAACGGAGAAGAAGAAACTGTTGAAGTATGGACTAAGTTTACTTTTCCAGGAAGAGATCATAAATATTCAGATTTTGAATGGAATTGGACACATTTTACAGGAATAGACTATAATTCGAGAACTAAAGAAGTTGCTTTATATAAATTAAAAAATAAAACATGGCAAATGAATGTTGATGGAGAACATGGAAATTTTGATTATTTAATGGGAGCAGATATAGATTTTGATAATCAAGAAGTAGTAGATGAATGCATTAAATGGGGAAAATGGTATTTAGAAATGACAGATGTAGATGGATTAAGATTTGATGCTGTTAAACATATAGATGCAGAATTTATGAAAAAGTTTGTAAAACAAATGAGAGAAAAATCTACTAGGGAGCTATTTTGTGTTGGTGAATATTGGAATGCTAATATAAATGAATTAAAAAAATACATTGATATGACCGAAGGAGGAATGTCTTTATTTGATGTACCATTACATTATAATTTTTATCATGCGGCTAATTCAAATGGAGAATATGACATGTCTAAAATATTAGATAATACATTGCTAAAAGAAAATTGGGGCAGAGCAGTTACTTTTGTAGATAATCATGATACTCAACCACGGACAAGCTCTTGAATCATGGATTCCTATGTGGTTTAAAGAGATTGCGTATTCAATAATTCTTTTGAGAAAAGAAGGATATCCTTGTGTTTTTTATGGTGATTATTATGGAATAGAACATGATGGGATAGAACCAATGGAAAGTTTAAAAACATTATTACTTCTTAGAAAAGATAAGGCTTATGGAGAACAAGTTGATTATTTTGATGATTATAATATAGTTGGCTTTACTAGACTTGGAAATGAGGAACATAATAAGTCTGGTTTAGCTGTAATAATTTCTGATAAATATGATGGCTGTAAGAGAATGTATGTTGGAACAAATTTTGCTGGTGAAAAATTTGTTGATGCACTAGGACATAGAGAAGAAGAAATTGAAATTGATGAAGAAGGTTTTGGTGTTTTTCAAGTTTCAGGAGGTACTGCATCAGTATATGTAAAATTGTAATAGAACAAATATTGCCAGTTCAATGCTCTTTTAGAGAGTAAGTATTTAATTAAGAATAGCCTTTTAATATAAAAATATAAGTAAAGAAAATAATAAATAAAATAATGTATAGTTTTTAAAATTGCGCTAGCGACCAAACGTAGATAAACAAAGTTTATCGAAGTGCGAATTTGAGCAATCTACAATATAAAAACGGAGTTTTTTATTCGGAGATTGCGAAGAGCAAAATTTTGAAAACTATACATTATTTTATTTATAATTATTTTATGTTTTTTTAAATTAATATTTTTTACTTACTCTCTAAAAGAGCATTGAACTGGCAGTATTTAATATATTAATTAGCCGTTTGTGGATTTATATCATAAAGTATTTCGAAATCTGTAAAATCATCTAGTTTATTTTCAGATAAACAAAGTAAATAATTATTCAATTGTTTTTTTGTTTTACAAGCAGCTATTATTGCAGGATTTAACTCTGATTTAAAAGCTAGGTTTATAGCCTGTTTGAAAGCATCAAATGTTGATGAAGCTTCACGATCACGATATAAGCTGTAAGTTTCTCTAAATCTAGCTATAGAAGGATTACTTATAAAAAAGTCTAGTGGTAATATAAATTCCTTTTCTATAACGTTTTTATATGAATAATATGATGTAGGATATTGTGACATATATGCTTTTAATTCAGATTTTTTATAAGGTAGATACACTTTTTGTTCTTTTTCAGATATTATTAGAGTTTTATTTTCAGTAGTTCCAACAATATCAGAATAAGAAGTATCTATTTTATTAGTAGTATTAGGTGAAACAAGAGATATTGTTTCATCTAATTTTTCTCCTAAATCCATTTCAAAAGTTGTAAGTAAAAGCTTAGTAGAATGATAAGAATCAATTGTATTTATAGATATGTTATTTGCCACAAAAGATTTTTTGATTTCTTCCAATAACTCTATATATTGATTTAGATTAGAGTTAATTTCATTTATTAAATGAGTAGTTTCTTCAGGTTGACAATTATTTAAAACTAAAGATAGTAATTTAGTGCTAATACGAGAAAGAAAATTTTTAAGATTTTTTAAATCCTCTTGATTTTGCTTAATCAATGAATAAGTATGTTGAATATCTAAAAAGTATTCTTTATTAGTATTAGAGAAGTCTTTAGCAGTAAGAGCGTTAATAAAAAGTGAGTATTTTTCTTCTTTGATTTGACCTTTTTCAATTAAATTTTCGATTTTCGATAATTCAGTATTAATATTTTTTAAAAATTCTAGATTTTCCTCTGAAAAGAAGAGTTTTAAGTCTTTAGTATTTTCTAAATTCATTTGTATTATCTCCATTTACATATAAAAATAATTAATAGCATTATAGCATATAAATCCTTAAAAATATGCAGTAAAGTTAAAAGTAATACAAAAGAAAATAAAAAGTAACAAAAATGTAAATGAAAAAGTATTCAAAAAAATATTTTATATGATATACTGTTCACATCAAATATGTATTTATAAGGGGGAAAATATGAAGAACAAATCAAAATTACTTGTAATAGTACTAATAGTTGCCGTACTTGGACTAGCTGTTGCATATGCTTCTTTTAGTGGAGTATTAAATATATCTGGAAGGGCTAATGCTTCTGGAAATTTTGAGGTCGTATTTACTAATGGTGTAGTTTCTACTTCAGAACACGGAAGAGCTGTAGTAAATGCAGCAGATACAACAAAGATGACAGTTGACATAGATTTATCATATCCTGGTGATGGATGCTATGTTACAGCTACAGTAAAAAATAATGGAAGTATTCCAGCTAAATTAACAGGATTTAATCTTTACAATAGAGGAACTACTACTGCTTTTTCTAATGATGATATCGAAGTGTTGATTCCAAATCTTGATATTTCTGGAGTAGAAGTATTACAACCTAGTGAATCTACATCAATTACTTTCACAGTAAAATGGAGAAAAGACTCTGTGAAAGAATCAGCAAGTGCAGAGTTTGATATTGAATTAGATTATGAACAAGCTACAGAAGAGTTTACAGGAAAAGCTTCATAGAACTAATTAAAATAAAGTGAGAAAAAAATGTTACAAAAGTCAAGAAAAACTACAGTCTTGATACTTGCAATATTGGTTATATATTCCATTATAGCGAATTACAGTTTAGTAAGTTATGGTTTAATCTATTACTCTATTGTTAATCCGCTATTTTGGTTTATGTGCATAGTTTTATTAAATATATTATTTGCAAAATCCCCTACAAATACTAGATTGAAAAAAGAAATTACAGAATATTCTTTGATTGCCAGTTTAGTTTATGTAGGAATTTATATATTGTCAGACTTCTTTTTGGACGTGGGAAAGAATCCATATTCTCTAGGAATTAAAGGCATTTTAATAAATTGTATAGTATATATATTTCCAATAGTTGTTAAAGAGTATGTAAGATATAGATTAATAAATAATGTTTATGAGAAAGATAAAAAATTTATTGCAATTTTATCATGTATTATTTTTATTTTGATAGATATTGGTATACTTGATACATCTAATACGATTAATTTAATAAAAATATTTTTCGCAGATATATTACCAATAATAGCGGTGAATATTGTGTGTACATATATGGCTATTAATAAAACGTGGAAGCCAGCAGTATACTATAGAACAATTACAATTGCTTATTGGCTTATAATGCCAATATTGCCTAAAGTACCATGGATAATTGTTACAGTAGTAGATACAGTTATACCAATTATGCTTGTTGTTAACATTAGATATATAAAAAAGAAGAAGGAAATAAGCAAGAACAATAAAGAGGAAGAAACAGCAAATCCTAGAACGCTTATTCCTGCAGTAGCATTAGTTATACTATTTTTATGGTTTGGTATGGGGATTTTTCCAATAAAACCAGTTGCAATAGCTTCAGGGAGTATGGAAAAAACAATTTCGGTTGGAGATATTGTAATCTTAAAAAAATGTAAACCTGTTGATATTGAGGTTGGAGATATTATTCAATATCAGAAAGATAATTTCACAGTAGTACATCGAGTAATTTCAAAATATGAGGAACAGGGAAAAAAATTATTTATAACTAAAGGGGACAATAATAGAATGCCCGATAAAGAGCCTGTTAGTGAAACACAAGTGTTAGCAAAAGAAATTTTTAGTATAAAGTATATTGGATATCCAGCAGTATTTTTTAGTAGAATAAATCTAAAAGAAAAACCGGATACTGGAAGCATAGAGAAGGGAAAATAAACAAATGAAAAAAATGCAAAAGATAAGAATAAGAAAATCTGTACGTAAAACTATCTTTGTATTACTTTTAGTGAGCATAGTTGTTGCAATGGTTACTTTATATGATTCGTTTAATTCAGAAAATAAAAAGAAATTTGTAAATGAAAATATATATGAATATACTAATAAATATTTGTATTCATATGATGTATCCATGCTAGAAAATGGGTATGTTACTGAAAAAAATATTGGCGATAAAAATGTATATATTACGAATTTAATGGATGTAGCTAATATAAATATGACATATTTATATAATGCAAACCAGGTATCAGATATTTCTTATAGCTATAAAATTGTAGGAAATTTAGAATCTGTTTATGTTAAAGATGGAGAAGAACAAAGGGTTTTTAAGAATACAGAAGTATTAGTAGAAAATAAAGATTTTACGGTTAATTCAAAAGATATAGAAATTTCAGAAAGTTTTGAACTAAATATTAAAGATAAAATACAAATGATTAAAAATTTTCAACAAGAAGTTGGAATGCAAGTAGATACGACATATACAGTTGTATTAGAAGTAATGTCAAAAACTAATATTATGGGACAAGAAGTATTAAATGTATATTCACCAAATTTAGTTTTTGAAATTGGACCTAAAACTACAAAATTAAAAACTACTACTGAAGAATCATCAAAACCACAGATTATTACTAAGAAGAGTCAGACGGTAGATCAATTGTCAGAAGTTAAAAGAACAGTTGCAACAATAGTATTAATAATAGCTATTATTTTAATATTAGTATTAAAAATAAAAACAGTAGATAATAATGTTATAAAAAATGAATATAAAATTGAACTTAATAGAATTTTAAAAGAATGTGAAGAAAAAATTGTAGAAGTTAATGATAAGATAGATACTGATAGACAGAATTTAATAGATGTTATTGATTTTAATGAAGTAATAAAATTATCAGAAGAATTATCTAAACCAATTTTATATTGGAACAATGAAAACTTAGAAGAAAGTTGGTTTTGTGTTATAGGTGACAAAATACTTTATAGATATATATTAAAGAGATAGGAAATATGAAGAAAAAATACAAATTAAAGAAGAAATATTCTATAAGTGTTGCAGTAATTATAATAGTTGCTGTTGCAACTATGTTTGCCATGAATATAGGATATTCTCTTTTGGGGTCTAAACTAAATATTTATGGAAAAGTTAATTTAAAAGCTAAATCAGATAAGCTTGAAGTTATTGCTCTTCCTAAGGGTGAAAAGGTATATACAAATATAACTGGAATTTATAACAAGGAATTAGAATTTGTTTCAGATGAGTATGTCGACAATACTTTGACTACTACTCTTAGAAAAGGAAATAACGCAAGTAGTACACAGTATTGTAATATAAATGTAGCTTATACATTAAAGAATAATTCTAGTCAACGGAAAGACTTTTGAAAGTGGAAGGGCAGAAGAGGTAGAAGTATCTAACTTTAATAATGCAATTTTATACCCTGGGCCTAAGATATCAAATACAACATTAGCTAGTGGAGAAACTTCAGAATGCTATTTTGCAGCAATGATTGATTTATCTAAGTTGACTAGAGATGTTTATTATAAATATGCTATTTCATATGAAGTAGACGGAACAACCAAATATTTTTACTATACAATAAAAATATTAACAAATAATTAAAATTTTTCATAATATATATTGACAGTTGAGCAACCATTCAATTATAATATAAATATAGTTGAATGGTTGTTCAACTATATAGGAGGTTATATGGAAGAATTTGATTGTGAAGTTTTACATGAAGATATTATTGAAAATGTAAAATCGCAGATGTTAAAAGAAGATATTTTATTTGATGTTTCAGATTTTTTTAAAATATTGGGTGATAGTACTAGAGCTAAAATCATGTGGGCGTTAGATAAGAGTGATATGTGTGTTTGCGATTTAGCTGTATTATTAGGAATGACAAAATCAGCTATTTCTCACCAATTAAAGACATTAAGAGATGCTAATTTAGTGAAGAACAGAAAAGATGGAAAAATGGTTATTTATTCTATAGACGATGATCATGTTAAAGATATTTTTGAAAAAGCTTTAGATCATGTTCTTGAAATAAAAGAAAGAGAGGTAAAGTAGATGAAAAAAGTATATAAGATTGAGGGGATAGATTGTGCTAATTGTGCAGCAAAAATAGAAGACAAAATAAATAAGATTAAGGAAATTGAAGAAGCAACACTTAACTTTATGACATCAAAACTATCAATTGAATTTAAATCTTCAGATGAAAAAGAAGTAGAAGAAGTAATGAATGAAGTTAAGAAAATCGTAGCCAAAATGGAGCCAGATGCTAAACTAAGCTAGGAGGAGAAAATGAAAAAAAGTTTTAAAATAAGATTTATGTTTTCTGTTATATTTGCAATTTTAGGTGTGATTTTTCAATTTATGAAAATTGAAAATTGTATATATGAAATGAAATTAATATCTGTAATATCATTTCTTATATCTTATTTTATAATAGGAATTGATATTTTAAATAAAGCAATAAGAAATATATTTAGAGGAAATATATTTGATGAGAATTTCCTTATGATGATTGCAACAGTAGGAGCTCTAGTAATAGGAGAATTTCCTGAGGCAATAGCAGTAATGCTTTTATATCAGATAGGTGAGGAATTTCAATCTATTGCTGTTGGAAAATCTAGAGATGCAATAAAGGAATTAATGCAAATAAAACCAGAAACTGCTAATGTATATCGAAACAATGAATTAATTTCAGTAAAGCCAGAAGAAATAAAAATTGGTGAAACTATAGTTATAAAGCCAGGAGAAAAAGTTCCTGTTGATGCTAGAATTATAACAGGAAAATCAAGTTTTGATACTAAAACTATTACAGGAGAGCCTGTTCCAAAAACAATAGGACCACAAGAAATTATTTATAGTGGAACAATAAATTTAAATAAAGTCGTTGAAGCTAAAGTTATGAAAAAGTTTGAAGATTCAACTGTTTCAAAGATATTAGAATTAGTTGAAGATGCAACATCTAAAAAAGCTAAAACAGAAAAATTTATTACTAAGTTTGCTAAATATTACACACCAATAGTTTGCTTTTTGGCTTTAGCATTAGCTATTGTACCTCCTTTTATTTTTAATCAAGAATTTTCAGAATGGCTTTATAGATCACTAACATTTTTAGTTATTTCATGTCCATGTGCTCTAGTAATTTCAGTGCCATTAGGATTTTTTGGAGGAATCGGAGGAGCATCTAAAAATGGTATTTTAATTAAAGGAAGTAATTATTTAGAAGCTTTATCAAAAGCTAAATATATAGCATTTGATAAAACTGGAACTATTACTAAAGGTGTTTTTGAAATTCAAACTGTAGTGTCTGTTGATATTTCAGAGCAAGAACTTATAAGGATTGCAGCACATGCAGAAAAATTTTCTAATCACCCAATAGCTCTTTCTATTAAAAATAAATATACAGGGAAATATGATGATAAAAAGATTGAAAATTTAGAAGAAATTTCAGGCAAAGGAATAAAAGCTAAAATATTCTTTAAAGAAACATTAGTTGGAAATGCTAAACTATTAAAAGAAAATAATATTAAATTTAAAGAAATTGCTAATCCAGGAACTGTTATATATGTTGCTATAGAAGGAACGTATAAAGGCTGTATATTAATATCTGATACAGTAAAAAAAGAAGCTAAAGAAGCAATATTTGATTTAACTAAAGCAAAAGTAAAAGGATCTTATATTTTAACAGGTGATGAAGAAAAAATTGCTAAACAAATTGCAAACGAAGTTGGTATAGAAAATTGTTTTGGAAATTTATTACCTGAACAAAAGTTAGAAAAATTAGAAGAAATTTTGAAATTAAAAAAGAAAAAGCAGAGCGTTATTTTTGTTGGTGATGGTATTAATGATAGTCCGTGTTTAGCTAGAGCTGATGTAGGTATTGCAATGGGAGGAATAGGGGCTGATGCTGCTATTGAAGCTGCTGATGTTGTTATTATGACTGATGAACTTACTAAAATTGCTCAAGCAATTAGAATTTCTAAAGCAACTATGAAAATTGTAAAACAAAATATTATTTTTGCTCTTGTAATTAAAATAGCGGTTTTGATTTTGGGAGCGATGGGATATGCTAATATGTGGCTTGCGGTTTTTGCAGATGTAGGAGTTTCAATAATAGCAATACTTAATTCAATGAAAACTTTAAGAATAAAATAGCAATATAAAAACTATATAATATTAAATTAACTTTAAGGGATAATAATAAAAGCATTTTCACGGCTACGGTGCGTTTCATTAAGAAAATTGAATAAAAAAATTCATAGAGTCTCTCAGGCCATTCGCCTGTATCTCTATGAATTTTTTTTATAATTTTCTAAACTTACTTACCTAAGAGTGAAAATACTTTTATTATTATCCCTTAAAGTTATATAAAAAGAGTAAAATTTTATATTGCTATTTTTTTTGTTATTTGATATAAATTAAGTGTTATAAAGGAGGAAAATTTATGGCAATTTTAGTAACAGGTGGAACAGGATATATAGGAAGTCATACAGCGATAGAACTATTAAAAAGAGGAGAAGAAATAGTAGTTCTTGATAATCTTTCTAATAGTAAAATAGAGATGTGTGACAGTATAAAAAAATTATCAGGAAAAGATTTTAAGTTTTATAAAGTAGATTTATTAGATAAAGAAAATGTAGAAAAAGTTTTTGAAGAAAATAAAATTGATGAAGTAATCCATTTTGCAGGACTAAAAGCGGTTGGAGAATCATGTGAAAAACCAATAGAATATTATCATAATAATATAACAGGAACATTGAATTTGGTAGATGTAATGAGAAATCATAATTGCAAAAAGATAGTATTTAGTTCATCAGCAACAGTATATGGAGATCCTGCTACTGTACCAATAAAAGAAGATTTTCCATTATCAGCAACTAATCCATATGGTTCTACTAAATTAATGATAGAGCAAATATTGACAGATGTGTATAAATCAGACAAAGCTTGGACAGTTATATTACTTAGATATTTTAATCCAATAGGAGCACATGAAAGTGGAGAAATTGGGGAAAATCCAAATGGAATTCCAAATAATTTAATGCCATACATAAACTATGTAGCAGCAGGAAAATTAGAACATTTAAATGTATTTGGACATGATTATAATACTCATGATGGAACAGGGGTAAGAGATTATATCCATGTGGTTGATTTAGCAATAGGTCATTTAAAAGCTTTAGATAAAGCAAGAAAAATTACAGGTGTAGAGGCTTACAACTTAGGAACAGGTACAGGATACTCTGTTTTGGATATAGTAAACGCTTTTGAAAAGGCTAATGATATAAAAATAGAATATGAAATTACAGCTAGAAGACCAGGCGATATTGCAGTATGTTATGCTGATTCTACTAAGGCTAAAGTTGAATTAGGATGGGAAGCAACTCGTGATTTAGAGCAGATGTGCAAAGATGCATGGAGGTATACGAAAAATAATATTAACAAATAAGAAAGACAGTAAAAGAATGAATTTTAAGAATTTAAAAAAAATTGTATATGGAATATTTTTGATTATATGGATGATAATTGTGTTTGGATTTTCAAATCAAAATGGAAAGGTTTCACAGTCATCTAGTGATAGAATTACAAATAATATAGTCCAAGTATGCGATGATTATTTTGGAATTAGTTTAAAAAATCACACTACAGATATAAGTTTTATTGTAAGAAAATTAGCTCACTTTTCAATATATTTTTTAGGTGGTGTATTAATATATAATTTTTTAAATACATTTAGGCTTAAACGAAAATATATTATAATTTTAAGTATTGTTTGGGGCATAATATATGCTATTACAGATGAAATGCATCAATTTTTTATTGATGGTAGAGCTGCTCAAATAAGGGATGTTATTATAGATTCTTGTGGAGTGATTATAGCAATATTGGCAAGAAATAAATTAATAGATTAAAATTTAGGAGGAGAAATGGAAGAATTAGATTTAAAAGAAATTTTTAAAATGTTGTGGGATGGTCGAAGAATAATTATTGTGGTTACAGTTATATTAGTCATTATTGCAGCAGTATATTCTTGTATATTACAAACGCCTAAATATCAAGCTTCTACTACATTAGTTTTAGCAAAAGTAGAAAGCTCAGAAGATAAAGCGTCTTCTTCTGTTACACAAACTGATGTTACATTAAATCAAAAGTTGGTATCTACTTATAGTCAAATAATAAAATCCAAAAATGTATTAGGACAAGTTATTGAAAATTTAGACATAGCTAATTTAACAGAAGAAGAACTTAGAAAAAATGTTACAGTAGAATCAATAGAAGATACAGAAGTTATAAGAATAACAGTTTCAGATGAAAAACCAGAATATTCTGCTAGAATTGCAAATGAAATAGGAAAAGTTTTCTCAGAGAAGATTGTAGATATGTATAAAATTAATAATGTTTATACATTAGATCAAGCAGAAGCTGACTTTACACCATATAATATTAATCCTGTAAAATATATTATTTTAGCTTTTGCGGGTGGTACATTTATTTCATGTTTAGGTATTGTAATTAAAAACTTGTTTGATACAACAGTTAGATCTGCCGAATCAATTGAAAAAAATTTAAAAATACCAGTTATAGCACAGATAGCATATTATGATGAAAATATTGTTAAAAAAGGAGGTAAAATGTAATGATAAAGAAAGAATTAGTTGTTGCAAAAGAACCTAGATCACCAATAAGTGAAACATTTAGGGCTTTAAGAACAAACCTTCAATTTATGAATTCTACAACAGAAGATAAACAAACAATATTAGTTACTTCTACATCTCCTTCAGAAGGAAAATCTTGGGTTTCTGCCAATGTAGCAATTACTTTTGCTCAAGCTGGTAAAAAAACATGTTTAGTAGATGTTGATATGAGAAAAGGACGTTTGTATACAATGCTTAATGCAAGCCCAACACCAGGGGTTTCTAATTATTTAACAGGTGTTAATGTTGATAAAGATGTAAAAGATATAACAGGATTTATACAAGAAACAGAAATGCCAATGTTATATCTTATTCCAGCAGGAAATATTCCGCCTAATCCTTCAGAATTACTTATATCTTCGAAGATGACTCAATTAATAAATGAATTAAAAGAACATGTTGATGTAATAGTTTTTGATGGTACACCATGTAACTTAGTAACAGATGCTGCAATTGTTTCTAGATTAGTTGATCAAACAATAATTATTTCAGCTTATAATGAAACAAAGATGGAAGATTTAAAAGAAACAAAGAAAAAAATTGAAAATGCAGGTGGAAAAGTAACAGGAATAGTATTAAATAAAGTTCCAACAACGAGCAAAAAATATGGAGATACATATTATTACGGTAAAAAGAGATAGTAGAAGGGGTAATTAAATGATTGATTTTCATTCACATATTTTACCTGGTTTAGATGACGGAATACAAAGCTTTGAAGAATCAGTAGAAGTTATAAAAGAAGCTAAAGAAGCTGGTTTTGAAAAAATAATATGTACAACGCACAATTCAGGTTATTTTACATCAACAGAAGAAGAGAGAATTACAAAAATAAAGGAATTAGAAAGAGAAGAAATAGGTGTAGAACTTATTTTAGGAAGCGAAATATATTCAAGAACTAACATAGCTGAATTGATAGAAAATAAAGAAGCATCTACAATAAATAATACAAAATATATTTTGGTAGAAATACCATTACATAAAGAATATCCAGAATTTAAAAATATAATGTTTGATTTAATTTCTAGAGGATATAAATTAGTTTTAGCACATCCAGAAAGATATTCTGTATTTCAAAAAAATCCGAAAGAGTTAGAAGATATAATTAATTCAGGTGTATATCTACAAGCAAATTATATGAGTATAGAGGGGTTTTATGGAAAAGAGTCAAAAAAATTAGTAGAGCTTTTATATAAACACAATATGATAACTTTTTTAGGCACTGATGTTCATTGTACAGGTGCATATTATTGTGATGTTCCAAAAGCAAGTAAAAAGATAATAGAGTTAGTTGGTGAGGAAAAATTTGATGAAATGTCAAATAGTAATATACAACTAGTATTAGAAAATAAAGAAATTGAATTGGCGGATTATATACCAATTGAAAAAACTTTTTTAGGAAAATTTAAATAATATATAAGCTTGAAACCAGTAAAAGTATAATTTGTTTACTGGTTTCTATTGTATATGTTATTAAATTTAATTATAATGAAGTAAATCAGAAAATGGAGAAAAAATATGAAAATAGAATATGAAGTAAGAGCCTTAGAAATTAACAAAGAAGAATTTATAAAAAAAATAGAAGATTTAGGAGCAAAGAAGATTGGTGATTTTGAACAAAAAAGATATGTATATGATTTAGTTCCATACAAAAGTGATTGTGAATGGATTAGACTTAGAACGAATGGGAAAAAAGCTACTTTAGCATACAAAAATGTTGAAGTAAAAACCATTGATGGAACTAAAGAATTAGAAATTGAAGTTTCTGATTTTGAAGTTACTAGAGAATTGTTAGAAAAAATGGGCTATGAGCATAGAAATTATCAAGAAAATAGAAGAATACAGTATATTTTAGATGATGTAGAGATAGATATTGATTCATGGCCATTAATTCCAACTTATGTTGAGTTAGAAGGAAAAAGTAAAAAAGCAGTAGAAGATATTATTGAGAAATTAGAATTAGATAAAAACAAAATTACGGCTTTAGATGTTCAAAGTGTATATCATGAATATGGTATAGATATTAATAAGATTAAAAATTTAAAATTTTAAGAAGAAATAGAAGAGGAATATATGAAATTATTTGAAAGTATTGATAATGTAAAAGGAATAACACTAAATTCGCAGATAGTAGACTTATTGTCAATTGTTGATGATGAACGACTTACAGTAGAACAGCAAGATATGAAGATAATTGAATATATTTCTAAATTACAAGAAAGATGTAAAAAAAGAAGTGAATATAGTACTAGATTTGAAGGTGAGTTAGGAAAAATTAAGTTTTTAATAGATACGATTATTGGTGAAATGGCAGGAGAATTTTCTAATGAACAAAGAGAAATGATTAAAAACATTTATTTAGATAGTGTTTTTGATTTATCCATGGTTGACACTTTAAAAATGAAAGAAAAATTGAGGAGTGCTGAAATTGATGAAGGTGTTGCAGAATATGTATTAGCAGAAATAAAAAATGGTGACTATGAAGCAAAAGAAGGAATTTTGGAAATGACTCCAGAAAAAGTAAGAGCTTTTCATAGATTTATGTTCGAAAATGGAAATAAATTTGATTTAATAAATATAGATAATGCAGGCAAATATACAGGATGTATTTCTTTTGATGGAAAAACCTTTACACCTAATAGGTTGGACAAAATGTTTGAATTTGCTAAAAGACATGGAATGCAAGTTAAGATTAATACATTTATGTTTTATGCAGATTTTCCAAGTTTATATGAAAATTATTGCATGCAAACGTATACAACGGTTGAAATGAGTGAAGAAGAGAAAAGAAGAACAGTTGGTGAATATATTAAGAAAACTTTATTTGACTATGTAAAAAAAGTGTGTGAAAGATATGGAAATAGTATTTCAGCTGTAGATGTATTAAATGAAAGTATATATGATCCAGATATGATTGAGAAAAATTTTAAAGATTCAGAAGAAAGATCATATCATCAACGTACAGGACAATGGATGAAATATTTATCTATTGATGATTTAGCTACTTTAGCGTTAGAGACGAGAAAAAGATTACCAAATGCAAGATTATTATATAATGATATGAATTGGGTAAATCCAGATAAAAGAAGAGAGATAATAGCGTTTGTACAAGCTTTGCAGAAGAAGGAAGAAAAATATAGATTAAGTGGAGATTTATTGCCAGAAGAAAATGGTATTATTGATACAATAGGTTTAGAAGCTCATTTGGATACGAGTATAGATATAAGTCAGTTAGATAAGACTTTAGATGATATAGAAAGAGAAATTGGTTTACCAGTAGAAATTACAGAGTTAGACATTTCAAGAACAGGAAAAGATCCACTTTCTACAGAAGAAATATTAAAACAACAAAAAATATTAGCTAGAATATATAAACTTGCGAGCCAAACTGTTAATGGAAATTCAAGAATCAGTGCAATAACAATGTGGGCTCAAAGTGATGATATGTGTTTTGTAGATGAAAGATGCGGACATAAAGTATATGGTTCTGTAGTAGATTCAAGTTTTAATGAAAAGGAATTTGAACCAGAGAAAATATCAGAATACCAACAATTTAATTATCATACACATACAAAATTATGTGGACATGCTTATGGTGAAATGAGAGAATACATTGAAAATGCAATAGAAGCAGGTTATACTGTGTTAGGTTTTTCAGACCATAATCCACCAGCATTTGGAAGACGTGATCCAAAAGTGTATATGTCTAAAGAGCAATTTTTTGAAGAATATTTACCTGTGTTAAAAGGACTAAAGGAAGAATATTCTGATAGAATAGATATAAGTATTGGATTAGAAGTTGAATATTATGGTGATGAGGGCGAAAAAAATGAAACAATAGTAGCATCTAGAAATGAAATTGAAAAAGAATTAGATTATATGATATTAGGACAACATTTTGTTATAGCAAGAGATAATGATGGAAAAATGATGAATCCACCTAAAAAATCAGATCCGCTTTCAGAGAAATATCCTTTAGATTATGCAGCTACTGTTGTAGAAGCAATAAAAACAGGTAAGTTTGCATATGTAGCACATCCTGATATATTTTTGAGATATAGGGATGGTATACCTGAAGATAAAAAACAAGAATATAATGAAAATGTTAGCACAGCAATAGAAATGATTTGTGATGTTGCATCAAAATATCGAATTCCGTTAGAAATAAATCTAGGGGCTATTACAGCATATCATGAAGAAATACCTGGAAATTGGATTACTAAAGACAATAGTTATATTTATCCAGTAATAGATTTTTGGAAAGTAGCAGCTGAAAAAGGATGTGACGTATTAATAGGAGTAGATGCACATTCTCCAGATAGATTTTTAAGCAGAGATAGTGAAAATATAGCTAAAAAAATGATGAAAGATGCAAAAATAGATTTACATTATTTAGATAGTTTTGAACCATTAGGTATAGGAAAAGAATTAAATAGAATATCTAGAGGGAAAAAAGTATTAAATCAAATGCTTGACTTATCAGATGATGTGCGTGATGGAGAAATTTTAGAAGCAACAGGTAAAATAGTAAGAACACAAAAAGATTTGGCATCAGAAAAAACAATAGACGAAGAACAATTGTAATAAAGGATTACAAAAGAAGAGGTGGTTATTTGTGAATTTGTCAACAACAACTAGACAAGCGTATTCGGAAGTTAATGAAATTATTAATTTGCTGGATAAAGATGATAGGCAAAAGATTCCTTTAAAATTACGAAAGTATTTTGAAAGAGAAAGAGAAAAAGAATATAAAAAAAGTATAAATTTAGATATTCCTATCAAGGAACAAAACTTAAAAAGAGAGACTATAGCAATTGTTACAATGCTTAATTTGAAATATATATGTTCAAACGAAGAAGAAAGAGCTAAGCTAAGAAAACAATATGAAGAGAATGAACAAATATATCAGAAAAAATTAAGTGAAAAGTATAATGTCGATAATCTTTTTAAAACAAATAATGAAGAAGTTGTAGAACAGCCTAAAGAATTAGCTAATGTTAAAAAAGAAGGTTTTTTAAAAAAGATATCTAATTTTTTTAAGAAGATTTTCAAGAGAAAATAGGAGAACTATATGAAAAAGTTTTTTAAAATACTATTGCCCATTATTTTAGTTGTGATTTTAATAGGATTAATTGTTGTTATATCAAAAGATTCTAATTCAACAGCTCAAAATAGTCCAAAAGAAGTTGCAAAAGCTAGAAAAGAAATAAAAGTTTTAAATATAATTGCTTCTGTAGAGCCGGAATTAAAAGAAGATTTGCAGGTAACTCATGAAAAATTATTAGTAAAGAAACAAGAAGAAGCTGAAGCTGCAAGAATTGCTGAAGAGGAACGAATTGCAGAAGAGAAAAGACGAGCAGAAGAAGCTGAGAAAAACAAAATAATGACTTTGAATAATAAAGCAAACAATATTGCAAGTGCTTATGAAAATACAACGAGAATAGAATATGGAACTTCATATCAAGGAAGAACACTAGAAGCATATTTAATAAAAGGAAATGGGGCAAATTCTAAAACAATTTTTATGGAATTTGAAGTTCATGGATTTGAAGATGAATATGCTAAAGATGGAAAAGTTTTAGTTAATTTAGGTAATGATATAGTTGAATATTATGCGATGAATTCTCAAAATTTA
Source organism: uncultured Clostridia bacterium (assembly GCA_948852945.1). GTDB lineage: Bacteria > Bacillota > Clostridia > TANB77 > CAG-508 > UMGS1994. Next base: position 27,613 of record CAQPBJ010000008.1, on the reverse strand, counting down.
GGCGATTATCAGATGATTGTAGTACCTTCTGCAAATCCTGATGGTGTTATTGAAGGAGTTAATAATACTAGAGTTGGAAATGGTTATTGTTTTGGAAGATGTACAGCAGCTGGGTATGATATGAATAGAGACTTTAGAGCAGGATATTTTCAGGCACAAGAAACACAAAGTTTAAAAGCACTGATGAATCAGTATCCTATGAATATTCATTTAGATTTTCACGGATGGGAAAATAGTGTTATAGGTGATCAGACTATTGTTAATACTTTTTTAACTGAATGTGGACTTGCATATAATAAAGGTGGAAGATGGGGAAATGGTCAAGGTTATGTAATAGAATATACTAAAAATACTTTTGGAGCTCATTCAGCTATTGTAGAATTTAGAAATTCTGGAAGTGTTAGTAGTAGTCAAGTAGAAAGTGCACTTAATAAAATCATGCAACAATTATAAAATAAATTAACCAAAAAAGATTACTTTTAATATTATATAATAGGTATATTATTAAATGCCAATATAATATGAAAGTGGTGAATATAAAATGGGATGCAAAAAGTGTGGACCTAGTATTTATGATATAGCTGGAATAGTTATAGCATTAGCAATAGCTACTACAGTAGCTGTGTTTTTTGCACAAGGAGCTATACCAGGAATGTTTATTTTTACTATAATTGCATTAGTAGTATCTGCAATAGTATTATTTGATTTAGTTGCAATGTCTAGCGTAATTGGAATAATAGGTAAAAGATGTGGAGATAGTGATAGATGCATTTGTTGTAATGGTCAAGGACTTTTAATTGGAACAATTGGAACTTTTGTTGCTTCAATTGCTGCAATAACATCTGGACTACTTACAACATTAATAGCAGCAATAATATTTGTAGGATTAACAGTATTTTTCTTTACAATAATGATTTTAAAAATATTATCTTGGATATCTTGTGTAGTTTCAGAAAAGTGTTATTAGTAATGTAACAAATATATTAAATAAACCGCCCTTCGAGGGTGGTTTATTTGTTTTTGATTACAAAGTGGTTACAATATAGTAATATCAGCGTTTTTGAGTTGCTATTTACTTTTTTAATCAGTATAATGATAATGCTAAAATGTAGAAAAAAGTTGAAATTTTATATTGACGTTAACAAAGTGACATAAAAAAGAAACATAAAAAATCGCTTATGTAAATAAAATGAGACAAAAGTATTGAAAAATCGACAAAAACATGTTATAATATTGAAAAATATGTGGGAGAAAAAGAATATGGAAGATAATCAAATTTCAATACCTTTTGACCTAAAATATATACGCGAAAATGTACTAAAGAAGCTGATTTACAAGTTATCTTTTTTATGTAAAGCAACTATAACTAGAGCAATTGATATTGTATTTGGATTAGTATTACTAGTACTACTTATACCAAGCTCCATAGTTTTGAAGTTAATTTACATAAGCAAGAAAGATTTTAAATCAATATTTACAATTGATAAATGTTTGGGTAAAAAAGGAAAAACAATTAATGTAATTAAATATAGATCAATAAATAAAGATGGAACTCATAATAGATTAAGAATAACAGGTTGGGATAATGTGCCAAAGGCAATTAATCTTTTAATAGGTAATATGTCTATTGTTGGACCAAAGCCTTATAAAATTACAGAAAAAGAAGAAATGGGTACATATTATTCTAGAATTGTTAGAATGAAACCAGGAATAACAGGTCTTGCTCAAATTTCTTGTATGGATGATTATTCTTATAATATAAGAATTGAAAATGATAGCAGATATTATTATAGAAAAAGCTGGTTTTTAGATTTAAAGATAATTTTAATAACATTACTTATTACAATTCCTAGACGTAATAAAGGTCAGATTTTAAGCTATTTAAATATGACTCTTAGAGATTTAAAAGACTTGTTGATAAGAGTATTTAATATGGCAATAAAAAGAACTATTGATATTATAGGTTCAATTGTTGGAATTGCACTGTTAATACCACTTATAATATTTGTAAAATTAGGCAATTTGATAAATGGTGATTATGGTCCACTTTTCTATGTACAAGAGAGAATTGGAAAAAACGGAAAAATATTTAGAATGTACAAATTTAGAACAATGGTTGTTGGTGCTGATGCGATGCTAGAAGAAATATTAACAACTGATAAAGCAGCTAACAAAGAATATAGAAAATATAAAAAATTAAAAGAAGATCCTAGAATTACTAAAGTAGGAAAATTCTTAAGAAAAACTTCACTTGATGAATTTCCACAATTTATAAATGTTCTTAGAGGACAGATGAGTTTAGTTGGACCTAGACCATATTTAAATAGAGAGCAAGTTGAAATGAGAGACTATTATGATACAATAGTTAGTCATAAACCAGGTCTTACAGGCTTATGGCAAATTACAGGTAGAAGTAATGTTACTTTTAAAGATAGATTAGAATTAGATATGGAATACCATAAAGATGCTAACTTAGTAAGTGATGTTAAAATTATGTGCAAAACGGTAGTAAAAGTTTTTAAAAATGAAGATGCAGCATAAAATGAAATTTGAATAAAATAAAAATATCTCTTTTGAAATATAAAGAGATATTTTTATTTTATAAGAAATTCTTGATTGTATTGTAGATAATGTAGAATAAAAATATTGATTAGAGTTTTTTATTATTGTCTTGAAATATTTGTTATCTATGGTAGAATTATAATGTATAAGTAGTTATTATGGAGATATTATAGATGGAACAAAGATGTATTAGAGTAGCTCAAGTTATAGGAAAATGGGTTGGCGGAGGAGTAGAAGCTGTTGTTATGAATTATTATCGTCATATTGATCATTCAAAGGTTCAATTTGATTTTATTTGTGATGAAGATTCTACAGATATTCCTTATGAAGAAATAGAAAAATTAGGTGGGAAGGTTATTATAGTTCCTCCATATCAGAAAATATTTAAATATCAAAGAGCTTTAAAAAAAGTATTAGAAGAAGGAAATTATAAAATAATTCATTCACATATTAATACATTATCTGTATTTCCATTAAGAATTGCTAAGAAGATTGGAATTCCTGTGAGAATTGCGCATAGCCATTCTACAACGAATAAAAAAGAATGGAAAAAAAATTTATTAAAACAAACTTTAAGACCATTTTCAAAAGTGTATGCGACTAATTATTTTTGTTGTTCGGAATATGCAGGAAGATGGCAATTTGGAAATAAAACGTATGATGAAAAAAAAGTATTTTTATTAAAAAATGCTATTGAAATAGAAAAGTTTAAATATGATGAAGAAATTAGAAAAAATAAGAGAAAAGAATTAAACATAAATGACGATACCTTAGTAATTGGAAATATTGGAAGGTTTGTATCAGTAAAAAATCATAGTTTTTTGATTGATGTATTTAATGAAGTACATAAAAAAAATAAAAATTCTTTATTATTACTAGTTGGACAAGGACCTTTGAGAGGAGAAATCGAAAGAAAGGTTGAGAAATTAGATTTAAGTAAGAATGTTATTTTTTTAGGGCAAAGAAGTGATGTTAATGAGCTATATCAATCTATGGATATTTTTGCATTACCTAGTTTGTATGAAGGATTAGGTATGGTATTGCTAGAAGTTCAGGCAAATGGATTAAGAGCAATTACTTCTGTTTTTGTTCCAAAAGAAGTAAATATTTCAAAAGAAATTACATTTAAAGAGATGTCTAGTATTTATGATTGGGTTGATGAAATTATAAGTATAAATACAGATAGAACTAATAATACAAAATTGCTAGAAGATGCTGGATATGATATAAAAATTGAAGCTGAAAAATTAGAAAAAGTATATTTAGAGTTAAATAAAAAAGTATAAGAATTAATTGTTTATAGAAAAAAGAGGTAAAAAGAAGGTATGAAATTATTATTTATTCAACACGGATCAAGAATATACTATAGTAAAGAAAATGAGGTATATGTAGATGCATGTTTTAATAATGAAATTTGGAAAAGATATGCTTCATATTGTGATGAATTGCATGTAGTTTTGAGAGAAGTAAATGAAAGATTTGATGAAGAGTATCTTTCTAATAGATTAAATAAAATTGATAGAAGTATTTTAAAATTAAAAACAATTCCAGATATATATAAACCTAAAAAAAATTATTTGAATTTTAAAATTAGAAAACAAATTGATAAAACTATTGAAGAAGAAGTAAGGAATGTAGATAAAGTTATTTTAAGGTCGGCAGGAGATTTTTATACAGATATAGCTTTAAAGTATTGCAAAAAATATAACAAGCCATATTTAATTGAAGCAGTAGGTTTTCCATTTGATAGTTTTTGGTATCATAGCTTTGTTGGAAAATTTATAGCTTTACCAATAGATATAAAATTTAAAAAAGCAGTAAGAGATGCAAGTTATGTTTTATATGTTACAAATGAAGCTTTGCAAAAAAAATACCCAAGTAAAGGAAAAATGCTTGGATGTTCAGATGTAGAAGTAAATTTAAGTGAGCAAGATATTGAAGAAATAATTACTAAGCGTATGCAAAAACAAAGTGGACCTAAAATAAAATTAGGAACTGCGGCTTTTTTAAATGTAAAATGGAAAGGCCAAAGAGATGTTTTTAAAGCATTATACGAATTAAAGGAAAATGGAATTTCAAATTTTGAGTACGAACTAATTGGTTCAGGAGATAGTAGCAATTTATTAAATGAAATAAAAAAATATGGTTTAGAGGAACAGATTAAAATTGTAGGTGCATTGCCACATTCAGAAGTTTTTAATTGGTTAGATAATATAGATATTTATATTCAGCCAAGTTACCAAGAAGGCTTATGTAGAGCAATTGTTGAGGCAATGAGTAGAGGATGTGCAGTTATTTGTACAGATGTAGGCGGAAATTATGAATTAATTGATAGAAAATATATTTATAAAAAAGGTAATGTAAATCAATTAGTAGATATACTATCAAAAATAAAAAAAGAAGATATTATTGAACAATCAAATATTAATATAAGAAAAGCAAGTAGTTATGACCAAAAACAATTAAACATAAAAAGAGATAGATTTTATATGGAGTTTACAGAAAAGAATGAAGAAAATTAGTTTTATAATACCAGCTTATAATGCAGAAAATTATATAAAAAATGCAGTAGATAGTATATTAAATCAGAATTGTGAAAATGTTGAAGCTATTGTTATTAATGATGGTTCGACAGATAAAACTTTAGAAATATTAGAAAATTATGGTGAAAAAATAGTATTGATTAATCAAGAAAATCAAGGAGTATCTAAAAGCAGAAATGTTGGATTAGATAAGGCAAATGGAGAATGGATTGTTTTTCTTGATGCTGATGATTGGATTGATAATAATTTTTTAAATCAAATAGATAAGTATTTAGTAGAGGATTATGATATTATTTTTACTAATATAATCATAGATAATAAAGTTAGCAATAATGACAATAATTTTGAAGCAATAGAAAATAAAGAGGAATTGTTTAATTCAATTATTTCAATGAATTATTATAATAATTCTTCTAATAAAAAGTTTGTAAACAATAGAATTACTGGAGGAAAGATAATAAAAACCTCTTTAATAAAAGAAAATGATATTAAATTTAATGAGAAATTAATATCTTTTGAAGATGGTATGTTTTATTTAAATTGTATTTTAAATACTAATAAAATTGCTTTTTGGAATTATCAATATTATTTTTATAGAGAAGTTGAGAATTCAGCTACTCATAAATTTAATCCTAATACTATAAATAATTTAGAACGTTTATCAAAAGAAATGATGAACTATATTGAAGCGAATAAATTAGAAAATTTGCAAAGTATTCCATATTTTTGTTTTGATTTATATAGAGAATTTATTAAATATATAGTAGAAAAATATAAAATTTCTAATTTAAGTAGAGGCTTGAAAGAAATGAAAAAGGTGACATATGAGAAAAATATAGATGCTTTCGTAAACAAGATTGAAAAAGATAATTTGAATAAAAAAGAAAAAATTATTTTTTCATTATTAAAAAAGAGATGTTTTTTATTATTATATATATTATATTTATTTAGATAAGAGAGAGGTATATAAGTGTTAATTTATTTTGTGATTTTTATAATAGCTTTTTTGTTATCATATGTAGCAGAAACAAGTAAAAATAAAATCCCTCGTTTGTTATACTTTTTATTAGTAATGCTAGCTGTTTTAATTCCATCTATTTTAGCGGGTTTAAGAGTATATGGAATTGGTACAGACACAAAAGGATATATGAATTATATTTTTTATAAGTGTATACATCTAAAAGATATAGGTTCTTTGGGGACTTATATGGTCCATGCTGATGTAGAGCCAATCTTTATATTAGTGGATTTTATAGTTACAAGATTTACAACAAAAATAAATGTTTCATATTTTGTTATAGAACTAATTTTATTAGGAACAGTATATTTATCATGTACTAAGTTAAAGAGCAAAAGTAAGGTTAGTGTGGCATATTTTATATTTTTGATTTTGTATTTTAATAGATCATTAAATATATGTAGACAAACTGTAGCTATAGCTTTCATATTTTTGTCACTACATTATTTAATAGAGCGAAAGTTTGCGAAATTTTTAATTACAGATTTGATTGCAATGGGCTTTCATAGAATAGCTATAATTATTGTACCTTTTTATTTCTTTTATAATGTTTTTCATAGTAATAGTAGAAAAGCAATGGCACAGAAAAGTATTTTCTTTTTAGTGTTTTTTGGAATAATAATATTATTTAAACCTATTGTAGAATTTTTAATAAGTGCAGGAATTTTAAAGAGTAAATATTTATTTTATATAAATGAGGCAAAGGGAAATTTATCTATATTTGATGTGTCAGTTAAAATGTTTATGTGTTTCATGTTGTTAATGTTTTCAAAAAATATAACTAAGAATGATAAGAATGCACCATTTTATAATATGTTCTTTATTATAAGTATATTCTTAATGTTTTTAGGTGCATATTTCGGATATGCTCAAAGATTAGCATATTATTTTGAATATAGTGTTATTTTTTTAATAACTGAATTAGTATATATTGTAAAAAGCTTAAAAGAAAAAATAATAATGTTTATGATAATAATAGCTTTAATGTTTGGATATTCATATATTTGTTATGATTATTTTGGCTGGGATGAAACAGTACCTTATAAATCAATTATAAGTAAGTTATAGTGGAGAAGAGAAAAGATGAAAAAAGTATTATTAAAAGCATATATGCATAATAATTTAGGTGATGATTTATTTGTATATATGCTGCTTAAAAGATATAAAGACAATTTTTATACATATGAGTATGAAAGAAATTATACTTTATCAAAATTTGAAAATTTGTCATATGAAAAAAATGGTATAGAAAATTTAATAGATAGATGTTTTTCTAAATTTTTAAAAAAATATGATTATACTGAATTAAAAAACAAGAAAAAGTATGATTTGCTTGTAGATATAGGCGGTTCGCTGTTTATAGAAAATGGAAACTATGATTTTTGGAAGAAGAGATCTTTAAATTATGAGAAAAACTATATACCTTATTATATATTAGGTAGTAATGTTGGACCATGGAAAAACAAAGAATTTCCTAAATTATTAGAAAATAATATTTTTAAAAATGCTGAGGATGTTTGTTTTAGAGATAAAAATTCCTATGATTTATATAGTCATTTACCAAATATAAGATATGCTTCAGATATTGTTTTTTCATTAGGAGATTATTTAAATTTAAATAATAATTCAGAAAAGGTAGTTTTATTTTCAATAATAGATTTAAAATATAAAGGTTTAGACACAGAAGCTTATGAAAATAAAATGGTAGAAATGATAAATTATTTTCAAGAGAATAATTATAAAGTAAAATTAATGTCTTTTTGTAAGCGAGAAGGAGACGAAAAAGCTATAGAGAGAATTTGCAATAAAATTAATTTTGCTGATAAGTTAGAAAAATATTTTTATAACGGAAATATTGAAGAGGCAATAGATATAATCAATAGTTCAGAAATAATAGTAGGTTCAAGACTACATTCAAATATAGTTGGTATAGCTTTAGATAAATACATAATTCCGATAGCGTACAGTAAGAAAACAGTCAATGTTTTAAATGGAATTGGTTTTAAGGGGAAGATATTTAAAGCGGATAAGATAAGTGAGCTAGATATACGAGAAGTTATGAATAATATAAACTTATATAAAGTAGATAGAGAAAAATGTAACATCGATTCAGAGAAGCAATTTGAAAAATTAGATTTAGTTTTAAATAGGAGAAAATAGAATGGAAAATGGAAAAAGGGAGAAGCAATTAGTAAAAAATACGGCTATTGTTGCGATAGGTCAAATATGCACGAAATTTATTAGTTTTTTTCTTCTACCATTATATACAGCAGTACTTTCAACAGAAGAATATGGAATTGTTGATGTATTAAATACATATATTGCTTTATTAATACCACTGGTATTTTTACAGATGGATCAAGCAGTTTTTAGAAATTTAATAGATGTAAGAAATGATGATAAAGCTAAGTCGAGAATAATGTCTACAGCATTAATTATAGTGACTATTCAGGCTATTATTTTTATAATGTTTTATATTTTTATTGGACAATTTATTAATAATCAATATAAATATTTTTTAGCAACTAATGTTGTTGCTACAATGTATGCGAGTATGTTTTTACAAATATCAAGAGGTGTTGGAGACAATATTACATACTCCATAGGAAGTCTTTTATCTGGTGCTGGTACAATAATTTTAAATGTGATATTTATTGTGATATTTAAATTTGCTGCATATGGGATGTTAATGGCTACTTTAATTTCGAATATTATATGTATAGTATATGTTTTTATAAAGAAAAAAATATATACTAGTCTTAGAATTAAAATGTTTAGTAAAATGGAATTGAAAGAGTTATGGAAATATGCTATTCCATTAGTACCAAATCAATTATCATGGTGGATTGTAAATGCTTCTGATAGAACTATAATATTATTCTTTTGCGGAGTAGCACTAAATGGTGTTTATTCGGTAGCAAATAAATTTTCAAGTATAATTATAACAATATTTAATATTTTTAATTTAACATGGACAGAGTCGGCTGCAGTACATTTTAAAGATAAGGATAATTCTAAATATTTTTCAAATATAATAAATTCGGTTTTAAAATTATTTGTTTCTGTATGTTTAAGTATAATTGCATTTATGCCATTTGTATTTAAATTTTTAGTTACAGGTGCAGGATATTCAAGTGCATTTTATCAAATTCCGATATTAATAATTTCAACAATTTTTAATATGTCAGTAGCTTTATTTGGTTCTATTTATGTGGCTTTAAAGAAGTCAAAAGAAATTGCAAAAACTTCTATTTATGCTGCAATTATAAATATTGTTGTAAATTTAGTACTTATAAAACATATAGGTTTATATGCTGCTTCAATTTCAACAGCTGTTGCATATTTGATAATGACAATCTATAGATATATAGATGTACAAAAATACATAAAAATAAAGCTTGAAAGAAGCTTCGTGATTTTGACAGTACTTGTTAGTAGTATAATTTTAATAATATATTATTTGAAAAACATATATTTATATTTACTTGGAGCTATACTTTCAATAATATTTTTAATAATATTTAATAAGAAAACTTTTAAAGTTATTTTACATGTTGTAAAACAAAAAGTATTATCAAAAAAGGTAGTATGTTAATTTTGAAAAAAGATTGGAAATAATATGGAAAAGAAAAACATAGATTGGAAGAAAATAATAAATGCTATTTTAATAGTCATATGTTTAATTAGTATTTTTGCTTTTTCGAATATGTCTGGGAAAACTTCTAATTTAAGTAGTGAAAAGGTATTAGAAAAAATTGTAGAAATAACGAATTTTGATAAGAAAAGAGATACTGCTGAATTTGTAAAACAATATAATCAGCTATTTAGGAAAATTGCTCATTCTATAGAATATATGCTTTTAGCAATTCTTTTAATGATTTTTATAGATAAATATAATGTTAAAGTATTAAAAAAATTTGTGATAGTCTTATTTATATGTATATTATGTTCTATGTTAGATGAGTTTCATCAGTATTTTGTAGATTCAAGGACAGCTAGTATAATGGATTGTTTAATAGATACTGTAGGATCTTTAGTTGGAATTGGGATATACATGTTAGTTTGTAGTATATATTTTTTAATACGAGAAGTAATTAAAATGGATAAAGAACGAAAAGTATAAATTATAGTAAGAAGAGGAGAATTACAAATGAATTATCAAGCATATTTAATTGCAGCACATGATCAATTTGATTTATTATTGAAGTTATTAAAAGCTATTGATTATGAATATAATGATATATTTATACATATAGACATAAAATCGAAAGAATATGATGAAGAAAAAATAAGAAATGCAGTAAAGAAGTCTAATGTCTTTTTTATAGCTAGAAGAAGTGTTAGTTGGGGAGGTTTTTCTCAAATTCAATTAACATATGATTTATTAGATATGGCGTGCAAAACGAAAAAATATTCATATGTACATTATATTTCTGGAAAAGATTTTCCTCTTAAAAGTTCTGAATATATTTATAATTTTTTTGAACAAAATAAAGGAACAGAATATGTATCTTTTGATAATCCTGTTTATGAAGATGCTAAATACACAGATAGAATTAAGTATTATTGGTTATTTCAAGAAGCTTCTGGAAAGAATTTTAATATATTAGATTATATTTTAGTGAAAATTCAAAAGCTTTTTAGAGTTAATAGAGTAAAAGATATAAACTTTAATTTACAAAAAGGCTCAAATTGGTTTAGTATAACAGGTGATTTAGCTGAATATGTTTTATCTAAAAAACAATTGGTAGATAAATATTTCAAATATTCTAAATGTGCTGATGAATTTATTATTCAGACTATTGTCGAGAATTCGGAGTTCAAAAATAATGTGTATGCGGGTGGAATTGATGATGGAAATCTTAGAATGATTAATTGGAGCAGAGGCGTAAAAGGAAAACCATATATTTGGAAAAAGGAAGATAAAGATATGTTATTAAGTACTCATCACTTGTGGGCTAGAAAATTTGATACTAATGTAGATTATGAGATTATCAATATTTTGATTAAAAGAATTAAAGCTAGTAATGATTAAAGATGAAAATAAATAGCACAAAAACTTGATTTTTCAGGCTTTTTTGTGCTATTTACTTTTTGGCTTGAATATTATATAATAAGCTAGGTTTTTACCAATAGAAAAGTGTTTTGAGCTGTTAAAGCGAAAAAATAGGAGTGAATTTATGAAAAATTTTGAAGAAACAATAGAAAAACTTAAGAAATATGATCAAACTCATATTATTAAGATTATGGAAAAATTAACAGAAGAAGAAAAAGAAACATTAGCAAATCAAATTGAAAAATTAGATTTTGAAAATTTAAAAAATTTATATAATGAACTTACTAAAGAAGAAGTTAATAGTGAAAAGGTTATTGAGCCTATTTCAGCTTTAAAGAAAAATAAGCTTACAGAAGAGCAGTTAGAAGAAATTGACGCTTTGGGTAAAAATATTATTGCATCAAATCAATTCGCTGTTGCAACTATGTCTGGTGGTCAAGGGACAAGACTTGGATATAGTAAACCTAAAGGAACATTTAAAATTGATGTTGAGCCTGAACCTAAATATTTATTTGAAATTGTTTGTGATACATTAAAAAGAGCAAATAAATTATTTGATGTTACTATTCCTTGGTATATTATGACGAGTGAAGAAAATAATGATGAAATTATAGAATTTTTTGAAGAACATAATTACTTTGATTATCCTAAAAAAGATGTTATGTTTTTTAAACAAGGACAAATGCCTTTAATTAATGAACAAGGTAAATTATTAATAAGCGAAAATAAAGTGATTAAAGAAGCTTCTGATGGCAATGGTGGTATATTTAAATCAATGTCTATTAGTGGTTGTTTAGCTGATATGGAAAAACGTGGAGTTAAATGGGTATTTATTGGAAGTATTGATAATGTACTATTAAAAATGGTAGATACTACGTTAATTGGTTTGGCTGAAGAAAGAGGAGTAGATATTGCTACTAAATCTATTCTTAAAAATAATCCATATGAGAGAGTTGGAGTAATTTGCAAGAAAGACGGTCAAGTAGGTGTTATTGAATATTCAGAGCTTTCTAAGAAATTAGCAGAAGCTGTTGATGAAGATGGGGATTTAGTATATGGCGAATCTCATATTATGTGTAATTTATTTAGTATAAATATTTTAAAGAAGTTAGCAGAAATTACACTTCCTTATCATAAAGCTCATAAAAAGAATAGTTATTTAAATGAAAATGGAGAATTAGTTGTTCCAGAAGAACCAAATAGCTATAAGTTCGAAACATTTATATTTGATTCTTTTAATTATGTAGATGATATAGCTATTTTAAGAGGAACTAGAGAAATTGATTTTGCTCCTGTAAAAAATAAAGAAGGAGTAGATAGTCCAGAAACTGCTAAAGAACTTTATAATAATTATTGGAGAAATAATAAAGAATAAAGGTAATATTAATGGAAGAAAAAGACGTAGAAACTAAAGATAGTAGATTTAGAAATCTAAAAGAGAAAATTAAAAGAATATGGAAAAAATTAGATAAGAAAAGATTAATATTTCTTATGTTATTTTTCTTATTTCTATATTTTATGTCTGAATTTTTAAATGGAAATAATGTAGTATTTCAAAAGATATTCGGATTTTCTTCTACTGTGTCAGAAAGAGCAGAGGGATTAAAAAATACTTGGAGCGATTTTTTCAAGTTACCTAAATGGTGGGCTAATTATCTTTTATTTGTTTTCATATACTGGATAATATATGGTCTAACGAATAGAACTAAATTTGCTTTAGGCTTTATTACGGCATTTACATTTATATTTGGCGTTATTAACTATGTAGTTACACAAACAAGAGGAATTTCTGTTACAATTTCTGATATTTATTCAATTAGAACAGCGATGAATGTAGCAAGTGGAATAAAACCAACAATAGATGGAAACTTTATTGTAGCTACAATTTTGTTTGTTTTATTAATGTTAGTTTTGTGGAAAATAAAGATAAAAGAGAAGAGAGAAATAAGAACTACTCGTGCTAAAATAGTAGGTATAGTTTTAGGGGTAGTAGGTATTTTAGCTTTCTTTGGACCAAATTATATTACAGATACAGTTGAGCTTTGGAATATAAACAACGCTTATGCAAATTCTGGAATGGGTCTAACAATAGTAAGAATGGCGAAAGATATTAAAGTTAGTAAACCTAAAAATTATGATAAAGAAATTGTAATACATATTTTAGAACAGTATTCAGATGATACTACTAATTATGAGTCATCTGATTCGCCTAATGTTTTAATAGTAATGAATGAGTCTTTTTCAGATTTACAAAAATCTTTTAAAATAGAATTATCTACAGATCCAATAGAAACATATCATAGTATTTTAAATAGAGAAAATGTTATTAGCGGTACGATGCATTCTTCACAATTTGGAGGAGGAACAGCAAATATTGAATGGGAAGCTTTAACTCAAAGTGTTACAGCTTTTTTACCATCAGGTTCTATGCCATATCAACAATATATTACATCTGAAGTTAGACCTAGCATTGTTTCATATATGAATGATTTAGACTATACTACATATGGAATGCATTCATGGGATAAGAGTGGGTATAGTAGAGAGAAAATATATAATAAATTTTTAAAATTTGATCATTCTAAATTTTATGATAGTATGACTAAATTAGATTATGGATATAGAGAATATCCTACAGATTGGTCTTTTTATGAAGAATATTATGAAATAATGAGAAACAAAGAGCAGAATGAAAAGAATTTTAGTTTCTTGGTAACAATGGAAAATCATATGCCTTATTATAGAGTTGATCCAGATGGAATTACTTTCACAGAAACAGATGCTGGACTTAATAGTTATTTGCAATTAGAGTATGGTTCAGATAAAGCACTTGGATTATTGCTTGATTTTGTAGATAATTATGAAGAAAAAATTATTATGCTTTTCTTTGGGGATCATCAACCTAATATTGATCAACTTAAAAATTACGAAAAAGCTGATATATACAAAGATGAAGAGGCTTCTCATACAGTTCCATTTTTCATATATGCTAATTATGATATTGAAGAAAAAAGTGGAATAGAGGTGAGTCCTAATTATCTTCAAGGTTTGTTATTAGAAACAGCAAATATGCCTCTTGATTCATATACTAAATATGTTAAAGAATTAAGAGAAGAGATACCTGTTATTACTAATTCGTATTATAAAGATAAAGATGGAAATTTGTATAGTACAAATGATACAGAGTCACCTTATTATGATAAGCTTCAAGAATATTGGAAAGTTATTTATTACAACATGTTTGATAGATAAAATGTTGTCTATGGGGACGTTCTTTTTGACAACTATGAAACATTAGCAAAGATAAATAAAATAAGATATAGTGTTTTAAAATTGCGCTAACGACTAAACGAAACGAAATGAAATTTCGTGAAGTGCGAATTTGAGCAATCTACAATATAAAAACGGAGTTTTTTATTCGGAGATTGCGAAGAGAAAAATTTTAAAAACTATATCTTATTTTATTTATATATAATTATTTTAATTGTCAAAAAAGAACGTTCCCATTGACAACAATATTATTTAGAAAAGATGTTATTCATATTATAAAATCCTGGATCTTGAACTACTAAATATTCAGCAGCTCTTAAACTTCCATCAGCAAAAACACCTCTTGATTGAGCTGTATGAGTAACTTGAAAACATTCTGTTTCAGTAAAGAAACTTACAGTATGTTCACCAACAACATTTCCTCCACGAATTGAATGAATACCAATTTCTTTAGGATTTCTTTTTTCTCTTTTATCATGTCTATTAAATTCATAATATTTTTCATTGTTAAGAGTTTCATTAATTTTATCTGCTAAAACTAATGCAGTTCCAGAAGGAGCATCAACTTTTCTATTATGATGAGTTTCAATAATTTCAATATCTGATTTAGGTAAGTATTTAGCAATTTCTGAAACAATATGACTCATTAAGCTAATTTCAAAAGACATATTTGCAGATCTAAAAATAGGTATTTGTTTTGAATACTCTTTTATTTTTACTAATTCTTCATCAGTAAAACCAGTTGTAGCAATTACCACTGGAATTTTTTTAGAAATAGCATAATCTAATATTTTAAATGTTGCTACAGGAATAGAGAAATCAATTATTACATCAGGAGTTTCTTTTATTAGGTTAGTGTCAGTATATACAGGAAAGTTATTATCACCAGTATCTAATCTGTCAACTCCACAAACTGTTTCAAATTTGTCATTTCTTAAAACAGCATTTACAACTTCTTGTCCCATTTTTCCATTGCATCCGTTTATTAATACTTTTATCATTTTTTCCTCCAAATATTTTTATTTATTTTAGTAGTCCAAATTGTTTCATTTCTTGCTTTAATTTTTCTTGACCTTTTTCTGTCATTTCTATAAGAGGCAATCTAGGAATGCCAACATTGTATCCTAATATATTTAAAGCAGCTTTTACTGGGATAGGGTTTACTTCTGAAAATAGAGCTTTAGTTAAATAAATAGAATCTAATTGCATATCAGTACTTTCAATTATTTTTCCGTTTAAAAAATTTGTTACCATTTCATGAGTAAATTTAGGAGCAATATTTGATAATACAGAGATTACTCCAAGACCTCCTAAAGATAAAATAGGTACGATTTGATCATCGTTTCCAGAATATATGTGTAAATTTTCACGGCATAGTGCTTTGATTTCAGCAATTTGAGATAAGTTGCCACTAGCTTCTTTGATGGCAACTATGTTTGAAATTTTTGAAAGTTCTAAACAAGTTTGAGGTGTAATATTAACACCAGTTCTACTAGGTACGCTATAAAGAATAATAGGTAGGGAAGTTGAATTGGCAATTGCTGTATAATGTGCAATTAAGCCTTCTTGAGTTGTTTTGTTGTAATATGGAGTTACTATTAAAGCACCATCAACTCCAACAGATTCTGCCCATTTTGTAAAGTCTATTGCAGATTTAGTACAATTAGCTCCTGTTCCAGCAATTATAGGAACTCTTTTGTTTGCAATTTTTACAGCAAATTCTATTGTTTGTTTTCTTTCTTCTAATGTCATACAAGAACTTTCACCAGTAGTTCCGCAAACTATTAAAGCATCAATTCCTTCTGAAATTTGAAATTCGATTAGTTTTTCGAATTCTTTAAAGTTTACACCATTTTCATCAAATGGTGTTACGATAGCTGTTCCACAGCCTTTAAATAATATTTTTTTCATGAAATTATCATTCCTTTCTTTTGAAATTATTATTCATAATTTCTAGTGAATGAATTTTGTTAAAATAAAAATCATAATTATAATTTTTATGGTAATATTATATTCTAAAACAGGTAAAAAATAAATATAAAATGGTAAAAAATTAGAATTGTAAAAGTAAATTTAATGTGATATTATAATTTATGTATAGATAAATTTTGGGAGAAAGAGATGTACAAACAGCCGTCATTTTTTGAAGAAGGAAGAGTAAATATAAAAAATAATAAAATTATAATTTTCTGTGTTATTATTGCATTAGTGACTATCGGAATTATTGTCTTTACTGGTGTCATTACTTTTAAAATGATAAAAGGAAAATCAGATAGTAAAGAGGCATTAGCTATGGAAGGTGAAAAAACTGTAGGAATAAATGGACAAGCAGATCCTAATATAAAAAAAGAAAGTCCAAAAAGTTCTGAAACTCCAAAGCCTTCAGAAGAACCAGTAGCTCCAAAAGTGGAAAATAAATTTCCAGCTCATGATATAAATGCTGCAATGGAGTCACAATTACCACAATATAGTGATGAAATTGCTAAAAAAGTTGTTGATGTGTATTTTGAAGAAACTAAAAAAGTTTATTTAACATTTGATGATGGACCTTCTGGAAGAACACAAGAAATTTTAGAAATATTAGATAAGTATGATATTAAAGCAACTTTTTTTGTTTTAGGTGCTAATGTTGAAAAAAATCCTGAAACAACAAAAAGAATATATGATTCAGGTCATTTTATTGCAAGTCACGGATACTCTCATGTGTATAGTGAAATTTATTATAGTCCAGAAAATGTATTAAATGAATATAATCAAAGTTTAAATGTTATTAGAAATGCTATAGGAGTACAAAATTATAATCCTCATTTGTTTAGATTTCCAGGTGGGTCTTCAGGAGGAAAATATAATGATGTAAAACAACAAGCTATTCAAGTATTAAATGATAATCAAGTAACATATACAAATTGGAATTGTTTAACAGGAGATTCAGCTGGAAGTACTACTATAGATCAGATGTGGGCTTCTTTGAATGAATCAGCTGCTGGTGATGATAATTTAGTTATTTTGATGCATGATGCTGGCGATAAGAATGTAACAGTTGAGTTTTTGCCACAACTTATAGAAAAATATAAAGATGAGGGATATGAATTTTGTTCATATTATGATGTTATGACAGAATAATAAATTGTAAAAAAAAGAAGCGAGATTGGCTTCTTTTTTTATATGTTTACATAAAATTGACTTATATCATTAAATTTGATACAATTAAAAAGCAAACTTGCATAGAAGGAGGAACGCTAGATGTTAGAACCCAGAGAATTTTTGCGGACTAGAGAAATCTGTCCCAACCTTCCAGAGGAAATCCATAAGATAGCGGAGCGTATTTACGAACGCACTAAAGATGTGCCATACTGTATTTCGCCACAGAAGCTTGCACTGGTGTTTACAGCTGTCTTGGAGGAAAAAGTACTTCCTAATTTCGAACTTTTTCCGCAGCTGATAGACAAGATGGTGCAGGAATATGCAGATGGCGACGACTATGCGACTGTTTTTAGGAAGATATGTCAGGTAGTGGTGGGCATTAATCCACCATTCATCGTTGAGACAGAAGAATATCCTGAGAACATCAAAGTTGCTGTTGAGTGGTGGGCGCAGAAAGTACTTTTCCGCACGGACATTGCCAGTATGCCTGTCGATTTCCAGAAATTTTTTAGGAGGCGGTATTCCGAAAAAGAAGATGAGCTCTTTAAGTCTACTTTAGCGAGGGAGATTGCGAAAAACTTTGCTATAGAGGAAGAGGGGGCGCATTTATCTTCGAAGTGGGTCGCAGACGAAATTTTGGAGAGAGCAGGCAGTAAGTTAGGGGTAAATCCGTATTTTGGATATCCTGATGCAGCGATGGCGATTTATTCCAATGAGGTGAAGGTCAGCGTGGACGGAGGTAACACCTGGGAGACGATTTTTTGCACTGAATAGTACTCCAGAAAAAACGAATTGATTTGAAGCTAAGAGCTGTTCTATTGTTTATTAAAGATAGAACAGCTCTTGGTTTTTTATTTAATAATATTGTTTGAACTATTTTTTAGTTTATTGATATAAGTTTTTTGAGTATCTATAAATTTCTTTTTATCTGCTAATAATGTTCTAATTTCTTTTAGAAAATTTTCATATTCTTCATCTTTAAAGAAAAATTTAGCATATCCATTTTCTCCAAATTTCATATTAAGAGCTTTATATGCTCTTTCAAATAGTTCATCATCAGTAAGATTAGGTTCAAGTTTTTTACCATAAGTATAACTTCTTTTTAAGCAAGCTTCTACTGTATTATTTCTATCAGCAGTTGAAACTATTTTGCCATAAATACTCCTAGGTTCATGGTCAGAAGATGCTCTATGGTCTTCAATAGCTTCTTTAATAATTTTTAATTCTTCTTCTGAAAAGAATTTTTTTAAATTTTCATCTTTTGACATTATTTCTCCTGAGATAATTTCATGTCTTTTAGAATCTATATGATGTCCAATGTCATGATAAGCAGCAATAGTATATACCATAGAATAATTTATGTTTGGTACAGTATCGGCAAATTTAAAACTTCTATTGATAACGTATTTTATATGATCAATGTTATGTGCAGGCTCATTTTTAGAATATTCTGGAAATATGTTTTTTTCAATATATTTTTGTAATTTATTATTTATTTGCATAGTTAAAAAATCCTTTATTTAAAATTTAATTGAAAATTATTCTAACATAAATTTTTATAAATATCTATAAAGTAAAAAACGATGAATTGGGTTAAAATTCATCGTTTTTTGGTGCGGATGAGAGGACTTGAACCCCCACGGTCTCCCACTAGATCCTAAGTCTAGCGCGTCTGCCAGTTCCGCCACATCCGCATATCAGATATTACTGACATGAATTATATTAACACAAAATTTGGATTATTGTCAATAATTTTAATAAAATAAATTTTAAAAGATTAATATAATAAAGATAAAGACAGAGCAGCGGCCTGGGAAATCCCTGGTCGCTGCTCTGTAATTAGCCAATATTCAGGTAGAAGTCTGCAAAGTCGTGAGTGAAGATGACCTGCTCGTCCTGACAAAGCCATCTGCTGGACTTGAAACGCTCGTAGGTGATGTCTACGGTGTTGTATCCAAACTCAGCTTTCCACGTACAATTGCTTTTCGTGTAAAAAATTGTTCCGAAGAGGTTGTAGGTGAGTTCGCTATCGTACTTGTGATGCTTGGTAGAAAATACACGTACGATGCAGTTGGCTTTGTTTGGAGATGTGCGGGTGACGTTTGTGAAGCCCAGTTCCTTGATGTCGGCTATGGCCTTGGTCAAAAGCTCGGGATAGCTTGGGATTATAAAGGTCTTTCCGTCATCTGTTACAGGCCTGCCTTTTACTTCTTTGATGGAGCAATGGTAAGACTGTAAGCCCCGGATTTTTTGCTTGTCTTCTTTGCTTAACATTGAGCTAACCTCCTTAATAAAGATATTTAGTTGTATTGATAAAATCAAATACATTGAAAGTATAACACGATTTTACATAAAAAACTAGATATAAAGCCGAAATATAGGTAGAAATATGGGATTTATAAATATTAAAATGATTTGCATAATTTCTTTTTTATAGAATAGAGTGTGAAAAAGGAGTTGCAAATGAAACAGTTTGTTAAAAATTATTTTTTTCAAAATAGAATGGAATATTTAAAAGTTTTTATGGTTTTTGTTATTGGTATAGTAATTTCAATAATGATTGTTAATCAGTCAAATAATGAGCAAAAGATAGAAATAAAGAAATATATTGATAATAAAATTGAACTTGTTAAGGTAAATAATTATGAAAATAAAATGGAAGTTTTTAAAAATTCTATTTTTAGAAATTTTAAAAATTATATATTAATTGTATTATTGGCTTCATCAATTATAGGTTTACCAATAGTATATTTTATTGTGATTAAAAAAGCATTTTCGATAGGGTATACTGCTGCCAGCATTTTTGCTACACAAAATACCAGAACAGCCATTATTTTCATTTGTAATTCAATATTGTTTCATAATATAATATATTTGGCTTCGATATTTATAGTATTGGTTTCAGGAGTACTTTTTACAAAAGCATTTTTTGAAAGAAAAAATTTAAAATTTGAAGTTTTTAGATATATGATTTTTGCACTAATAGGGTTGATACTTATTATTGTGTCTTCATTATGTGAAGCGTATATTTCGATAAATTTTTTATATTTATTAAAAAAATATCTTTAAAACTCTTTACAATTCAGGATTCTTTTGATATAACATAGTACATAAATCATTTATGTAAATTTCGTTGAAAGTTACATAATGTTATTTTTTGTATCATAATACCAAATCTTAGATTTGTTACTATAGATTTTTAAAAGATAATATTTCAAGATGGGGGACTAATAAATGGAAAAACAAATTAAACTTTTCTTAGAATTTCTAGAGAATGATAAAAAATTATCATCAAATACTTTACAATCATATAGAAGAGATATCGTTCAATTTCAAGAGTATTTAGATAACGAAAGATTAAATTATTCAAAATTAGGTCAACAAGAGATAAAAGAATATATTGAATATTTAAAGAAAATAGGAAAGAAAACATCAACAATTTCAAGAAATTTAGCTTCCATTAGATCATTCTATCAATTTGAATTACGTTCTAAAAAAGTAAAGAAAGATCCAACAGATGGAATGCAATCTCCAAAAATAGAGAAAAAAGCTCCAAGTATATTATCATCTGCTGAAGTAGAACTTTTATTAGAACAACCAAGTGATGTAGATTTAAAAGGAATTAGAGACAAAGCAATGCTTGAATTCGCATATGCTACAGGAATGAGAGTTACAGAAATTATTTCTTTAAATATAGATGATGTTAATTTTGAAAATGCATATGTTGTTTGTTCAACAGGAAGCAAAAAAAGAAATATTCCACTTGGAAATCTTTCATTAAAAGCATTAGAAGAATATGTTAAAAATGCTAGACCAATTATGATAAAAAAGGAAACAGAAAAAGCGTTATTTGTTAATGTTAATGGTAAAAGATTAACAAGACAAGGTTTCTGGAAAATTATTAAATATTATAAAGAACAAGCAAATATATCAAAAGATATTACACCACATGTTTTAAGACATTCTTTTGCAACACATCTTTTACAAAATGGTGCAGATTTAAAATCAATTCAGGTTATGCTTGGTCATTCAGATATTTCTTCAACACAAGTTTATATGAAATTTCAAGATGATAATTTAAAAAATATTTATAATAAAGCTCATCCAAGAGCCTAACAAAATAAGATAAAGATAGAAGTCTAAATTGTATTAAGTACAATTTGGGCTTTTTTGTTGTATTAAACTAATTTACATAATGTTGAATTGGTAAACATAATGTGATATAATGTTGAAAGATTTGTTTTAGGAGGATTGTATATGAAAAATATACGTTTTATGAATTATACGGAGTTGTTTGATGAATTTTATATTATATTAAACATGAGGTATATGGGTAATATTATAACAAATGAAGCAGTTGAAAAAGAATTTTATAGAACTTATCCAAGAGGGGAAGAAAATATTATTCAAAGTGTTTTTTTGAAAAAGTTTTTTAGTAAACATTTTAAAGATATAGATAAAGAGGCATATGTATTTTTTACACTTAAAACATTAGTGGAGGAAATTCCTAGTGAAATATATCCTAATATTAGAAGAAAATGTATAGATATCTTAAGAAATTCAGACTATTCATATTTTGACGTAAACGAGAATGCTAAATTGATTGGTGATGAAATTAGGTTAATTAGAGCTTCAGATTTAACAGGAGAAAAAAGAGAGACTTTAGATTCAGAAAACAAGAAAAGGGTAGAAGAATTAAAAGAAAAAGTAGAATTAAGGTCGTTATTTACAATACATAGTACTAATGAATTAAAAAATATTTATGGTTTAGATGATGATTTAAATTTATTATTGAATAAACTTGGGATGATAGAAGCAATTTCAGAAATTCATCCTTTAACTGTAAAAGATAGAATTAGATTGTTAAGAATGGATGGAAATGCAGAATTAAATTCACTTATGGATGAATATACTTCTAGGTTAGCAGGGGAAAATGTAGAAAAATTTTATAGAAGATTTCCAGAATATTTAGAAAAATATCCAGAGTATTTTGATATTGATAAAATCTTATTGATAGCTGCTTTTAGAGCAAATCAATATTTAGAAAGGGCAAGAGTTACAGAGAAAGAGAATGAGCAACTTGCTGCAATGTTACAACTTGCAAGAGATAGTATAAAAACAAGATCTTTGAAGGTTAGAGGACTTTCAAATAATGATGGTTCAGAACAAGGAAAATATGATTATTCATATAAAGCGTTATTAGATGCATGTGAGAGAATTACAGAAAGTGGTAGATATATTTCTACTAGTATAGAAAGTTTAGAAAAAGAAGATATACAGAAAGATCCACAGTTGATGCTTGAAAAAGATTTAGGATTAGTAAAAATTATACATTTTAATCAAGAAGAATTGAATATGATAAGCGAATATGAAGGATTGTTTAAATTTTTGGTTGAAAATGATATTGTAAATTCTAATCAGATGAATATGATTTTATCTTTGGCTAATGTACCCGAAAAAGATTTTTGTGAATTGATAGATAGTGGGAAAGTTGATGACACTTCTATTTCAATATATTTAAAACGAAATCATATTATTGGTGAAAATTTATATACTACTTTAGACTCGAAAGGAAAAATGACATTAGAAAATAAGCTGGAATACTATATGGATGGAAGAATCGAACTTTCATTTTTAGAAGAAATGGCTGAGGAAGAAAGAATAGAATTTAGAAAAACTTTTAATCCACATGAACTTATAGAATTATATAGAGACCCTTCTAGAGAAACAGAATATTTAAGATATGCGGCGGCATACAGAGAATTTGTTATTAATGGTTTAAGTAAAAACGAAAAAGAAATGCTTGGAGAAGTAATTATTGAAGCAACGGACGGAGATATAGAGGAAGAAGATTTAGTTAAATTTTATGAGCAACATTTAATTTCAATTTCTACTTTAGAAAGTTGGAGTGGGCCATCATTAGTTACAAAAATGATGAGGAAAGCAAAACTTAGACCAGTTGATGTAAAAGAGATTTGCAAAAATGGAAATTATGATTGCATATTACAGATTATGCGAGATACTGAAATTCAAAGAAAAAACAAGTTAGCAATTTTCTATACAACATTTGCAGATGATGAGAGAACTTTGACAGAAGAGCAAAAGGAGAGAAGAGAGCAAGCTAAAGAAGAAGCTTTAAAAGCAATGAAACTAACAGAAGCAAGAAATGCTTCAGGTAAGGGAAAAGAAAAAACTACAAGAATTGAAGTATCATCAACTAAAAAAAGAAATGAATATGTTTCAGAACCAATGAATAGATGGACATTAATGAAATTATTAGATGAAGAATATTCATATGAAATGCTTGATTCTGGTATGATGATTTTTAAATTACCTAATGTTAAAGGTGGACTAATAATTTTAGAGAAAATGTTTAAAAAAGAAAAGCCAGACTATGCGAGAGCTACAAAAATAATACATATGACTATAGAAGATTTTGAAAAAATAAAATCAGATTTAGTTATAGATGGAGATATTGCACCTACTGCAGTTGAAAGTCACCCTGCTCTTAACGAAAAATTTGAGAGTATTTGGCATACTTCTGCTTGGGGAGAAAGGATTGCCGAAATTGTCGGATATAGCATTGATTCAAGAAGGTCACTAGAAAATATAGAGAATATTGAAAAAGAGATAGAGAAAATAAAGCAATCAAGAAGATTGAGAGAATAAAAGGCTCTTTTAAATTTATATAAAAAATAGGTAAATAAAATGTTGAAAAATAATATTAATTAGTATATGATACTTTTGAAAATTATTTTGAGGTGAGATATGAAAAAGAAAAATGAAAAAAATATCGGAGCAAAAGCATATACTAGAAGAGCTGGTTGGATGTGGTTATTTCTAATTTTAATTGCTTTATTAACAATATTGTATATCAATTTTGTTAACGAAATGACTTATAAAAATGTATACAAAAATATAACAGAAATTAGTGAGCAAACAGCTACACAATTAAATCTTTCAATAACTGAACAAGAAAATTTTGTACAAATGATGGTAGATTCAATATCAAGAGGCTATTTTAAAACGCCACAAGATATTTTTGATAGATTTGATAAAGAATTAGAACATCATCATTTTACTAGATTAGTAATACTTGATAAGAATGGAAATGGAGTTACAAGTGATGGTCATGTAGTGCAAAATTATACTAATATAGGTGAATTTTTTAAACAAGAAGAAGTATATTTGTCAGAAAACAGGCCTAGTACAGTTTCAGATAATCAAGTAAATATATATTCTAAAACTTTTACCCTTAATGGTGAAGAACTAGTATTGATGGGAACAATCAATACAGAAGATTATAAAGAAATATTAGTAAGAAGATTATTTGGAAAAGGCGGAACATATCTAATAAATAATGATGGTTCAATACTTATAAATTCTTTTGAAGATATAAAAGAAGATAGTGGTAATTTATATAACTATATAATTAATCGATATGAATTAAAAGATGAAGAAAATGTAAATAAAATTATAAAAATGAGTGAAAACATTAAGAGAAAAGAAGAAGGAACATTTGATGTTAGACATAACAATACTACATATTTTGTTCATTATGAGAAAATTAACATAAATGATTGGTATATAGTAACAGTAGCAGCAAATGATACTATAGCAAAAGAGTTCTTTACCGTATTAGTTGTAACTTCTATACTATTCTTAGGAATTTATTTTGTAGTAGTAATAGCAGTTTTATATATAGATATATCTAATTATAAAAAGAGTCGCAATTTGTATAAAGTTGCTTATATAGATCCTATAACAGAATTAGGAAATGAAAGTTATTTTAGAGAAAATGCTGCGGTATTTTTAGAAGAAGATACAGATGATAAGTATATAATAACAATGGATATTAATAAGTTTAAGGCTTTAAATAATATACATGGATATGAATTTTGTAATAGTATATTAAAAACAATGGGTAAAAAAATGCTTAAAGTTTTACCAGAAAAAAATATTACATCTAGAATATCTAATGATGTTTTTGCGACAATATTTAGCTATGATAAAGAAATAAATGTAGTATTAGATAAACTAATTAAAGAAGTATCAGATTTGAAAGTAGAGAATATTGATATACATGTTAATTTATCAGTAGGTGTTTACAAAGTAAAAACAGAAGATAAAGATATAAATCAAATTTTAGATAAAGCATACATGGCTCGTGCTGAAATGAAAGGATTATATCATCAGAATTACTATATTTTTGATGAAAAACTTGAAAATCAATTAGTTGAAGAACAAAAAATTGAGTCTACAATGGAAAAGGCTTTAGAAAATAATGAATTTAAAGTAGTATATCAACCAAAGATGTATGCTAAAAGTGAAACAATTTCAGGTGCAGAAGCTTTAGTTAGATGGCAAACAGAAGATGGCATGGTTCCACCAGGTAAATTTATATCATTATTTGAAAAAAATAAATTTATATTAAAATTAGATTTATATGTTTTTAAACAAGCATGTAGTGATATTGCTTCTTGGAAAGAAATGTTTGGATTCCAACCAGTAGTTTCAATTAATGTTTCAAAAGAGCATTTTATTAATGAAAGATTTATTGATGAATATGTGGAAATTGCTGATCAATATAAATTAGATAGAAGTAAAATTGATTTAGAAATTACAGAAAGTGCAACAATGGATGATAATATTAATATACTAAAAATCTTAAACAATATAAAAGAAAAAGGTTTCATGATTTCGATAGATGATTTTGGTACAGGGTATTCATCATTAAGTATGCTACAGAATATGCCTATTGATGTTATAAAAATTGATAAAGTGTTTGTAGATAAAGCAGATTTATCAAGTAGTGAAAATATTATAAATTATATTATGTATTTAGCAAAACGTCTTGAAGTTAAAACAATTGTAGAAGGTGTTGAAACTAAAGAACAAGTAGATTTTATGAAAAAATTAAATTGTGATGTAATTCAAGGATATTATTATTCAAAACCAATTCCAAAAGAAGAATTTGAAGAATATGTTAAAAAATATATTTAAATAATAAAACAGATAAGGAATAAATCAAGGGGATTGTAAACAGTGGAGATAATAACAAAATTAAAAGATGTTAAAATTTCAAGTACTATATTTAATAAAATTTGTAGAGAATTAAAAACAGAATTAAAAGATGCCAAAAAAGAAATTGAAAAATTAAATCAGATTGATTATCAATACAACAAAAAAGTAGTATATTTAGAAAAGTTGTTAGAAACAATTGATTTATATATTGATAAGGAACCAATAGAAAAAGAAACAAAAAACGTAATGGTTGTTTATTATGGTAATCCTGTGGTTACTATAGAGTTACTGTTATCAGCACTATTAAATGGTCAAATAGTTAATTTACTTATAGATGATATGTGTTTAGGGGTAAATAAATTAATTGTGGAATTATATAAAGAAATTTTAAGAGATTATAAATTATTTGATATTGTTTCTTTTAATAATTATGAAAATAAAGATTTTATTGAAGAAAAAAAAGAATACTTAAATAAAATAATATTTTTGGGTGATAAAAATTTATTTAATGTATGTAAGAGTATAACTAATATAGAGATGGAATATATACCTTATAATGTTATTGATATTTATTGTGAAGATGAAGAATTTGAAGACTTAGCAAGAGAAATTTTTAATTGTTGTTTTGAAAATAGTATTGAAGCAGAAATATATGAAGATATGGATTTTGATGATGTAATAGATGCTTTTAATAATTTTGGAGAAAAATACTGTAGTATAATTTTAACTAAAAATATGGAATATGCTGATAGGTTCAAAAGAGAAGTTACTTCCAAATTTTTGTATGTTAATGAAAATCCATTTAAAGATGAAAATATTAAAATTCCCAATATATTTTAAATGTAAGAAGTATGTCTTAAAAAGATATACTTCTTTTTTATTGGTAAAGTTTAGCATATTAATAAACTTGACAAATTGATATAATCCATATAAAATAGATGTGTGGTATAATTAAAAATATAAAATTTACAGAAATTTATATATTTAATGAACATT
>CAQPBJ010000007.1 GCA_948852945.1 uncultured Clostridia bacterium | reverse complement strand
CTTTTATTCTTGTATATTGTTTTGCTAAAGTATTAAATTTTCTAATTACTCTCTTATACTCTTCTTTTAATACCTGAATATTATCAGTTTCAATCTCTTTTTCATAATTTATAGCTTGTTTTTCAAATTCTTGAACTTCATAATTAGTTATTACTTTTAATTTCTCTATTGGTATATGCTCATTTTTTTCAGTTTCACCTCTACTTAGCTCAAATCCCGCTCTTGTCATATATTTATAGAAATTATTTTGTAAAACCTTATAACTATTTTTTCCTTGCCAAAATTCACTACAAGAAATTTTATCGATTATTTTTCCACTTTTTTTATCCATTTTGTGTACAACTGGAATAAAAACCAAGTGCATATGTGGAGTTGTTTCGTCCATATGTACCTTTGCAGAAATAATATATTGTTCTCCTAAGTTCTTAAATCCTGCAACAAATTTATATGCTGTTTCAAAATATCTCTTTGTTTCTTTTTCTCCAATTTCTTCAAAAAATTCTTTGCTTGAAGTTATAACATATTCACAAGCTACATTAGATATTTTCTTTAGTCTTCCTTGCAAATTATACGCATTTTTTATCTCCTTAAATCTCTTACTATATGGTACATTGCAAGGTTTTATTGAATAGTTATGTATTCCATTTGATTTATTTATATCCTTATTAGAATAGTTAGTGTTTTTTCTCTCGTTATGCCTAAAAATCCCATTCAGTTGTCCCATTGTATATTTTGTATTTCTAATTATTGCATAACTCAATTAAATATCTCCTTATTTTTTTATTTTGATTCTTCTTCGTAGAATTACTAATGTTTCGCTATATTTTTTGACTCTAATAACACAAGCAATTTTTTTGCTCTAACATACTAGAGGAAACAAGTTCCTCTGTATGATTAGGGGATTGCTCCCCTAATAACCCCTTAGTTGATTCTCTATTATAGAGAATCAACCTTATCTGCTCAAATCTTCTTTATTTTCAAAAAGTTTTTTTAAAAACTTTTCAGCAAAGTTCTCATTATATTTCTTCAAGCCTTTTTGATATTCTTGTAAATCTTGGTTAAAAACTTTACTTAAATTTATTTTAGCCTGTTCATCTTTTCTTATATTCTCAAAATGCCTTGTTTGTTCTTCTAGTTCTATTACTGATATTATTCCTCTTTGGTATTTTTTCTCTAATTCTTTATTAATAGCATTTAATAAATCATCATTAATTCCTATTAAATTTTTATTTTCCATATTATCTCCGTTCATATTTAGTTATTATTTAATATATTGTTTTTTATATATTCCAAAATATCATTTTGAATTTTTAAAATTAATTCTAAACTTTGATTATCTTTGTTATTTTCATCATTTAGTTTAACTAATCTAATCTTTTCATATATCTCTTTCTTCTTGTCCTTGCTGGGGACTTTTCCTTTCTTCTAGCCAATTTTTATATTTTTGATATTTAAACGCTCTTTTTGATAAATCATTTTTATAATATTCTATTTCATCTTTTGTTAAACTTTTAAAATCCCCATGCTCATAGTCATCTCCAATTACAAAGAAATCTCCTGCAATATAGTCATAATCAAATACAACATTAGGTTGAAGATTTAAAATTTTTCCTTCTTCATTACAGATAATTAGCACATTTTCATAAGGTACAACTTCTATTAATCCACCAACTAGTTCTTGTTTAGCTTCTAATGAAGCATTAATAATCTTTACAACTGGATTTTCTCCAACCTTCTTATATAAAACTCTCATTTTTCCTCTTGGAACAGAGAAGTTTATAAGTTCTTCTTCATTAATTTTATTTTCTTGTGTATATTCTTCTTGAGCATCACTTATTTTTAAATCATCAAATAAATCTGATTTTACTTTTAAATATGACTTTTCGTAAACATAGATTTTATCTGAATCATCCTTATAACATATACAGTCTTTTAAAATTCCACTTTCTTGAAATTTAACAGCTTTTTTATAGGTATCGTTATCTTGTGTTGCAAAAAATACTCTCGTACTTCCAGATTCTCTTGCTAAATTTCTAAAATATCCTTTTATTTGTGTTTCTTGCATATTCATAAAATGATTTGGAATATCTAAAATAAGTCTTACTTTTCCCATAGCATCTGTAAGTATTGCTGTTGAATAATCAGGACTATTTTTTATATGGTGCATTAAACTTACTAAATCGTCTCTACAAAGTATTTTTACATCATAAATACTTTTTTCTTTTAACTGTTTTGCCATATTCTTTAGTTTTCTTTTATTAATTTTTAAATAGTTTTCAGGAACAGCAACTCCTGACTTATCAATAGAAATCCAAGCGTAACTTTCAGTATTTACTATTAGATGTCCTTTAAATCCTTTTACTTTTTTAGCAAAAAATTCAGTTGTTCTTAAATCATCTATTGAAGATTTTGCATTCTCGCTTGGGTGATTATGTACAAGATAATAATTATCCGCTTCTAGTCTATTCATTCTATCTAAAATTTTATAAATACATCTTTCTACATTTACTCGTCCTTGTTTATCTCTTTTAAAAATCTGCACTAAACTTGGAGTTCTTGAACTTATAGATTCATAACCTACAATTCGATTACCTTTTAAATAAATAATTCTAAAAGTTTCATATCGTAAATCTCTAAAAATGCTTGAGATTTCTATTAAATCGTCTTTTGAATTTACCCACCTATGATTTAAGTTAATATAAGATTTTTTCTTTAGTGATTCTTCCAATCTTCTGTAAATTACTCGTGCATTTTTCATTAGCAATCACCAGCTTTCTTGTCATCATTTTCGTTATTTTCTTCTGATTGCTTTTTTAAGTAAATTTGATAAACTTGTATATCTAACATTTTTTGTACTTTTTCATCATCTAAACTAACTACATCATCTGTAAATACACAGTCTACTTTTTGTATTTTCTTAATCTTATCTTTTGTTTTTTTCTTATCAAAATATTTCATGTTTTCGCTCCTTAAAATATTTTGATTTCCGGAAATCTATTTTTGCTTAAGCTTGATTTAATAATACTCTGAATTAATAATTAAAAGTGTATTTGTAAGGAAACTCAATAAAATATAAGGGAATAAACTGTTTTGTAATAGTTTGTAAGAAAAATTTATTATATTAAATTCTGTAAACCATACTAAAATAGATACTTTTAAAACTTTTATTTAAAAATTGGTGTTATTTTATATCAAATAAAAAATCCTTTGAAATATAGTACATAAACTACACTTCAAAGGATTCTTTATATTTTATTTATTAATCTTCTTTATATTCAAATTCTTCTATTCTACTTATATCAGCTTGCCAAATATTGTTTTTAAATATTCCGTCTTTTTCTTCATCTGTAAGTAATAACATATTTAGCATTTCATCTGTAAATATTAAATCTTTTTTAGAAACTAGACACTTCTTTATATTAGGCACATATTCTCCATTAGTGCACATCATCATTCCTACAACTATGTTTTCTGTACCATCTGAAATGTTTAATATAATTTGGTTTGTTTCTAATCTTGGATAATTAGCTTTAAAGTTTTCTGTTCTAATAGTTACTATATAGTTGTCTGCTAACATACTGCCAATTAAAATTGTTTTCTTTGTTTTATAATCTGATATCCTAACTTCAATAAAGTCACTTTTTTCTTTTAATTCAATAATAAACTTAAACTTTCCTAGTTTCTTTTTACCCACAAACCCTTGATAATATAAATATAATTTATCTGTTTTAAATGGATTTTTACTATTTTCTATATTTATAATATTATTACTATCTTCTTTATATAAATCACTATTATAAATATCTAAAACATCACACAATTTACCTAATATCTTAGCATTAGGTATAACTTCTCCTCTTTCATATCTACCAACTGTTGTTGAACTCTTGCCAATTTTCCTACCAACATATTCAAGAGAAACTTCCTTTTTAAGTCTTGCAGACCTCAATTTATTTCCAAATTCTATTTTATTAAATTGCTTCATTATCTACTACTCCTTTAATAAAATATACACCTTTAATTATACCATAAATTTACATAATATTCAATTTGTGGTATAATTAAAGTAACTAAATATAGTATCCGAATGGCTTTTTATAACTTAATTATAAATCCATTCCACAAGCAATGCTTGATGATCAATTATTAATCAGGCATTGCGAGTGCCTGGTTTATTATATTTCGAGTTGTTTCTCGTTATATATTTGATATTGATGTTTACTTGATAGAATCTACATAAAGGAGAAGCAACTAATGAAAGCTCAATATTTAGGCGGACGGAACACCAGGTTTTCCGATTTTATAGTCATTCGTGACTTTAGGGGAAAGAATTTTCCCCTTACTTATTTAAAAATAATTGATATTTATATAGATTTATTTTATAATTTAGTTAATTACTCTAAGTTACTCGCAATAATTTAGATTAATTATAGTTTTGAACTTACGTTTAAAACTAGAAGACACAGGTTTTTCATTAGTTGCACCTGTGTTTTTCTTTTTATATTTTAGTGCATAATATGCACTATTTTTATTTTTTTGTATTTTTTCCTAAGATTTTAATAATTTTTAAGTTATTTTTTCTATTTTCTTATAATTTTCTAATAAAAACTAGCCATTTTTAGTGCATATGATGCACTTTTAACTTATTTGTTATGTAAACTTTTTTTTTGCTATACTAATATTACAATTACTTATGAATACTACACTTAAGCATTTAATTCTATTTACTTTGATAATCTAAAGAGGGGGTAATAAAATTGAATATTTATACTGGTACAATAGTTAATTCAATAAGTCCAACACAAGTTTTATCAATAAATAATAAACTTCGTTCTTTAGGTTTAAATCCCACTCTAAAAGGAACAAAGTTTATTAATAAAGCTATTCAATTATTAATTATCTCTGATAACGAGTTCTATATCTTGGAAGATATTTATAATGAAATTGCAAATAGTTATCCTTCTTTCAATTCTGCTCAAATTAGAAATGCTATAAAATATTCGCTAGACCATAGAAATGAAAATTTATCTATTAAAAATTTTGAGAGAATCTTTCGGTTTTGAATATGATGAGTATATTTTTACTAATAAAAGCTTTATTGAAGAAATTACTAGAATAATATAAAATTATAATACTTACTTTAATTTATAATTTACATTTGTTTCACAAACTAATTTTTTTAATTCTTCCTCTCTCATATTAGTATAAGTTTTATATAAGCAATTCTCTGTAAAATATTTTATCTTTTTTAAAGAAAATTTAAAATTTTTTATAATATAAATTCTATTTTTTATTTTTGTATCCCTATTTTCTCTAAAACTCATTCTACAAAATAATGTTTCATATCTTGCATATAAAACAAAAATGTAGGTTACTGGAATAAAAAATATTGAAAATATAAATGGAATAAAAAAACTAATTATTAAATCAACAATTGTATAATTATAATACGTGTCAATAGCTACACATAAAGATGATAATATAATATAAATTCCAATTAAACTTAATATATAAGATAAAAATTTATGAACAGATTTATATTCTTCTTTCATTTCTGTAACTGCATCTAATACAGAAATAATTATAATAATTGGAATAATAATTAATTCAATCCATAATTTAAAAGTAAATGTACTAACCATGAATTCTAGCACTGCTATAACTTTTATATTATCAAAAATATATTTTTTAAAATATACACTATCTATATCCTTACTTATAGATGAATATGAAAAAGGAATACCTGCAAAAATAAACCATAATAAAATATCTTTGATAAACTTACTAATTTCTATAGAAAATAATTGCAAAGTTAATGTTACTATGCCTGTATATAAAAATAATATACAGAAAGGTACTACTAATTTAATACTTAGTAAACATTTAACCACATTAATAATACTTTTTCTTATTTTATCATTAAGAAAGCTTGCAATGATAAAAACTAAAAACCATATACATATTGCAATTTCTCTAGTTGTAAATATTTCTAGCAAAACGCACCTCCCTTTTTCGTAATTTATATTTTATCATACAAATATAATCAAATCTATATAAATCAATATTTAGATTGAATATTCTTAAAACTTATGGTAATATTTAACTATTCTTAAAATACTATAAAAGGAGTTATATTATGAATCAATTACCATATGACAAAACATCAAAAAAATCAATTGAAAATTATGCTATAAAATTAAAAGGAAAAACATTTAAAGATGTTCTAGATAACGACCCAAACTTAACTAACGAAGATAGAAGTTTGCTATACGAATATTATAATAATTCAAAATCAAAAGGTGGATTAGGAAATTTAATTGAAGAACACTATTTTTTCTACAAACCTAATAGTGACTCTAGAGCTGATTTTAATGAAGCTGGTATAGAATTAAAAGTAACTCCATATTTAATAAATAAAAATCATACATTAAGAGCAAAAGAAAGACTTGTACTAACAATGATTGATTACATGAATGATTACAAAGATGAATTTGAAAGTAGTCATATGTATCAAAAATGCGCATTAATGCTTTTAGTATATTATTTATATGACCCAACAAAAACTAGAATAGAATATCTTATGAATTATATAAAATTATTTCAGTTTCCTGAAAGTGATTTAGAAATCATAAAAAAAGATTATTACACAATTATAGATAAGATAAAAAAAGGAAAAGCACATGAAATATCAGAAGGAGATACTAACTATTTAGGAGCTTGTACTAAAGGAGCAAATGCAAATTCTATTAGAGAACAGCCCTTTAATGATATAGTTGCACAACAACGTGCTTTTTGTTTAAAGCAATCATATATGAGTTATATATTAAATAATTATATAGCTAATGATAATACTTCTTATGAATCTGTTATCAAAGATTCTAATATATTAAAAGAACAAACACTTGAAGAATATATTGTTGAAAAGCTATCCAATTATTATGGTGAAGATGTAGAAGCATTAAGATATAAACTTAATATTGACAAACCTTTATCAAATAAATCATTTACATATGATTTAGCAAAGAAAATGCTAAATGTAGTAAATGATAAAATCGAAGAATTTGAAAAAGCCAATATAAAGGTCAAAGCAATTAGATTAAATAAAAAAGGTATGCCAGAAGAGCATATGTCTTTTCCAACTTTTAAATATACTGAAATTATCAATGAAAACTGGGAAACATCTGAATTATATGAAACGTTTTCAAGTACCAAATATTTATTTATGATTTATCAATACACAGATGAAAATACTTTAATATTTAAAAAAGCTATGTTTTGGAACGTACCAGCAAGCGATTTAAATACTGAAATAAAACGTGTTTGGGAAGAAACTGTTAATAGAATAAAAAATAATAAGTATACTAATTTACCAAAAACAAGTGAAAGTCCAATATTACATGTAAGACCTCATGGACGTAATAAAAAAGATGTTTATCCTACTCCAGACGGAAAATATTCCAAAAAACAATGTTTTTGGTTTCATATGAAATATATAAAAGCACAAATTGAAAGCGAAGATTAATCTTCGCTTTCAAATATTTTATTTAAAGTATTTCCCATTTTTTCAATTAAACCGTACTACTAACGCATTTCCCATACAAAAATATCTAAAACTTTCAGGCATTCCTGTATTTGTCCAGTTATCAGGAAAACCATTTATTCTTTCAGTTTCAATTGGTGTTAATTTCCTATACAACTTTGTTTTTGGGTCTTCTATAACATGTGTACTTCTATTTAAACTAGATTCACTTGTTAACATTGTCCTTGCTGGTTTATCTAAAGAATCAGGAAATGGTATTGCTCCTTCTCTAAAGTGATATTCATGTGGTGTTCCAGCTTTTCTTAAAATATCTTTTGCACCTTTTAAATATTCCCATTTCTCTAGTTTATTTCCTATGTAATATTTTTCATCAACTTCTTTATCTTCAATAATCTTTCTTAACACTGTAGGCTTATTCTCCTGTGGAATTACATCTACTGTATATATTTGATTATTTCTCATAACTCCAGCATTTTTAAAATCTAATTTAAAATTATCTGAAACATCATAAATATCTTTATATTTAAAATCATACAGCTTTCCATTTGTGTTATTTGCAATTTTAAATTCACTCACAAAAAATCCATCTTTAAAAACTATATTCTCTAATGATTTATCTTCTATTCTTTTAAAATATTTTGTTGAATTTTTATAAGCATATATAAAAGTTCTCCTTCTTCTTTGGGCAAATCCATATTCCGCTGCATTTATTACTCTCCACTCAACAGAATATCCTAAATCATTAAAACAAGCTAAAATAACTCCAAAATCTCTCCCCCTTTGATTTGCAGGAGATTTTAATAATCTATCTACATTTTCTAGTAAAACAAACTTAGGTTGTTTTGTTTCTAGTACCTCTCTAATTTGCCACCAAAGAACACCTTTTTTCCCTTCAATTCCCTCCGCTCCTGTATGAGCAACAGAATAATCTTGACAAGGAAAACCACCTACTAACAAGTTGTGATTTGGTATCGTTTCCTTATTTACACTTGCAATATCTTCATTAATATAATTTTTATTTTCTCCAAAATTTTTTACATAACAATCAAATGCATGTTGAGATTTTTTTCCTGGCTCCCATTGATTTGCCCAAACTGTATTCCAAGAAGAATCAGATTTCTCTAAACCAACTCTAAAACCTCCAACTCCTGCAAATAATTCGCACATTGTCTTTTCCATATTTTTCCTCTCTTTGTTGCTTATTGTATAACTTTTTTCTTGTTTTGTAAAGATCTTTTATAATTATAATAGATTTTTTGAAAAAGATCAACAGTTTTTATAAATAATATTATTAAATTCCATATCCTATAAAAAATACCATTTTAATTAATCATTGTATTTTTTATACTACAATACTTTAGCCTTCTATTGGCTTTATTGCTTTATCTTCTATTAATATTAAATTAATATTTTTTTTATTTTTTACATACTCTTCTAGTTCAGCATTATTTAAAGTAATTCCTATTATAATTTGTGAATTATTGTAATTATCAATTAAATCATTAATAAAACTATATAAATCTTTATTTTCTATACTTTGTTGTGCTGGTTCATCAAATATTACCAATTGCATATGGTTTCCATTTGTCATATTAGAAACAGATAATAATGACAACGTAAAATCCCATATAATTCTTATTAAATCGCTTCCAGACCCATCTTTTATCAGGTCAAATCCATTTAAAGTTGGTATTAGCTTGTCCTTTGAAATTTCAATATTATAAATATTTTGATTACTTGAATAATTATATGTTTTTAATTTATCTATAAATATTTTTTTCAATTTTTCAATTTTTTCTAAATCCTTATCTGAAAAAATCCCCTTCGGCAAACTAGCTTTTTTATCTTTAAATTCTAACCATTCTTTAGATAAATTTGCTAAACTATTTATATACATGTTTATATTTTCTTTCATTTTTGCCAAATTTTCTAACTCATTTTCTATATGAACTTTTTCATAAACAATAGTTGTTGATAAACTTTCATCTGTAGAATAAATATCATTTGTAATTCTTCTTATTTCTTTTGTTTTTGACATTATTTCTGCTTCTAATATTTTTAAATCGCTTTCAATATTTAAACTGTTATTTTTATGAGAATTTAAAGAATACTCTATCATCTTTTTTTGATCAGAAAGATGTCCAATTTGTTCATCTATATTCATGATTTGATTTATCATTGGTTGATCTAACAGACAATCTTTAATATTTTGATTACATGTTGGACAAACATTTTTAATTAAACTACTTTCCTGCATTGCTCCTAATTTTTTTAGTTTATTAATGTCTTTATTATTATTTAAATCTTTATTTATTATTTCTAAATTATCAATTAATTTGCTAATAGCTAACTTTTCTAATATAAGTTCTTTATTTTTATACTGTCGTTTTTCCATTTGAATTTGAACTTCATTTTGAAGACTCTTCAATCTAGCTTCAAGTTCATTGATGTTATTTCCAACCTTCAAACTTTGTTGTGACAAATTTTCTGCCTTTATCTTTTTCTCTTCTATATATTTATCTAATTCTATCTCTTTTTCATCATTTTTTTTAAAAATTATCATTTGTTTGATATTTTCTTCATCAATTATTCTAGGTTTATCATATAATGCACGTATTGTACACATTTCATTATTTAATAATATATTTATATTTTGTACAATTTCTGTCCATTTTTCTCTTATGATTGTTTCCTCTATTTTACATTCCATTTTTAATTTTTCATTTTCAATAGTATCTAAATTTAAAAGATATTCAATTACTTTTGTTTTAATATCTTTTATTCCGATAATTAGGAAGTGTAGCTAATAAATTAGACCAACCTTTTTTTTGTTCAATAAACATTGCTGAAAATAACGTTTGTAAATATAATTTTCTATCTTTATCTTCAAATGTAGGTACACTTGGAAGCTTCCATCCAATATATTCTTCTAAAAATTTATGAAATCCCTTACTAGATGTAGCTCCTCCAGGAGTGTTTACAAACATTTCTTGAAAATAGCATTCTGAATTTTGTGCCTGATTAATGTTACCATAAAAAACCTTTATTAAATTATTACTGACTGTACCATGTTCTATATCTCTATTAATAGTAATAATATCTTTTCTATGATTAGTAACTTGCAAATAGAAACTTGTTTTAATTGGTACAATATTCTTTTTTTCACCGTAGTCAATTGCTGTTTTATAAACTGGTGTTAGTGCTTTCTCATTAATTGCACCTAACAATTCTTCAACTCCAAGACAATAATATATAGATTCAAGAATTGAACTTTTTCCTTTTGTATTTTCAGTACTTGCAATAAGATTTAAACCTTTATTAAATTTGTGATTAAATCCAAATTTACCATCATTTGCAGTAATAATTATGCATTTTATTTCATTAATCTCTAGCATCTTTTATTTGCCCCCATTTCTCAACTATTCTATTTATTACATCATCCTTTATTTTATCTTTTACACGGTTTAATTCTTCTTTTTCTAATACCATTATACTATCATCATTCATTATTTCTTCATATAATTGTCTTCCTTTAGCTGTCAATTTCAATTTTAAATTACTACTCTGAATTTCAATTAATTTATCTGCTATTGCAAAATTAACAGCTCTTGTAACTGCTTGCTCAAATCTTACTATAGGTATAATCTCTATTTTGTTATCGAATAATTTTTCTAGCTCATCTAACATAGAACTAGAAGTCAATGCGTTAGAAAGTATATGTAATTTTATACTTGAACATCCACCTCTTTTACAAACAGTTCCTATTATTAATACTATTTGTGATACTTTATAAATGATTCTATAATCATATGGAACTGCAATAGGTCTATTTTGGAATTTTATTTTAATTTTATCATTAAAAAATTGTTCTAACATATATTTCCTCCACTAGTTAGCAAAATTTAATGGGCATTCTGCAAGCCATTTGCCTATCATCTCTTGTTTTAATTCTCCTATATCACTATAACTTAATATCTCTCCTAATTCTTCTTTCAATTTTTTTTCAAAATCATCTAATATTTCTGAAAATAATTTAAAATTAATACTACTATCCATGTTACTATTACATTTTAATTCCATATTAATTCTATATGTATTTTCAATTTCTATTATATCTTCATATAACTCCGATGAATACTTTCTAATTTCATTTAACATTTCTATTCCCTTAATATAAAATTCTATAAAAGTATTAATCATTTTCTTAGTAATATCATCATTTACATTATTACGCAAATTCATAATTTTTCTGGATATATTAGCTTTCTTTTCACTATCACATAAAGAAAAATCAATTTGTTTAATTTTAGGTAATAAATATTTATATTCTTTCTTAATATTTATTAACACATTCATTTCTTGACTAAAATCATCTAATACTCTAACATAAATTTTAAAATCATCATCAATAATTGAAAGTTTTCCATCAGCTTTTAACTTCAATATTTCTTTTTCTTTTGTATTAGCATGTATTAATATCTTTTTGTCTTCATATTTTGGAACAACAAAATTCCATTCTTTTATATTAGTAATTCCTAATTTTATTAATTCTTGTTGATTTTTTTCTATCTTTCCAAGGTCTATTGACATTTTATCTCTTAATTTCTCATACAAATCTTTAGGTGAATATTCCCCCTCTGGAAAATAACATTGATATACTTTTCCTGTTTCTGTATATCCTTCAATTCCATAGTCTCCTCCACCTCTAGCTGGTATATATTGATAACCTTCATCTTTATATTTTATTCTATATAATTTATCTATTAGTTCTTCCCATTTATTAGGATCTAATTCTTTTCCATCATATAATATTTTCAATTAATAATTCACCTCTTTAAATCTATGTAATGATATAAATTTATTGTATTTCTTTTCATTCGATATCGCCATTACATCTATTATTTCTATTTCATAGTCATCTAAATAAATAATCTCACATAGATTAAATATTTCATATATTTCCAAAATTTTTATTTTTTTCTCATTTATATATAGATATTCTCCATTTTCTATACATTTTTTTAAAGAACTCATCTTCATCTAAAATTCCCCTATATATAAAAAAACAATATGAATAAAGCTCCATATTGTTTTATCTTTTGTATTCAATTGTATTATAACACTATATTAATTATAATGCTACATATTTTTACATTTTTTGACATATAAGATATTTTTATTCCTTCATACTCTCCATCATCAACTTATTAGCCAACCTAAACCCATAAGCAAAAGCTTGTCTCCTTTCTAAATCAATCAATTCTGCCTCTTTGCTTAAATATTTATCAAACAACTCATAATTTTCCTTTTCTATCGAATTTTTTAATAGCTCATCTAATTTATTAAGTTCACTCCACAAATTACTTATTTCACCATTCTCGTCAATTTTAAGCACTATTTTTTCTTGCATTGCGTCAAACAATTCTTCAATATTTTTTATCATATCTTTTTTACCTTTCTTTTTATAAAAATAATCTCTTTTAAATATCAATAATCAAATTCTTCAAAGTATGATGATTACTAGATTTTATAGATTTTTTTAAAAAAGTGGACGGTTTGAGCTTCGAGGGGGATTGACTTAAACTTACAATTTCCTGCTGAATGGGAAACAGCCAGAAAAAATAAATTTGCTCAAGGATACACAATGCCTGGTCCACGTGACTATGTTGGTCCAGCTCCTTTATATGCACCAGAAGCAAAGGCCTTATATAATTTTACATTAGGAAAAAATTTCTCATTAATTCTCGCTTATCACACTCAAGGTGAAACAATTTATTGGAAGTTCTTAAACTACCTTCCACCTAACTCATATGAAATTGGAAGACAGCTTAGCAATGTAAGTGGTTATCTTTTAGAATCAACACCATATTCTTCTGGTTTTGCTGGATATAAAGATTGGTTTATTCAAAATTATAATCTTCCTGGATATACAATTGAATCTGGTATAGGAGAAAACCCTCTTCCTATCTCACAATTTCAAGATATATATGATAAAAATATAGGAATTCTTATTTTGAGTATGATTTTAGTATAAAAAAAAACAGATTTCAAAAATCTGTTAACTTGATATAAATAATATTATAATGCCAAGGCAGGCGGACAAATTTCGTCCGCCTGCCTATGGGAGCTTGTTTTACCTCACTCCCAGGGAGGATTCCCAGAACTCCTTAAGGGAGTACTCCTGGAAAAGGAGAATCAACAGATAAATGCCGTCCTGCAACCTCTTCTCCATCAGCAGCGTTCCGCTGTTCTTAGATGCCGAATCCTTTGCTCTGCCACACTGCATCATGGCCAAAGTATCATTATCATCGCTGACGATAAAGGTCTCAGCCGTGGGTACTACGATGCTGATGCCAGTCCGGGCTTCCCAGTCTTTGACCTGTGTCTGATCCATGAAGTACATGACCATCAGATACGCGCCCTCGCGCAACTTGGTCTCTTTCAGGACCTGCCCATTAAACTGATCAGCCATTCTCCGGCCCAGCTGCACCTTTTCAAGTGCCTTTTCTTCAGTAGTTTCTCTTACAAGATAGCTCCTGTCTTTGTTTACCCGTACGATCATATCGTACACCTCCTATTGTTTTTTATAGAGCATAACGCTACACTCATATTATACCATATTTAACTTTTTCTTGTCAAATTTTAAATCTTATTATAGTAACATTACATAAAAAAACGAGTTAAAGTAAATTTGTAACTCGTTTTTTTATTTTATTTTGCTCTCTCAATTGCAGCACCACCAGGAAATGCATTACTTTGAATTTTAGTATCTTTAGGTAATTTTACTAAGTTTATGCCTGTGTTTGAAAAAGCTCCACCTTCTACTACTTCTAGATTAGGTGAATAATATTCTAAATCTAACGTACCTTTTAAGAAATTGCAAGGACTAAAAGCACTCGAACCTATTTCTTTTAATCTATATGGCATCATTATATTTCCTTCTTTATATGTTCCAGAAGCTGGCCAAATTTCTCCATCTTTTAAATTTACTACATCATCTGTAAGTATTGTTCTAATGTTTGTATTTGTGAAACAACCATCTGGTATTCTTTCTATAGAATTAGATAAAACCAATAATTCTAAACTATTACAACTTTCAAAACATCCTTCGCTTAAATTTGTATTATCTACCCATAATTTAGTAATGTTAGTTCCTGCTATTCCTTTTATTGATTCACAATTTGGGCCTATACGAACCGTATATATTTTTTTATTACCTCCAGAAAACATATTTTCACTAAATGTTTTAGAATTTATATATAAATATTCTATATTACAATTATTAGGAAATACATGTTCATCTATATATTCAATCGTAGCAGGTATCTTCATACTTCCGTCAACTTTTAATCCATGTGTTCCTGAATCATTAAAAATTTTATCACTAATTTGTGTAATCTCATTTCCATTTTTATCATACATTGGAAAAACTAAATTATGAAACGTAATTTTTTGACCACTAACAGTAAGATATTCAGATAAACTGCTAGCATTTTGAACACACCAATCTTGATTTATTGATAATATTTCTCCGTCAGAATCTATATTAAACATTTCAGGTGGTACATCTAAAAATTCATTATGCTTATTCGAAATATTTAATTTTGCAAACTTTTCATATGGTCTTGGATAATCTTTTCCTTCTATTTTTATAGTATCAATAGCATAAACAGTAAGTGTTTCTAAATTCATATAATATGTAGTTTTATATGAAGGTGTAACACCTAACAACTCTAGATTTACTTTACCATACATAAGTCCATCATTAGGATTAAAAAAATCTCTATCACCTTTCATATCCCTTGCATGTTTTCTATTCTCTGGATGTGCTGTATCTTCAGAATATACTGGTAAAATTCCTTTTTCTGCATAATACGATAATGCTTTTCCTTCAATCTCGACTATATCAGCTTTCATTGATTGAAAATTTTCTGTCTGTATAGAGTTCATCACATAAAACGATAATACTGACATTATAACAATCATAACTATAATCGTTAAAACAAGTGCCATCATCGTAATACCTTTTTCTTTTAAAAGAAATCTCTTCATATACTTACTCCTGTAATTTATTTTTCTTTAGTTTCTGTATCATTTTTTGAGTCATCAAAAACTTCTTTATATCCTAAAGCAAATACTGCTATAGCAATTAGTAAAAATGATAATGCTTTCCAAACTCCACTTTCTAATAAAACTATTGCAAACATACCAAGTGATGCGCTAACACAATATAAAATTAAAACTGATTCTTTTTGTGAAAATCCGTGTCTTAATAATTTATGATGTAAATGACCTGCATCAGGTTTCATTATTCCTTTTAATGATTTATTTTTTATTATTCTTCTAATAATTGCAAATATTGTATCAAATATTGGTAAACCTAAAATAATTATAGGTAATGCTACAACTAAAGCTGTATATGTCTTAGCAACACCAATAATAGAAATAACACCTAGAGTATATCCTAAAAAGTTAGAACCTGTATCTCCTATAAATGTTTTAGCAGGATTCATATTGTAAGGTAAAAATCCAACTAACGCTCCTATTAATGATGTTATTATTAATATTGCTATAATAGGTGAACCATTTAATACAAACACAATTAACATAGATACACATGAGATTATTGATATTCCTGAAGATAAACCATCTAATCCATCTATTAAATTAATTGCATTTGTTAGTCCAACTATCCAACAAATCGTTATTATAGTTGAAACTGTATTTAAAAAATTAACTGAATCCCCAAATTGTTTAAAAAAGTCTATATTTAATATATTTATTCTAATTCCTGAAGAAACTACAGCACATGCTGCTAAAATTTGAACAATTAATTTTGGAACTGGTCCTAATCCTTTAACATCATCTATAAAACAAGTAATTACTATTAGCATCATTCCTATAAAAAATCCTATTAATTTAAAATGATAATTTCCATCTACTAAATTTATTTGATTTTCTAATGTTAAACTAATTAATAAATAGACAATAGAAATTAAAAATCCACAAACTACTGCTACTCCTCCTAGTCTTGGCATGACTACTTTATTAATTCTTCTTTCATCTTTTGGATTATCAACTGCTCCTATTTTTTTTGCTAGCTTTATTGTTTTAGGGGTTACCATAAATGCAGTAATAAAAGCTAATAAAAAGGCAATAATAATATCTCCCCACATAGTTTTAGCTCCTTATTTCATATTTTCTTCTTCTATTTTCTCTATCATTTGTAATCTATCTGTATATCTTCCATTTAAAAATTCAGAATTTATCCATATTTCAATAATTTCTATAGTTTCTTCTTCTGAAACAAATTCTCCTGGAAGAACTAATACATTTATATTTGAGTGTTCTTTTCCATCTTGTGCTGCTAATTTATTAAAACATACTCCTGCCCTTATTCCTTTAAATTTATTTGCTGCCATAGACATTCCAATTCCAGAACCACAAATTAAAATTGCTTTATCTTTCTGCTTGTCCATTTTACTACATATATCTTTAGCAATTAAAGGATAATGTGTAATTTCTTTTGAATATGTACCACAATCTGTACACTCTATTTTTTCTTTTTCTAAATATTTTTTTATTTTTTCTTTTAATTCAAAACCTCTATGGTCTG
This sequence comes from uncultured Clostridia bacterium, assembly GCA_948852945.1. GTDB lineage: Bacteria > Bacillota > Clostridia > TANB77 > CAG-508 > UMGS1994. The sequence continues at coordinate 63,356 of CAQPBJ010000007.1, read as the reverse complement.
ATCCTATAAAAAACATCTATTACTCCTTTTAGAACTGGTAGAAAGTTTCCAAAACTTTCCTATATTATAAGATATTGATAGTATATCATTCAAAAATCATTATTACAATGATTTTAAACAATTTGTAATACACAAAAGAAGCTAAATCTAAAATTTAGCTTCTTTATTTTTGTTATATATAATTTTGTGGATTTTGTACCGATCCATTATACATTACTTGGAAGTGTACATGAGGACCAGTAGAATTTCCTGTACTACCTACTGCTGAAATATTTTGTCCTTGATTAACATATTGTCCAGCAGATACATATAAGGCACTACAATGTGCATAATATGTTTGATATCCGTTACCATGATCTATGATTACTAAATATCCATATCCTGTAGAGTTCCATCCTGAAAATGTTACTGTTCCTGAAGCCGCTGCATAAACTGGTGTACCTGTAGATATAGCTATATCTACACCTTTATGAAATCCTGATGTTCTATACCCAAATGGAGAAGTTATCATACCACCTGAAACTGGTCTCATAAAAGTAGCTCCAGTTGCTGGTATAGACGCTCCAGCTGTTCTATTTACACTATTTCTAGCAGAAACCTCAGCTGCTCTTGCTCTCGCTCTTCTTGCTTCTTCAGCTTTTCTAGCTTCTTCTGCCTTTCTTATTGATTCTTGCTCAGCTTCATATTCTTGAACTTTTACATCAACATCTTTGTTTATCTCTACTTTAGCAATTTCTGTAGTTGTTTGAACTACATCTTTTTTATTTCTTTCTTGTTCTTCAATTTCTAAATTTAATTCTATTGGCTCAGTAACATTTGTTTTAATTTCAGCTACTACCGCTTCTGCTTCTTCCATTGAATTAACACAAGCTTTTTCGTTTCCATCTAACTTAATTGCATAAGTTCTACATTTAATTTCTGCATTTTCTTCAATTAAAGCTAAAACTTCTTGTTCTTTAGTCTCTGATTCTTTAACATTACTTACTAATTCTAATTCATAAGCTGGCATTACTTCGACTTTTATTGAAGTGATGTTTCCTTCCAAGTTATTTGCAAACTTGTCAATTTTTTCTTGCATTCTATCTTTATCTTCAACATATCCAATTACTTTACCATCTAACGTAACTTTATATAGTGGTTTATATTTAACGCAAATGAACAATGCTATTATAAAAAGACCTATGGCGATAATACTAGAAAGTTTAACTAGTCTTTTACCATAATATTTTATACACTTACTTACTATAAAATTCACTCCTTTTTTATATATTTTTTTCGTCACGCACTATTAATTATACCACTAATAACCTTTTTTAGCAAATTTCATATTTTAGCATTTCTCATTTTCTACACTTTTATACTGATTTCGCATATTTATTTTCAAACAAAAAAGAGGTTTTACTCTTAAAACCTCTTTTTTTCTATATTTTTCTATAATTGACAAGTATTGACTTTATTTTTTTCTTCTATTTATCACGTAAGTACTTCCCATAACTGACTTTGCTTGATGTTTTACTTGAGCACCCACTTCTCCAATTTCTAGTGTATTTTTAAATCTTCCTGGTGTTACTTCTACCACCCCTATTGAGATTGAAGTAAGTGGAAATTGTTCTATAATTCCTCTTCTATTAGCTACTTCTAAAAATCCCTTAGCAACATCTTCAGCGTTATAATATCCCAATACATATGTATCAAAATCAGAAATAATATCCTTAGCAATTTTATCATAGTCAGTAGACTCTAATATTGCTATAAAATCATCTCCTCCAATATGTCCTATAAAACTATTTTCTAATCCTAAATTATGTATATTATCTACTATTGTTCTTGCTGTAAATTTTATAATCTCATCACCATTTGAAAAACCGTATATATCATTATATGCTTTAAAATTGTCTAAATCAAAATAAAACATTGCAAATGTCTCTCGATTTAATAATCTTTTTTTAATTTCCGCTTGAATTTGAATATTTCCGGGTAAACCTGTTAAAGCACTAATAGTTCTATTACTTTGTAACAATCTAAGTATATTTTTTATCGTATAATATAAATATTCTCTATCTACTGGTTTTATTATAAAATATTCTATAGATTCTTCTAAGATCTTTATTCTATGTTCTTTATCCCAATTAGAGGAAATAACAACAATTGGAGTTATACTATTATCTTCATTTGCTCTAATATTTTTACACAAATCAACAATATCTACATTAATTGTATCTTCATCAATTATAATCATGTCAGGTATATTTTTTAAAGCTAATTCTAGTTCTTCTGTTTTTACAGAACTAAATTGATAATCAACATCATCTTTAAATATTTGATTTAATACATTTAATACACTCTCAGTATTATCAATTATATAGATATCTTGTATCATAAATTTCTCCTTTGTTTTCCTCTCTTAATATATATATCCTAAAATTAATTTAATTTCAAGATTTTTTCATATTATTTAAGAATTTCAATAATTTATCAGACTGCATAGTTGGGAATGCTTTCTTCAATCTCTCTATTCTTCTTTCTATCTTCTCTTGTAAATGTTGTTGCTCTTCTTTTAAACTTCCAAGCAATTCATTTCTATTTTTTGCCTCGCCTATTCTCTTCATTAATTTAAAATTACTTTCAAATCTAGAATTTCTAATATTTTCAAATCTAATGGCATTTCTTAAATTGATAGCATCAATTCTACTTCTAATATTTTCAGTAACTTCTGACCATTTTTTAAGTCTATTATTAATATTAACAAGTTTGATAATTGTCACTATAGTATCTGCAAACATAATTGCCATTAATGCTACTATAGCTACAGTAAGATAAATTACAGGAATTACATTTACTATTTTTTCTACTTTTGGATGAATCATTTTCATAAAAATAATTCCTAATATTCCCCAATAAATAGAATTTTTCAAGCAAACTCTACCATGAATATTAAATTTGTTTTTAGAATAATCCCAATATTTTGTCTTAAAAACTACTTCTAGAAATACTCCTACAAAATATTCGAATATCGAAAGAACTATTAATCCAAACAAAAATAATATGAAAATATTATCTGTCAAATTTCGAAGAGATAAATACATTATTAATGCACCAAATCCATATATTGGGCAAAATGGACCAATTAAAAATCCACTATTAACAATCTTTTTTTGTAAAATAGTTTTATATGTGGATTCTAAACACCACCCAATAAATGAATAAACAAAAAAATATGCTATTAAATACATTAATTCATGCATAATATCTTCCTCACTTATACAAAAAGGTGGAATTTTCATCCCACCTTTTATTTTCTATGGATTATATTCACATTCTCCATAATCTTCTGCATATACCTGTTCTTCTTCTGTATATACTTTAACATCGACCCTATTATATCCTTCTATTGTATCTAAGGCAATCTCTATTTCTTTATTTTCTGATGGATTATCAAATTCTTTAACAAATTTTTCACCATTAAATTCATATTCAATCTTTGTAATTCCTTTAGGATATGCTACTAAAACATATATTTTACTTAAATCTGGTTCTGCATCAAAATTTATTTCTGGTTTTCCTACATAAAAATCAACTTCTTGATTATATGTTCCTGTATTTTGAGCCTTATCTACAGCATTTATTGTAATATCATTCATTTCTACTTTATCTAAAACAATTTCTGTTTTTATAGTCTTTTTGTCTTGTCTATCTGTAATTTCTACACTATCTTTATCGCCTATAGTATAAATCAATTTTGAAATTTCTGTTTCATCTGTTGCTATAACTGTTAAAACTGTTCCTTTAAGGCTTATTTTAATTTCAGGTTCTATTTTATCTACTCCTACGTCTGTATGATAACTTTGAATATACTCTGCAACAGTATTATCAGTTGCTCTAACAATTATTCTAACAGTTGTATCTCCTCTTGGAATTCCTATCTTTTCTAATTTTACATTTTTTTCATTTGATAATTTTTTCTCTTCTAATTTTCCAAGAGCAGCTATATCATCACTTTCTTCTTCAATTTCATCATCATTTTCGTCTGAACTATTACTTTTTTCTTCTCTATTTGCTTCATATTCTTTAATTTCATCAGGTGTCACTATTCCTCTATACCATTGATATGAAATTGACTCTATAGAAGAATCATACGAAACGCTTATTGAAAGTTCATCTTTGTCAGCATATAACTCAATTAACGGTCCTGCAAACTTTTGATCATTTATTTGACTTTTCTGAAATTCTTTATTTTTGCTTAAAGTATAGCTTCCTTTAGCAATAAAAAATATTCCAAAAAATATTATTAAAATAGCGTAAACTCTGATAATTTTCAAAGTATCTGCTGGATTTTTTCCAGGTCTAGCTTGTTTTGGTCCGCTATGATCTAATATCTGATTCAATATCTCTTCTTCCTTTCTTATGGCATAAACAAATATACTATAAATTATACCATAGAAATTACTGTTTTCAAATATTTTATAAAATAAATTTATATACAATAAAATTTAATATTATACAACGCCCACAATATATAAAATAGACATCCTTTATCTTTATATAAAAGGATGTCTATTTTATTAATCTAAAACCTCTAAACCAGCATATTTTGCCATCAAACGTTTATGCCCAATTTTGTCAAAAGTAATATCAACTTTAGCATCATCACCTTCTGTTTCAACATAATTAATTTTACCTTCGCCAAATTTCTTATGATACACACGTTGTCCTGCTCTATAAATACTAATATCTAAACTATCAGCAGATACTTTTTTGTTCAAATTGTTTAAAAAGCTTTCAGCTGTTTTAAATGCATATTGTGTTTTTGGTTTTACAGAAGCTACTTCATTAGATTTATAAGAAGTTACAGCACTTCCGCCATATTTCCATTCGTATTGATAATCTTCATATGATTTTGAAGTTGTTTCTTCAAATGATTCATCATATCCATCAAATAATTCTTTTGGAATTTCTTTTACAAATCTTGAAGGTTGATTACAACTTGTTGAACCAAAAATTGTTCTTTGTTTAGCACAACTTATAAATAAATTTTGTTTTGCTCTAGTTATTCCAACATATGCTAAACGCCTCTCTTCTTCAAGCTCTTTTGGTTCTCCAATAGATTTATAACCTGGGAAAATTCCTTCTTCCATTCCTACTAAAAATACTGCTGGAAATTCAAGTCCTTTAGCACTATGTAGTGTCATTAGTGTAACAGAATCTTCACTTTCATCTGTTCCATCAATATCACTTGAAAGTGTTATTCCCTCTAAAAATTCTTCTAATGAATTATCTGCCAATTCTTCTTCAAATTCTATTGCAACTGTTAAAAATTCTTCTAAGTTTTCAATTCTTGTTTCTGCTTCTGTTGTATTTTCTTCTTCTAAAGCTTTAGTATAACCTGTTTTATTTAATGTTTCTTTAATTAAATCAGAAATTTTAATATCATCTTTTTTAGCTCTCAATTCTTCTATTTGTGAAACAAATTCTCTTGAATTTGCAAATACTCTATTTAGTCCAAATTCATCGGCTCTTTTAATTACATCATACATTGATGTTTCAGCTTGAATTGCAACTTGTTCAACATTTTCTAAGCTAGTTTTTCCAATTCCTCTTTTAGGTTCATTTATAATTCTTATTAAACTCAAATTATCAGATGAATTTTGTATTAATCTTAAATATGCAATAATATCTTTTATTTCTTTTCTTTCATAGAATTTAAGTCCACCAACAATTTTGTAAGGTATATTTTCTCTTCTCAAAATATCTTCTATACTACGTGATTGGCTATTCATTCTATATAAAACAGCAAAATCATTATATGTCATATATTCTTCTCTACGAAGAGTATTTAAATTTTCTACAATAAAATTTGCCTCATCATATTCATCGGTTCCTCTATAAACTGTAATTTTTCCACCTTTTCCATTTTCAGTCCATAATTTTTTCTCATACTTTGTTTCATTATTTTTGATAACAGCATTTGCTGCATCTAATATATTTTGAGTACATCTATAATTTTGTTCTAATTTAATAATTTTTGTTCCCGGAAAATCTCTTTCAAAATTTAAAATATTAGTTATATCTGCACCCCTAAATGAATAAATTCCTTGGTCATTATCTCCTACAACTGTAATATTTCCGTGTCTTGCAGCTAATATAGAAACTAGTGTGAATTGAGCTTTATTTGTATCTTGATACTCATCAACTAAAACATATTCAAACTTATCTGTATAGTACTCTAAAACATCTGGATTTTCTGATAAAATTCTTATTGTATAATTTATAATATCATCAAAATCAATTGCATTGTTTTCTCTTAATCTTTTTTGATACATTTCATAAACTTGAGCAATAGTCTCTTTTCTAATCTCATTATTTGTTCTAAGTTTATACATATCTGGCTCAAGCATTTCATTTTTAGCATTACTAATTTCTGCTAAAACAGCTCTGTCTGTAAACATTTTATCATCAATATTTAATTGTTTTAAACATTGTTTAACTAATGTTCTTTGGTCAGATGAATCAAATATAACAAAAGAAGATGTAAAACCAATTCTATCAATATATCTTCTTAATATACGAACACATATTGAGTGAAATGTGCCTATCCACATATCTTTTGCAACTTCACCTACTAATTTTTCAACTCTTTCTTTCATCTCATTTGCTGCTTTATTTGTAAATGTAATAGCTAAAATATTCCATGGTTTTATATCCTTTTCTTGCATTAAATAAGCGATTTTATGAGTTAAAACTTTCGTTTTTCCAGAACCTGCTCCTGCTATTACTAAACATGGTCCAGAAGTACTCAAAACCGCTTCTTTTTGCATATCATTTAGTCCTTCTATAATTTCATTCATTTTACTTTTTCCTTTCGTGTGTGTCTTTTTTACGAATTTATGTTTGCATTATATAAAATATAATTTCTTTTGTAAAGTTTAATTTTTCTTTTTTCAAAATTTTTTTAATTATTACAAATATTAACTTTTTATTTCATTTTACTATACTACTTGACATTATATTTAAATTACTTGTAAAATATAATCAATTAATAATATTTTTTATAAACAGGAGGAGCAACATGAAAAATTTTAAAAAAGCTGTTATCCTTATGTTATCAATATTAGTTATTTTAGCATTTGCAAATACTTCACTTGCTAGAACAATCTCAGGTGGTAATTCTACAAATACTTCTAATACAAGTAATACAGATGATGAAAATAATACTACTAATGATGTTGATAATAACACTACAGGAAATAACACTAGTAATGCACCATTAATGACAAATAATACACCAAAAACTATTAATAGTTCAAATGTATCTGAAAATTTACCAAACACAGGTATCAGTAGTAGTGAATTAAATCTTGCTTTAGTTCTTCTATTAGCACTTGTATTTGGAATGTTCTCATTAGTACAATACAACAAAATAGTAAAAAAAGATAATGAAGAATAAAATAAAAACAAAAAAGACTTAAGTTTAAAACTTAAGTCTTTTTAATTATTGATCACCTTTTAATTTTTCAGCTCTATCATATGCTGTTAAACTATCTATCATTTCATCTAAATTTCCATTTAAGAAATCTTCCATTTGATATATACTTAAACCAATTCTATGATCTGTTATACGTCCTTGTGGATAGTTATAAGTACGTATTTTTTCACTTCTATCTCCAGCACCAACTTGTGATTTTCTTTCACTTGCAAGTTCTTCATCTTGTTTTTGTTTTTCTATCTCGTAAATTCTAGATTTTAGAAGTCTCATTGCATATTCTCTATTTTGAACTTGTGAACGTTCTGTTTGACATTCTGCAACAATTCCTGTTGGTTCATGTATTAATCTAACAGCTGATGAAGTTTTGTTAACATGCTGTCCTCCTGCACCAGAAGCTCTAAAAACTTCCATTCTTATATCTGCTGGATTTAGTTCTATTTCCACATCTTCAACTACTGGTAATACTGCTACAGTAGATGTTGATGTATGAATTCTACCACTACTTTCTGTATCTGGAACTCTTTGAACTCTATGAACACCACTTTCAAACTTTAATCTACTATAAACACCATTTCCTGTAATCATAAATGAAATTTCTTTATATCCTCCAAGCTCTGTAGCATTCTCATTTAAAACCTCTAATTTCCAACCTTTTCTTTCTGCATACATAGAATACATTCTAAACAATGTTCCTGCAAATAGTGCTGCTTCTTCTCCTCCAGCTCCTCCACGAATTTCACAAATGATATTTTTTTCATCATCTTTATCTTTAGGAATTAAAAGTATTTTTAGCTCTTCTTCTATTTTTACAAGATTTTCTTTACACTCTAACATTTGCATTTCTGCTAAATCTTTTAAATCTTTATCAGAAAGCATTTCTTGTGCTTCATCTAATGCTTGTTTAACTTTTTTATACTCTCTATATTTTTCTACAATGTCTATCATATCGCTGTGTTCTTTCATTAAGTTTTTCCACTCATTTTGTCTGGCTATAACTTCTGGATCACTTATTAACTGATTCAATTCCTCATAACGCTTTTCAACAGCTTCTAATTTATCAAACATAAAAATTCTCCTTTAAAAATTTTAAGCACCATTATTATATACTCAAATCTGCATAATTTCAAGGTATTCTAACAATATATTTAAGTATCTAAAAAATTATAAAGTATAGTCATAAAAATCAAAATTTGCTCTTCGCAATTACCTTAATAAAAAACTCCGTTTTTATAAGGTCAATTGCTCAATTTCGCACTCGCATATAAATGCTCGTTTGGTCGCTAGCGCATTTTAATTTTTACGACTATACTTTATAATTTCAATTTAAATAATATTATATTGTTAAAATACCGCAATACTTCAACATTTCTAATTATAGAATACCTTATTTAATTTTAAAAATTGCCTCCGCATTACTTTTTGTTTGATTTGCAACCTCTTCTAAAGAAATACCCTTAACCTCAGCAATTTTCTGTGCTACATACTTCACAAATAAAGAAGTATTAGTCTCTCCTCTATGAGGCTCTGGAGCTAAATAAGGACTATCCGTCTCAATCAATATTTTATCCATTGGCACAAGCTCTATACAACCAGCAGATTTAGCATTTTTAAAAGTAACATTTCCACTAAAAGATATATAAAATCCAAGCTTTAGCCCTTCTTTTATTAACTCTTGATTTAATGGACAGCAATGAAAAACACCTTTATTTAATACCTGATGTTCTTTTAAAATTTGAACAGTATCCATTACCGCTTCACGAGTATGAATTACTATGGGTAAATCTAATCTATTGGCCATTTCTATTTGTTTAATAAATACTTGTTTTTGCAACTCTTTATTATCTTTATTCCAGTAATAATCAAGACCAATTTCTCCTATCGCAACATTTTTTTCATATTTAGCAATTTTCTCAATTTCTAATAACTCTTTATCAACATTTTCTGTTATATCATTAGGTGAAATTCCACATGTTGTGAAAACATGTGGATATCTCTTAGCTAATTCAATTGCATCTTTTGATGCTTCTAAATTATAACCTGCACATACAATGTTAGTAATTTCATCATTATACATATCTTCTATCAATTTATCTCGTATATCTAAAAACCTTTCATCATTGTAATGCGCATGTGAATCAAAAAAATTCATAATATTTCCTCTTATTTTTTTAAGTCTAATGATAACAATTTTGAAATACCTTTTTCCTCCATTGTTATTCCATAGACTGTATTTGAAGCTTCCATAGTACCCTTTCTATGTGTTATAACTAAAAATTGTGAATCTCCTGCAAATTTCTTTAAATATTCAGCAAATCTATAAACATTTACATCATCAAGAGCAGCTTCAATTTCATCTAACACGCAAAGTGGAGCTGGATTTATTTTTAATATTGCAAATAATAGCGCAATAGCCGTAAAAGCCCTTTCTCCACCAGATAAAAGCATCATGTTTTGAAGCTTTTTACCAGGTGGCTGTACTTCAATTTCTATTCCTGACTCTAATAAATTACTTTCATCTGTAAGCCTTAATTCAGCTTTACCTCCACCAAATAACTCAATAAAAATCTCAGAAAAGTTTTTATTTATTATTTTAAATCTTTCAGCAAATTGCTCTTTCATAATGTTTGTCATATCATTTATCATTTTTCTTAATTTTGACATAGTTGTTTCTAAATCTAAACGTTGTTCATTCATAAAATCATAACGTTCTTTTAGTTTTTTATATTCCTCAATAGCGTCTATATTAACATTTCCAAGCTCTTTCATACTTGCTCTTAAATCATTTACTTGCTTTTGAACTTCAACTATATTTTTTGGTTTCTTATACTCACCTGGATCATTTGGAGTAAGTTCATATTCTTCCCACATTTTGCTAACAATCTGCTCAAGTTCATACTCAAATTTTGATTTTTTTACATCACATTTATTTACTTGATCTTTTAAATCATCTATTTTGCTCATTTGTGCTGTAAAGTTTTCTTCTGTCTCTTCTAATTTAGCATTCTTAGCTATTCTATCTTTTTTTAGCTCTTCAACTTTACTTCCACTATTAGACACATCTAAAACAAGTGCTTCTATTTTCTCGTTTAATTCTATATTAGTTTTTTCTAAATTTTCATTATCTTTATACATTTTTGATCTTTGTATTTCTTTATTTTCAGATGATTTTTTAAGATTTTCTATATCTTGATTTATTCTCTCTAGCATTTCCTCTAATGACAATTCACTTTCATCAAAAGAAGATACTGATATTTTCAAATTAGTAATATCAAAATTAAGCTCATCTACAATACTTTGTGTATCTTTATTTTTACTATTAAACTCTAATATTTCTTTATTTAATTCACTATTTTCATCATCTATTTGAGTTTTTCTTGTTTCTAATTCTTCTTGTTTTGTCGTATTTTCTTTTACTCTTTCGTCAATATCTTTTTGCTCTAATTTTAATTTTTCTAATCTTGTTTCTACTTTTTCTACAGCTTCTTCTATAGATGTAACTTTTTGTTTTTCAGTAGCATAAATAATTTCAATTTCTTTTAATTCATTATCAAATTCAGCTATTTCTTTTAAAATATTTTCTATTTCTTTTCCATTTTTCTCTTTTTCTTCTCTCAAAGATTTAACTGTTTTTTCTAATTCTTTTATTTCTTTTTTTAGTTCTTCTATCTCTCTAGATCTACCTAAAATATTAACAGTTTTAGTTTGAACACTACCACCACTAATGCTTCCTGAAGAATTTAAAACATCACCTTCTAAAGTAACTATTCTAAATCCGTATGAATTTTTTCTAGCTATTGAAATAGCATTATCCATATTATCAACAATAACTGTTTTTCCTAATAAATTAAGTACAATTGCTTCATATTTTTTATCAAATTTAACTAAATCTGAAGCAATTCCAATTACCCCTTTTTCAGATTTTATTTTATCTAATTTCTTTCCTTTTACAGAGCTAATTGGTAAAAAGCTAGCTCTACCTAAATTAAATTTTCTTAAATGTTCTACTAATCTTTTAGCGTCTTCTTCTGTATCTGTTACAACATTTTGCATAACTGAACCTAAACACATTTCAATTGCAACTTCATATTCCTTAGGAACATTAATTAAATTCGCTATGACTCCATGAACGCCCTTCTTTAAGCTTCCATTTTTTTCGCATTCTTTTAATAATTCTTTAACACTTTTAATATAGCCTTCTTTTTCTTTTTCAGTCTCCTCAAGAAATCTTAATCTTGAATCTTTCATTCTTAATGTAGTTTCATATTGATTAAATTTTAAAGTACTTTCTTTAAGTTTACTTTCTAGTTCTTCTTTTGATTTGTTTTTCTTTGATAATTTCTCTTTAATTTTATCTCTTTTTGCCTCTATTTCAGTAAATTTTTGAGAAATTTCTGACTTTGATAATCTAGAAGAATCTAACTCAGAAATATTACTATCAATTTCTTCTTTAATAACTTTTTTACGTAATTTTGCATTTTCTGAATTAGCAATTAATGTTGATATTGTATTAGAAATTTCGAATTTTTCATTGATATTATCATCAAATTTCTTCTTTTTAGCTTCAATTTCTAACTCTTTTTCAGACATATTGCCAGTTAACTCTTTAAGTTTTGCTTCTTTTTCTTCCAATTCTTTAACAAATTTTTCTTTATTTTGGTTCAAGCCATCTTTCTTACCTTTTTTAGTTCCAATTTCTTCTTCTAATATTGCAATTTTTTCGTTATTATCAGCAATTTCTTCTTCTAAACGTTTTATATTTTCGTTATTATTATTTATTTTTTCGGTATTTAAACTAATATCAGATTTTATTTGTACATTTTTTCTTTCATTCTCAAAACCTAAATTTTGCATTTTTTCTATTTGCTCAGTTATTTTATCTAAAGTACTTCTAAGTTCTTCCTTCAAATCTTGAATATTAGCTAATCTCTCATTTTCTCTTACTAATTGAGTATTAAAAATATCTTCATTGCTTACAACTTCTTCTATTTTTTTCTTATAATCTTCGATGTTATACAAGAAAAGCCCGATTTCAATGGTTTTTAATTCATCTCTTAGTTTTAAATATTCTTTTGCTTTTTCGGACTGTAATCTAGTTGGTTCAATATTTACTTCAATTTCTGAAATAATGTCATTAATTCTTAATAAATTTAACTTAGATTGTTCCATCTTTTTTTCAGATTCTTGTTTTCTTACTCTATATTTAACAATACCTGCAGCCTCTTCAAATACATGTCTTCTCTCTTCAGATTTATTACTTAGAATCTCATCTATCTTACCTTGTCCTACTATTGAATACCCATCTTTTCCAATACCTGTATCCATAAAAAGTTCAAGTACATCTTTTAACCTACAAGGTGTTTTATTTATAAAATATCCTGATTCACCACTTCTATATAATCTTCTAGTTACTATTACCTCTGAAAATTCAATTGGTAATTTCTGATCTGAATTATCTAATACCATTGAAACTTCTGCAAATCCCAATGATTTTCTATTTTGAGTTCCAGCAAAAATAACATCTTCTGTTTTAGCACCTCTTAAAGATTTCATACTTTGCTCTCCAAGTACCCATCTAATAGCATCTGCTATGTTACTTTTACCAGAACCATTAGGTCCTATAACCGTAGTAATTCCTGACATAAATTCTAAAACTGTTTTATCTGCAAATGATTTAAAACCTTCTAATTCGATTCTCTTTAAATACATCTTATTTCCTCTTCTTATCTATTCTTAATTATGCATTCATATAATATATTAATTTTCTAATTTAATCAAGCTTTTCACTTGACCAAATTAGTTCTTAGAGATATTATAATTATAATTCTTACAAATGATAGGAGAGATTAAATGAAAGATCCCGAATTTGACTTTTATGACAGAACTTCGTTAAAATCTTACAACCTTGATTCTGCAATGAGATATCAGCTTGGTTGTTTGGATAGTTTAGATGCTTATACACGAAAACATTGTGAAAATGTTGCCACAATAACATGTAGACTTTGTGAACATCTACACTGTGAAGAAGGTTTTACAATTTATTGTACAATTTGCGCATATCTTCATGATTTAGGTAAATTATTTATTCCCCCTTCTGTACTACAAAAAACATCTAAACTTACTGATGAAGAATATGAAATAATGAAAACTCATACAACAATTGGATACAATATGTGCATGAAAGATTTAAAACTTAGACCATATGCTGCTGGAGCATATTATCACCACGAAGCATTAAATGGATCCGGCTATCCTCAAGGATTAACAAAAAAAGATATTCCTTATGAAGCCCAAATTATACGTGTTGCTGATGAATTTGAAGCCATAAGCGCCAAAAGGCAATACAAAACACATATTGGTATAATTGATACCCTTAATATATTAATTCAAAATTCAGAGCCTTTAAAGCCCAAAGAAGGTATAAAAATGATTATCAAAGATGCAACTGTTGGCAAAATTGATAAAAAAATATTAAAAGCCCTATTTAAAGTCATTTTAGAAGATACCGAATATGAAATAGTAGTTAGATCTGAATATGTGCAATTTATTGAAGAAGAAATTAAACGTCTAAATGAAGCTGAAAAATACTATAAAAAATACTTATCAACTAATTCTGAATCTAAAAAAGAATATTTCAAACAAGGAGTTGAAATGTATTTGAGAAAAAGCAATGGCGAAACTATAGATAACTTTGAAAATGCTCTAAATGAATATAAAATTTCTTACAAAAATAGAAAAGAACATATAGCTCAACTATATAAAGAAGCTAAAGAAATTAAAAAATTAAAAGTCTAAAATACAAAGACAGTGATATAAAATTTAAAATGCGCTAGCGACCAAACAAAATGAACGTAGTGAATGAAGTGCGAATTTGAGCAATCTACAATATAAAAACGAAGTTTTTTATTCGGAGATTGCGAAGAGCAAATTTTAAATTTTATATCACTGTCTTTGTATTATTCAATTTTAATTTGAGTTAAAATAATTTAATATTCCTGTATATATTCCCCATGCTAATTCATTTTGATATTCATCTGTTATCAATTTCTTTTCTTCTTGTGGATTAGATAAAAAGCCACATTCAACAATAGTTATCGGAATTTCTACATGATCAGTTATATAAATTCCTTTTATTGCGTTTTCAGTTCTTTTGTTTTCAACCTTTATTGTTTCTTTTAATCCATCTTGAACACATTTAGCTAATCTCTTTCCATTCTCATCATTCTCTCTATAAAAAGTTTGCCATCCATTATATTGTGAACTTTCACCTTTATTTAAATGAATCGAAACAAAAATATCAGCAGATGCCTCATTTCCTATTTTAACTCTATTTTTTGCATCAGAAACTTTCTTTTCTTTAAGTGTCTGTTTATCTAAATCATGAATTCCATTTTCATCTGATCTAGTTAAAATAACTGTACTTCCACTCTCCTCTAAATATTTTTGTACTTTAAGTACTATATCTAAATTAGTTTTTTCTTCAGTAATTCCATTAGGGCTTTCTGCTCCACCATCAGGTTTTCCATGTCCAGCATCCAATACAATTACTTTTGACGAAACAGGTGTAGCAGACACCAATATAGATTCTCTAGTATTGTTTACACTGGTACATAATACTGCTGAAAAACAAAATATTCCTAATAAAACCATACCTATCTTTTTTCTATCTAAAAAAACAATCATACTATAAAATATGATTGTTTTTTTTAATTATAACAAAATTTTATTATTTCATAGGTTGTGCACCTTTTTTATTTAAGATTTCTATTTGTTTATCATTAAAAGCAGATTTTTTATATGTCAATATTAACTTAATTTCTGCATTTTCATATTCAACTTCAATATCCATAACTTTTTTATTCTCATCTTCTACATTATATCTATCACTTAAAATACTTTGCTTATCAGAATCAGATAAAAGATGAGTAGTTCTTTCCTCTTCTAAGTTAAATGTATCTTGCTTTTCATTAATCAATTCAATTATTTGATCTAATTCCGCTTCAAAGCTCGCATTAGATGCTTGAGAAATTGTACCATCTTCTCCAATAACATATGATATCGTAATTCCTGCAATTATCAATAATACTATTATTGTAACCACTAATACTATCATAGTTACAGCTCTCTCACTTTTCATTTGTACCTCCTAAAATTTATTATTTATATAAAACTACTACAGTCGCAATTGCGTACTCTTTACAATGTGAAATAGAAACATCTATACTTTCAACCTTTTCACAGTCAATTTTTATTTTTGGTTTTCCCCCATCATAATTTATAACTTCAAAATTTTTCCAAGTAAGCTTCTCTGTTTCAACAATTTCAGATAGTGCCTTATATATAGCTTCTTTTAATGCAAATCTAGCAGCATAATGTTGATATTTATTTTCTCTATGACTTTCACAATATTCAATTTCCTTTTCAGTAAAAATTGTAGTTATAAATTTATTGCCTAATCTATCAATAGTTTTCTTTATTCTATTAATTTCAATAATATCTGTACCACAAGAAACTTTCAATTTTTTCTCCCTGTCATATAAACATATATGCAATTATAGTAAATGTGTTTAAAATTAATGACAATATAAGTAACATAACCATAATACTATAATTTCTATTATTTTTTTCTATATCTAAATCTTTATATATAATTTCATATTTTTTTCTTATTTGTTCAAATAATTCTTCTAATTCAAATGAAGAACCTAAAATTTTATAATATAAACTACCTGTATCATCATTTGTAACTTCTTTTGCCCACATTGTCTTAGTAAATTCTATAAATTTTTTACGTATATAAATAATCTTATCATAACTTCTAAATTCTGAATTTACTTGTGTCAAAAATATTTTTTGATATAACCTAAGTACATAAGTATAATAAATTACTGTCTCATATTCATAAGGTAATTTCGTATAATTATACATATCTACAGTTGAACAAAGCAAATTACAATTTGACTTTGTTATTCCTGTACGTGAATATTTTAATTTAGATATAATACTTAAGTTCTGTTCTTCACTCTCTTTGTTTAAATCAGTAATATAATTACTTGGAAACGTATTTACATACTTCAAAAACTCATTTTCAAAATTCTCAAACTCATTTCTGTCATTCCAATATTCAGATGGAATACATGTATATCCCAAAGTATAAAATTTATTTTCTATTCCTTCTGATTGTTTTTGATTTCCAGTAATCTCTCTAATTATATCATTAATTTGTCCTACATCTTCTAACATCTCTGTTTGAATATTAATATTATCGTACTGTTTTAAACTAGCAAATTCTGAATTAATTTCTTTAAATTTATAATTAAAGTTTAGAATATCAGAAAATTTGTTACTTTGATCTATTGTGGTCTTTATACTTACAAAACAAATTCCAGTATTAAAACAAATAATATCTATTTTAGGAATATTAAATATTACCCCATTTTCTTGTTCATTTCCATCAACAGTTTGACCAAGCATATATTCAAAACAAACACAACTATGTTTTGATAATATTTTAGCTTTCTTTTCAGTATTTAATTCTCTAAAATTCTTCAAATCATTATCCCTTAGTTCAAACGTTGGAAACAAGTTTTGTCTGATATTAGAACTAAAATAGTTATAAATATCTAAGTCTTTTTCTTTTTCAAAAATTCTAAGTGTTACTTTTTTATCTTTCAATAATCTTAATAAATATTTTTCGTATTTTTCACTTTCAATAATATACGGATATAAGAAATACGTATATTGATATTTAAATGATAATTCCAAGATTTTTTCTCCTCTTTTGTAAAGTTTATTTTATTTTGTATATGTATTAAGCTCTCCATTTTCGTTTAAATGCCATTGTCCTATAAAATCAATATGTATATTGTTATCTAATACTACTGATGGTTCTAATAAAACTGCTCCATTACTTTGTAGTACTCCCCATTTTCCATCTTTATTTACTGCTGCAAATCCAAACTCGTTTTGCTCTCTAGCATCATCATATATGCATTCAACAACTTTTTCATTTTTATTATTTACATAACCATATTTTCCATTTTCTTTAACTAAAAATAATGTATTATTTTTTAATGCTTCTATATTGCTTATCTCTTGATATTGTAAATTATAATATTTATACTCATCTCCTACTCTAGCTCTTATATAGCCTTTTTCCGCATCTGCTTTAGCAATTGTACCTGTAAATACTAAATTTAAATCACGTGTATATACATCTGTTGTAAAATCTTCATTTTCGCAAACAAGTGAAGCAATATCACTTCTGTATTCGATATTTGTATATTTTATCTCAACTCTTATATTTTTAGCTAAATCAATAACTCCATATTTTCCGGCTGTACTAACAATATACATTCCTGAAAAACAACTCTTCATACTATCAAAAGCTGTATCAATTATAACTGTACCTGCTTTATCAATAACTCCATATTTTCCTATGTTTTTAATTAATAAATAATCTCCATCTATAGATGTAATCTCTTCAAATCCTGCATTTAAAACTACAGTTCCGTCTTTAGTAATTAATTCTTTTTTTCCACCTTCTGATACAACATACATATCAGAACCTGAAACTTTATCTATTCCATCATATTTATTTTCTAATATTATTTTTCCTTCTGAACTCACTAAACCTAATTTACTATTTGTATCTGTAATAATATATCCCGCATTATAAGTATCTCCGAAAGCTGATATTGAAGTATAATTTTCATCTAAAAATTTAGTTTTAGATACACTATTAAATAAACCATATTTTCCATCTTTTTTAATTACTACGGTTTTAGTAATTCCTTGTAATGCAGTAATTTCTTCATATTCTGCTGGTAAAACTTGTTTTCCTGAAAAATCAATTAAACCATATTTTCCATCTTTTTCAAAAGTTAAAACTTCTGTATCATACCAAACATCATCTAAAGACGTATAATTTACTATAGCTGCCACATTATTATACTCTGAAAATAATTGCTCATTTTTTTCATTTATTGCTTTAGTTTTAAAGCTTCCATTTGTATAATCTACATCATAAGTAGCTATAAATATACTTTTAGTTTCATCAGGAATTATAAGCATTTCATCATAAACAATATTTGTTAATTGTTCACCTCTACTATTGATAACACTCCACTTAGAATCCACATACGCTGAAAAATATTTAGTTACTCCCGGATTAAGTATTTGCTGCTTATTCTTTTTATTTATAATCATAATAATTGATGCAATTACCATAACTAAAACTACAAATGCTAATATTGTTGCTATAACTTTTTTTATATTTAACTTAGGTTCATCATCAAACCTTCTTCCTCGATTATTTCTCATTACATCCTCCGACTAAACATTAATACATGGTTAATATATCACACATTTACCCTTAAATTCAATACTATTACTAGATTTTATAAATAAACTTAACATATAATAATTAATTTTAAATTGCGCTAGCGACCAAACGAGCATTATAAAATGCGAGTGAGAAATTGAGCAATTTACAACAAAAGACCTATTAATAATAGGTCTTTGTAATTTAAATTTTATTAACTTTAGCAACAATAACAGTCATATCATCTTTTAATATACCATAACCATTATCAATAGCCTCATTCATTATAATATCAGCCATTTTTTTAACATTATTAGTATTAATCTCTTTTATAACCTTTACTAACCACTTATCATCTTGCTGCTCTTGATTTGACTCTACTATTCCATCACTACACATAATAAAGATATCCCCATCTTTCATATCTCTATCATAAACTGTAAAATCAACTTCATTTAAAATTCCTAGAGGAAGTGAATTAGAATCAACTGTTTCTAATATCTGCTTATTTTTTATATACGTTTTGCAAGCTCCATTTTTAATAAACTCTACTACACCATTATAAAGATCAAATATTGCAACATCCATTGTTGCATAAATTTCTTCTGTAGAAACTTTTACTGTAGAATTTATGAGATCCATAGAAACCTCTTTTTCAAAACCTGCTGTTAATGTCTGTCTAAGCAATTTGGCAACTATTTGGCTAGACTTTTTAGCTTCAGCTCCAGCTCCCATTCCATCACTTAACGCCACTAAATGTTTATTGTCATCTAACTTAAATTGTATACAACTATCACCTGAAATATCATTTCCTGATTTAGGTAATCTTGCTAATCCTAATTGTACAGTATATTTATCTTCTGAAATATATTTTTGCATATATAAATTTGAATCTAAATGAGCTGTATCTTTTTGAAAAACAATTTTTTCTTTGCATACTTTAGTTAAAATAGATTCTATACATTTTATTTTATCTTTTTCTTTTATCTGCTTTTCAAATAAAATATCTATAAAAAACTTTTTACTCTTATTTTGTTTTACTCGTATTTCTTTTACTAAAATACTTTTTTGTTTAAGTAATTCTTTAATTTCCGCTTCTTGTTGCTCAAAAATATTTTCCTTATTTTTTGATAAATCTACAGCAATATCAGAAATTGCTTTAGAAACACCTTTTAATTGTTTTGAAATAGATTTTCTGTTTTCATTTAAGCGTTGTTTCCATTGAAAATTCATTTCATTAATTCTATATGTTCTATTAACAATCCTTACCACTTGATTTACATCTTCTCTTATAGCTTGGTTCGCATAAATATCAAGAATCTCATTTCTATCTTCATATAAACTTACCATATCTTTTTCTGAAATTTCTTCTTTTTCAGCAAGTATCATATATATTTTCTCAATAATTCCATTATTAGTATCAATTAAATCTTCATACAAAATATTATTAGGAAAACTATCTAAGTTATTTAATAAATCTTCTACAAACGCTTCTTTGCTTTTATTAATATTCTCGATTTCAACAACAATTTCTTCATCTTTTAAACCATATGTTTTAGCTATTTCTTTAACTGTTTTAGAAAGATGATTTAGCTTTGCTCCTGCATCTTCACTTTCTGCTAATCTATGCTCTTCTCTAGCTTCAAAAAATTTATTTTTTCCTATTAATCCTTCAATATCAATTTGAATATATTTAGGAACAAAAAATATAGCAATTCCTGCAAGCACTAATTCTTTATATAACAGCACTTGAACTGTATTTCCTGTTGCTAAATATGAAATAAGTGCATTTCCAACTAAAAATCCTAAAACAACACCAATTCTACCAAGCCTATTTACTGCCCCAGCTAACAAACCTGATATAGCAAAAGCTAGAACTTGTATTGGTGTAGCAGCTCCAATTATACCTAATATTAATCCCAATGAAACACCTATTGTACTTCCAACAAGTAATCCATTTTTCCAAGCTAAAATTAAGATTAGAAAAACTGAAATTACATTTGAAAGTGATATTCCATAAACTCTATAATTGCTAAGACTAACAGCCGCTATTGCAGTAATCATAGTAGCTCCTATGATTTCTTCAATTGTAAAAGCTGACTTTAATCCAAAATTCTCTAAAACACCTATACTATTAACAAAAATTTTATAAAAAACATATGTAAAAATAATATTCAAAATTGCTACTACCACATCATAAACAAGTAATGTATCTGTTGATAGTTTTATAGCATGTACAACTATACAAGCAATAATTAAATTTTTACCTAATTTAGCAATTTCATTTCGATCATCTTGAATATATGGCTTAAAAAACACAATTGTAAATAAGAAAATTAAAACTTGTAAAAAATACACTAAAAAACCTGGTATTCCTTGTGAAATAAAAACCCCTAATGCTGTTGCAATTAAAACTGGACCCGCTGGTATAACACTACTACATGCTGCTACAAAAAAAGCAAATGCAAATGGAGCTATCCCATTTCTTATTACTACTGTTGAAACTAAAAAAGATAAAATATAAATAATAATATTTTGAATACTAATTAAATCTTTTATTTTTTCTAAATTATATTTTTTATTTTCTTTAACATCCTTATTATTTATAGCAATATTATCTGTCAAATTTTGAAACATCCTTACCACCTCATACCTTTTTTAATATTTAACAATATGCAAACTAAAAAAGATGTCGTATATCATTATAAAATTAAAAAAGTTATTTACTTTTTGTGATATTTTTCATCAAGTTTTGTCAAGTAGTGCTCCCATTCTATTACACTTTACAAAAAAAATCAATGATTTAATGGCAAATAAAAACTCAAATTGCATATAAACAATTTGAGTTTTTATTTTAATCAAATTTTATTCAACTACACGTAATAATTCTTCTTTTAATTTTGCTAATCTTTCTTCTGCTTTTTCCATAGTATCTGCCTTTACACCCATATAAAATTTAACTTTAGGTTCTGTTCCAGATGGTCTAGCACAACACCACTCATTATTAGCAAGTTCATAATACAAAACATTAGATTTTGGTAAATCAATTTTTTCTTCTTTACCTGTTTTCATATCTTTTCTAATACTTGTAGTATAATCTCTTATTGCTTCAACTTTATAATCACCAAAAGCTTTAGGCTGATTTTTTCTTAAATTATCCATTAATTCTTTTATTTTCTCAGCACCTTCAGCTCCTTTTAGAACAATTGATACTTGAGATTCACGATAATATCCATATTTTTCGTAAATATTAATCATTTGATCCCACAAAGTTAAACCTTGCTTTTTGTAATATGCTGCTGCTTCACAAAGCATCATAACAGCTACAATACCATCTTTATCTCTAGCATGTGTTCCTACCAAACATCCATAACTTTCTTCAAAACCAAATACATATTCATAATCATGGTTTTGTTCAAAACCTCTAATTTGTTCACCTATGTATTTAAATCCTGTTAATGTCTCAATTAAGTGCATTTTATAATATTCAGCTATAGCATCTGTCAAATTAGAAGAAACTATAGTTTTTATAATTGCTCCATTCCTTGGCAATGTCTTTTTAGCTTTTCTCTGATCTAGAATATATTCAGCAATTAATAAAGCTGTCATATTTCCTGTATAGAATATATATTCACCAGATTTTGCATCTTTAACATAAATTCCTAATCTATCAGAATCAGGATCTGTTGCTAAAATTATATCTGCATCAACTTTTTCTGCCAATTTTAAAGCTAATTTATATGCTTTGGGATCTTCAGGGTTTGGATAATCAACTGTTGGGAAATTTCCATCTGGTAATTCTTGTTCTGGAACAACATACACATGTTTAAATCCAAGTTCAGCTAAAACTCTTTGAACAGCTTTGTTTCCAGCACCATGTAAAGGTGTATAAACTATTTTTATATCATTTCCCATTTCATGTGTAACTTCTGGATTTATTGATAAAGCTTTTAATTCTTGATTATATCTTTCATCAATTGATTTTCCTACAGTAACATATAATTTCTTTTCTCCTGCTTGTTCTCTTGAAATTGTTTTTACCATTGAATAATCTGTAACTTTATTTACTTCTTCTATAATTTCTTTATCTCTTGGAGCAACTATTTGAGCACCATCGTCCCAATATACTTTATAACCATTATATTGAGGAGGATTATGACTAGCAGTAATCATTACACCAGCTGTAGCTCCTAATTCCCTAACTGCAAATGACAATTCTGGAACTGGTCTTAATTCATCCATAACATATGTTTTAATACCATTTGCATTTAAAACTAGTGCTGTATATTCGCTAAATTCTTTTGACATTCTACGAGAATCATAAGAAATTACAACACCTTTATCTTCTGTTCCTTGTTTCAATATATAATTTGCTAAACCTTGTGTAGCCTTTGAAACAATGTATTTATTCATTCTATTAGTACCAGCACCTATAATTCCTCTAAGCCCTGCTGTACCAAAATCTAATCCTTTATAAAAGCGATCTTTTATTTCTTCGTCATTTCCTCTAATTTTTAATAATTCATTCTTAGTTTCATCATCAATAGCTGGATTTTTGCACCATCTATCGTATTCTTTCATATACTTAACTTTATTCCAATAATCTGTATAAAGTTTTCTTGCTGTCTCTGGACTATCAGCACCTTCAGCATTTTTTATAGGAGCAAATTCTTCTTCTCTTTTTACTCTTAATACTACTACATCATCAAGCATTTCATATGAATCAAAAATAAATAATTCAAATTTATAAGAATTTGGTTTTTTAGGATCTATTTTATTTCCATATTTATCTGTTTTAGCTTTTTTATGTGCCACATGATATGGTAATTTCAAATCACTGACTCTTTCTAAACCTTTTATATTGTATAAATGAAAAATAGCATTTGCATCTCCATAAACTAATGATCCATATTTGTCTCTTTGTTCTGCCATTTCTTCAGAAATTTCAGTATATTCTATAACTCCAACTTTTTTATTTTTTCTACAAAATACACCAACATTTTCTTTAGGATCAACCTTTTCAATAGTTTTAACAGCTCCTAAAACTTTGTTTTCAATAGACATACCAATTAATAATGGATCAACAGATTTAACTAAAACATTATCTACACCACTCACAAAGACCCATTCAATTCCGTCTTTTTTCATCTGTGCAATAATCTTTTCTTTTCCCATTGCCTTTAAAGTACCACCATGTCCGTCTGCTGCTTTTTTAACCATTTTATTGTCATCTAATAAAACTTTTCCATCTTCATCAAGCATTGGTAATTCACCTTGAATAAAGAATTGAATCTTATCTTTTGGATAACCAAAATATTTGTTTTTTTCGAAGAAATCAACAGTTGCCGGATTATTTTCTATACTAGTCATTATATACCAAGGAATAACGACATTATACTCATCATTCGCTCTTTTTAAAGTATCACATAATAATTCAAATAAAGATTTATGTGAAGGTAATCCCATATCAAATGTTCCTTTAGGTCCACTATGTCCTAATCTTGTTCCTTGCCCTCCAGCCATTGTTACAACTGCAAACTTATTATCTTTAATTGCTTCTGCTCCTTTTTCTTCGTAAGCCTTTGTTTCCGTAGCAGTTAACTTAGATTTATCAACATAGTCTATTGGTTCTATAGTAATATCTTCTAAGTCAGGTGGAACTAACACCTTCTCATATAATTGGTTCATTAAATCAAAATCAATTGAAAGAATTTGATCTAATAATTTATCTTTATCTTCATCAGATTTTTCATCATAAAACTTTAATAAATGTTCTTGATCATATTTTTTCACAAGTTTTTGTGCTTTTTCAAATTTTTCGTTCATTAATTTTTCTTAGACTCCTTCCTTTATTACAAATATTACAAATCAAATCAAATTTATCTTATACTATTACATTTATTAAGTCAATATGCTATTTTTACTCCAATTCATATGAAACATATCAGAAATCTTTTTTATTCCAGAAGTGTTTAATATGTAATCATGGCACTTTAAAATCTCTCTAGAATTTTCTTCAAAAATATTCAATTCAAAACAATTTATAACTTTATTTACTTTATCATTTAAACATTTATTTACTTTATTAATATAATCATAACTTCCTTTTACTATAACTGTCTTATTTTTTATATCTAAAATTTCTTTTTCTGATGCTGTATTCTCAGTCCAGTCTATCCTTTTTAGTTTTGTTTTTTTCGATTTTTCTAAATTTACTTTTGTATAAAATAAATCTGTTTCTTCTTTTAAACTTTTTTCAAATATAGTAACGATTTTTTCTCCCTTTTCTAGCTCTTTTTCAATATATGGCATAAGCATCACCACTAGATGCATATCATTTACACAAACAGCACAATATCTGTTGTCCTCTACCATAAATCATCCCTCCTAGGTTTCTCGTTTGGTAAATTTTACCATGTATAATATGGTTCGTCAATTACTTTCGTACGCCCATTTTCGACATAAAATTAATTTGAATATTCTTCTAAAAACTGTCAATACTCTTTGTACAAATTAATCGAAAAGGAGATTACTTTTATGAAACTAAAATCAATTATTTTAGTGTTTACACTATTTCTTATTTACTTTATTTTTAATTCATTTTCATACTCCCATTCTATATCAAACAATTTAGAAGAAAATCTTTTTAGACTACGTGTAGTTGCAAATAGTAACTCAAAAATAGATCAAGATTTAAAAATAAAAGTACGTAATAGTATTTTAAATTATTTATCAAAATTTAACTTATCAAATAAAGAAGAAACTATTCTTCACCTTAAAAATCATCAAACAGATATTGAAACAATAATATCAAATATAATCAAAGAAAATGGTTTTGACTATACTTTTCAATTTGAAATTTCTAATTCTTTTTATCCAGCAAAAAAATATAATTCAATAACCTTACCATCTGGAAATTATGATGGTCTACAAATAAAACTTGGCAATGCCAAAGGCGAAAATTGGTGGTGTATATTATTTCCTCCAATGTGTTTAATAAATTCTTCAACTTGTGAATTAGAAGAAAATTCTAATGAGCTGTTATCAAATAACCTTTCAAACGAAACTACTCATATTATCCAGTCTTCTGAGCCAAAATATAAATTTAAATTCAAAATTATTGATTTTATAAATAACCTATAATAGCATATTTTGCCTCTTCTCTTGTCAATACATTTTTTTTATGTTATAAAATGATATGTTAGAATAATTATGTCTAGATTTGCTAGATTTCTATAAATAAAAGATATTGGCTTTTCAAGTATTACAGTATTTAGAGGTCCATATCAATTTTGGGGGTATGAAAATGGAAAAATTAGTTATAACAGGACCTACTCCATTACGTGGAGATGTAAAAATTAGTGGCGCAAAAAATGCTGCCGTTGCTATCATTCCAGCTACAATATTAATAAATGGTATATGCACAATAGAAAACTTACCTAATATTAGTGATGTAAAAACATATTGTGAAATATTAGAAAGTTTAGGAGTAAAAGTAACTTGGATAAATAGACACACAGTCCAAATTGATTCTAGAAAAATTGCTTCTTCAACTGCTTCATTAGAACTTACTAGAAAATTTAGAGCATCATACTACTTAATAGGTTCTTTATTGGGTAGATGTGGAAGAGCAGAAGTTGGTCTTCCAGGTGGTTGTAATTTAGGTCCAAGACCAATCGATCAACATATAAAAGGATTTGAATCACTTGGTGCACATGTTGATGTATCAAGTGGAAATATAACAGCAACATGCGACAAATTAAAAGCTAGCTCTATATACATGGATATCGTATCTGTTGGTGCAACTATGAATATAATGTTAGCCAGTGTACTAGCAGAAGGAACTACAACTATTGACAATGCTGCCAAAGAACCACATATAGTAGATTTAGCAAACTTCTTAAATACAATGGGAGCCGACATCAGAGGAGCAGGTACAGATGTTATTAAAATAAATGGTGTTAAAGAATTAAAAGGAAATGCAACATATTCAATTGTTCCAGACCAAATTGAAGCAGGAACATTTATGTTAGCTGCTATTGCATCAAAAGGAGATATAACTATTCACAACTGTATTACAAAACATTTAGAACCAATTATAGCTAAAATATTAGAAATGGGTGGAAATGTTGATGCTAATGGAGATCACGTACGTGTTTGGTGGTCAAAAAGAACTACAAAAGCAAATGTAAAAACACTTCCATACCCAGGATTTCCTACAGACTTACAATCTCAAATGGGTGTATGTCTAGCTATGTCTTCAGGAACAAGCATTATAAATGAAAGCATTTGGGAATCAAGATTTCAATATACTCAAGAATTAAATAAAATGGGCGCAAAAATAACTACATCTGGAAAAACAGCAGTGTTTGAAGGCGTAGAATATTTATATGGAGCTCCTGTAAATGCTACTGATTTACGTGCTGGTGCAGCATTAATAATTGCTGGAACTAGCGCTAGTGGTACAACAGAAGTATTTAATTTACATCACATAGATAGAGGCTATGAAAACATAGAAGAAAAATTCAGAAAATTAGGTGCAAAAATAGAAAGAGTAAAATACACAGAAGAATAATGGAGAAAAAAGATGTTTAATTTTTGTAGTTTATATAGTGGAAGCACAGGAAATTGTTTATTTGTAGAAACAAATGAAACAAAAATATTAGTAGATGCAGGAGTAAGTCAAAAAAAAATCGAGACTGCTCTTGCGTCTTTTAATGTTGCACTTAGCGATATTGATGCAATTTTAGTAACTCACGAACACTCTGATCATGTTAGAAATATCGGAAGTATATCAAAAAAATATAATACCCCAATATATTGCAATTTAGAGACTCTAAATAATATGCAAGCTCAAAAAGCAAAAATTGATGATAGTAATCAAAACATCTTTACAATAAATAAAAAATTTAAAATAAAAGATTTAGAAATTCTTCCATTTAGCATTCCTCATGATGCTGCCAACCCATGTGGATTTAATATTTTCCACGATGATAAGAAAATTAGCATTGCAACTGATATTGGTCACATGGATAATACCTTAATTTCAAAATTAAAAGATTCTTCTTTCATATTACTAGAAGCAAATTATGATCCAGATATCTTAAAATACAGTAGATATCCATTTCAACTAAAACAACGTATTCTTAGTCCTATAGGTCATTTGTCAAATGAATCTTCTGGTAAAACAATAACTGAATTAGCCTCAAAATATGGCTTAAAACATGCAATGTTAGGGCACTTAAGTAAAGAAAATAACTTTCCTGAATTAGCCTTAAAAACGGTAACTGATGAACTTAAAAATAATAATATCAATTCAAAAGATATTTCAGTAAGCGTTGCTTCAAGAGATTTTCCAAGTAAATTAATAAAAATATAGTAAAATTTACTATGTGTTTTGTTTTCAATTCCAAAATATTATATTTGTTATTTTTCTAAAAAAACAATCTTCCAAAAAACGCACTCAAGTAAACAGCTATAATATTTCCCAAAAATGCCAATATCAACACTTTATAAGACATTTTCTTTTTTATATTTCCACTATACACAGATATTGAATAAACCATTGTCTCCGTAGACCCCATAATTATCGCTGCAATAAAGCTAATAAGAGACTTTGCGTCATATTCATTTATAATATCTGTAGCAATAGCCAAACTAGCACTACCTGATATAGGCTTTAAAGCAATAATTCCAACTAATTCTTTTGGAATGTTAAGAAAAGATAAAAAAGGTTCAACTAAATAAGAAATACAACCAATCAGTCCAGATGCTCTGAGCAAAGTCACAGCTAAAAAAAGCCCTAATAATACCGGAAATAAATTAAAAACTGTAACCAATCCTTCTTTTACGCCTTTAGTAAAGAGTTCAAAAACTTTCAGTCTACTAAATAAACCTGACAAAACAATTACTAATATCAAAAATGGAATCACTGCATTACTCAAGAAATTTTCTCCTCATCTTCTTTCAAAATATATTTTCCTAAAAACATAATTATGAAAAAAGTTATAAAACTTGTAAGAATAACAGGCAATATTATAGTTCCTGCATTCATATTTCCAGAAGAAATCATTATACTAATAATAGTTGTTGGAAACATTTGAATAGACAATGTATTCATCAAAACAAATAAATTCATCTCATAACTCATCTTTTCATTACTACACTCTTCTTCCATTTCTTTCATTGCTTTAATTCCAGAAGGTGTTGCTGCATTTCCTATACCTAATAAATTAGAAAAAATATTTATTAATATTGCATCTTTTGCTTTTTTACTAGTATTTTTAAAAAAAATTTTAAGGAATGGATTTAAAATTTTAGAAAAAATATTTAAAATTTTAGTATTCTTTAATATCTCTATCATTCCGCACCAAAAGCACATTATACTTGTCATAGAAAGTATCATTTCAGTAGTATTTTCTAAACTTGTAAAAATAGAATTATTAATAGCATATAATTTTCCATTGACTAATCCAAATAAAATTGCAATAATTAACATATAAGCCCAAATCTTATTAATCATAATAACCTCTTTAAAATAATTATTCAGTTTTTACAGTTTTTATTCGAAAAGTAGTTGTTTTTTTTAATAATTTGTGCTATTATAATCAAAAATTCTTTTGGAATATTAGAATATTGGGGGTAATTTTATGAAACTATCAACTGGAATAATAAGACGTGTAGATGAATTAGGTAGAGTTGTTATACCTAAAGAAATGCGTAAAGAACTTAACATAGACCAAAAAGATCCTATAGAAATATCTATAGAAGGTCAAACTATTGTACTTAGAAAATATCAAAACAAATGCGTTTTCTGCGGAGCCTTAAAACCAGCTATTAGATACAATGGTAAATTAATATGCACTCACTGTTTAAAAGAAATCAATAAATCTTTAGCAGAATAATTACACAAAAAAAATAATGTGCTAGTCATATTGCATTAATAATGTTTTATGACTAGCACTTTTTTATTTATTTATAAATTTTTGATATATATCATTTTTAGTAAGTCCTCTATCTTTTGCAATCTTTTTAATAATTTCTTTTTTATCAAAACCTTTCTTTAAATAAAAATCATAATGCTCTTCTAAAGACATTTCATTTCTATTTTCTTTCTCCAACTCTTCATCAGATTTATTTGCTCCTTCAACAACTATAACCATTTCTCCTCTAGTTTCTAACTTGTCAAGAATTTCAGAAATTCTTCCCCTAATAAATTCTTCATGCATTTTAGAAATTTCCCTACCTATTGAAATCCTTCTATCTCCAAATATCTCAAGCATACAAGTTAAAGTATCTTCTATTTTGTGTGGAGCTTCATAAAAAATCATTGTATTCGTAAAATTTTTCAAGCCTTCAAGTTTTTCTCTTTTTTCTTTCTTTTTAGCTGACAAAAAACCTACAAATAAAAATTGTTTTGTACATAATCCTGAACAAATTAAAGAATTAATAGCCGCACAAGCACCTGGAATAGGCACAATAGAAATCCCTTCATTTATTGCTTCTTTAATAACTTCTTCTCCTGGATCAGAAATTCCTGGTGTTCCAGCATCTGATACTACTGCAATATTTTTTCCCTCTTTTATTTTATTAATAATAGATTTGGCCTTTATCTTTTCAGTTTCTTTATAATAACTTATTAAAGGCTTTGAAATATTCAAATGATTCAATAATTTCAAAGTATGTCGTGTATCTTCAGCAGCTATAATATCAACATCATTTAAAACTTTAACGGCTCTATATGTAATATCATCTAAATTTCCTATTGGAGTTGCTACTATATATAATTTTCCTTCCATTTTCTCTATCTACCTTTTCTTATCATATATTTTTAAGATTTCATCTGTATAATTATTAGTTTTATCATATACAATTAAAGGTTTTAATAATTGTAAACTAGGTTTTCCACATTTTACACCTTTAATTAAAATTAAGTTTGCTTTATCTTCTATATGAGAATACACTATTTGTAATGTTTTAGGTTCTATTTTATTTTTTCTCATTAGATTCATGATATCAACTAATCTTTCTGGTCGATGAACCATATAAAATAATCCATTATCCTTCAAAATCTTAGAACTCTCAGAAATTACATCTTCCAGTGTACATTTAATTTCATGTCTCGAAATAAGCTTTTTTTCATTTTCGTTAATTAAACCTGTCGATATTTTCTTATATGGTGGATTAGTAACTACCACATCAAAAAATTTTTTATATTTTTTTTCGCTCATTCCAACTATATCAATATTTTCTAAGTTAATTTTGTCATCTAGTTCATTCATTTTGACACTTCGACTAGCCATTTCTATCATTTCTGACTGTATATCAAATCCATAAATTTTGCTTATTTTACTACTTTTAGCAGCCATTAAAATGCTAATAATCCCTGTTCCTGTCCCCAAATCTGCAACAATCGAATCTTTTTTAGTCACCTCTGCAAAATTTGCAATTAGCACACTATCCATACCAAAACAAAATCCATCATTTTTTTGAATTATTTTCAATTCTTTATATTCTAAATCATCTATTCTTTCATTCTCTCCAAGTTCAATATGCTTCATCATACCAAAACCTTTCACACTATCCAAAATATAGCATATTATATAACAAAAAGGCAAAATATGCAAAAAAGGTGATAATATGAATAAAAAACAAAATAATTCTTTTATAAAAAATACAATTTCATCATTATATGAAGTAGAACATTTTTTAGATAACTATAACTCATTTTCAGATGCTATAGCAGTATTTAAATTACTAAAACGTCATAATAATAAAAAAACTACAAATATACACTAATTTTCTCTTTTAACAAAGCTTTCTTTTAGTCCATCTACTTCTTCACCATTAATAAGAATCTTAACACTAGAAATATCTTTAAATTCTAGTAACGTATCTACTACAGAATATACTCTATTTACGAAAATTTCAGACTTTACATCATCATCATTAATAAATGTTTCATTAAAATCAACTATTATTTCTTCACCCTTTAATGAAACATTATTCAATATAGTTCCCTCAGGAATAGTGTTTTCTAAAGATTCATCTTCAGATCCCTCTATTAAAAAATTAATAACTTTTTTATAAGGATCTTCAAGTAATTCTTTAGCGTCCAAGCTTCTTGCTTCTGGTACCATTTCACCAGTTTTATTATTTACAAAATATAATGTAACTATTGTATTTCTATTTTGTTTATCGCTAATTTCTTCTTCTGGAGTATATTCTAATACAATATTATTCTCCTGATTATCTTTAATTTCAACATTATTAAATATTGCTATCCCCACTAAAATTATAAATAAAATTAAAATAACAATATAAACAATTTTCTTCTTTTTCATAATAACTCCTTTCTTATTAAAACATTTCAATATATTCATAAATGTTCATCTTAAAATCATTTTATTTGTTAATAAAAAAAATATGCCTTATATCTATCTAAAACGGCATTTTAGCCATTTTTATACATTGACAAATGAACTTTTTCATTATAAGATAATCGTGATTTATTATAAGCAAGGAGAAAAATAATGTCAGAATTATTACATGTAGGATTAGATGTAGGATCAACAACAGTAAAAATTGTTGTAATGAACGATAAACAAGAAACAATATATACAAATTACACAAGACATTTTTCAGATACCAAAAATACAATATGTAATGTTTTAGAGCAATTATCTAAAGATTACCCTAAAGCTACATATACTATGGCACTTACTGGTTCAGGGGCTATGTCTGCAGCAAATTTTTTAAAAATACCTTTTATTCAAGAAGTTATATCTTGCAAACGTGCTGTCGAAAAATATTTACCTAAAACTGATATAGTTATCGAATTAGGCGGTGAAGACGCTAAAATTATATATTTTGATAAATTTATAGAACAAAGAATGAATGGAACTTGTGCTGGTGGAACTGGTGCATTTTTGGACCAAATGGCATCTCTTTTAAATACAGATACAGCTGGACTTAACGAACTTGCCAAAAGTTATAAAGTAATCTACCCTATTGCATCAAGATGTGGTGTTTTTGCAAAAACTGACGTACAACCTCTATTAAATGAAGGTTCTAGAAAAGAAGATATAGCAGCATCAATTTTTCAAGCAGTTGTTAATCAAACAATAAGCGGATTAGCATGTGGTAGACCAATCAGAGGAAAAGTAGCTTTTCTTGGCGGACCACTAAGTTATCTTCCAGAACTTAGAAAACGTTTTATAGAAACGTTAGAATTAAAAGACGATGAAATACTTATTCCAGAAAATGCACACCTTTTAGTAGCAAAAGGAGCAGCACTAGATTCTTTAAATTCATCTGAATTTTCAAATTCAGAATTAAAACAAAAAATTAAAGATCTAAAAGTAGCAAAAGATACCACTACTAAACCATTAAGCCCACTTTTTGCTACAGAAGAAGAATATGAAAAATTTAAAAAAAGACATAATAAAGCAAAAATTAAAACAAAACCATTAGAAAATTATAACGGAGACTGTTTCGTTGGAATAGACGCAGGTTCAACAACAACCAAACTAGTATTAATAGATAATGAAAAAAATTTACTTTATTCAGACTATAAAAGCAACGAAGGTAATCCATTAAATAGCGTAATAAATATGCTAAAAATAATGTATGAAAAACTACCTAATACAGCTAACATAAGATTTGCAGGTGTAACAGGCTATGGCGAAAAGTTAATTCAAACAGCTCTAAATGTTGATTTAAATGAAATAGAAACAATCGCTCACTACACTGCTGCAAAAGAATTTATGCCAAATGTCACTAGTATCATTGATATTGGTGGTCAAGACATGAAATACATAAAAATGAAAGAGGATGTTATAGATAACATTATGCTAAATGAAGCCTGCTCTTCTGGATGTGGTTCTTTTATTGAAACTTTCGCAAAAAGTTTAGGCCTATCTATAGAAGAATTCGTTAAAGCAGCAATTGAATCAAAAGCGCCTGTAGACTTAGGTTCAAGATGTACAGTTTTTATGAATTCTAAAATTAAACAAGCTCAAAAAGAAGGTTATAGTGTTGGAGATATTTCAGCTGGACTTTCCTTCTCCGTAGTAAAAAATGCTATTCAAAAAGTTATGAAAGTCCGCGATATGAAAACACTTGGAAAACATATAGTTGTACAAGGTGGAACTTTCTACAATGATGCAGTTTTAAGAAGCTTTGAACTTCTAGTAGGACAAAATGTAATAAGACCATCTATCTCTGGATTAATGGGTGCCTATGGAGTTGCCTTACTTTCTAAAGAACAATTTGAAGCAAACTTAGATATGGAATACACTTCAACATTGCTTAAAACAGAAGAATTAAACAATTTGAATATTAAAACAACTCAAGTACGTTGTGGAAAATGTGAAAACAATTGTCTTCTAACTATAAATAAATTCAATGATAATAAATCTTTTATATCTGGAAATCGCTGTGAAAAAGGAAGTGGCGGAATTACAGAGGCTAAGAATCTACCAAATATATACAAATATAAATTTGAAAGATTATTTGGCTATGAACCTCTAGCAGAAGAAAAAGCATATCGTGGAACAATAGGTATTCCTAGAGTTTTAAATATGTATGAGGATTATCCATTCTGGTTCACTTTCCTAACGAACTTAGGATTTAGAGTTATTCTTTCAGAAAAAAGTACTAGAAAAACCTATGAAAAAGGAATGGAATCAATGCCATCTGAATCTGTATGTTACCCAGCTAAATTAAGTCATGGACACATAATGAACTTACTTGAACAAGGCATTAAAACAATATTCTATCCTTGTATACCATATTCAAGAAAAGAATATCAAAAAGCAAACAATCATTATAACTGTCCAATAGTAATATCATATTCAGAAGTACTTAAAAACAACGTAGAAGGCCTAAAATCCGAAAATATTAAGTTCATCAATACATTTTTACCTTTCGAGGCAAAAAATCTAGTACAGGTCATTTTAGAGCGTGATGAATTTAAAGAATATAATTTTACAAAAAAGGAACTATTAGAAGCTGCTAAAAAAGCTGAAGAAGAATACCAAAACTTTAAAAACGATGTAGATAAAAAAGGTCAAGAAATATTAGACTATATGAATAAAAATGACCTACGCGGCATTGTACTTGCTGGTAGACCATATCATGTAGATCCAGAAGTAAATCATGGCATCGACACATTAATAACAAGCTTAGGCTTATGTGTACTTTCTGAAGACAGTATTTCTAAAAAAACTGAAGCTAAAAGACCAATTAGAGTCGTAGACCAATGGGTATATCATGCAAGACTATATGCAGCTGCAGAATTTACAGGTCAACACGATAACTTAGAACTAATACAGTTAAATTCTTTTGGCTGTGGTGTAGACGCAGTAACAACAGATCAAGTAGAAGAAATATTAAAAAGTTATGATAACATGTACACATTAATTAAAATTGATGAAGTTAATAACTTAGGTGCTGTTAGAATACGTATACGTTCATTATTAGCTAGTATGAACAAAAAAATTAAGGAAAAGTCAGAAAGACAAAACTGTGAGGAATGTAAATCCGTAGGAGATTATGAACTTCATCCTATAGAATTTACTAAAGAAATGAAAAAGGATTATACTATTTTAATTCCTCAAATGGCTCCAATCCACTTTGAATTAATAGAAACAGCAGTTAAATCTTGTGGATACAATGTAGAATTATTAAGAGAATGTACACCAAATACAGTTGAAACAGGATTGAAATATGTAAATAATGATGCTTGTTATCCATCTATTTTAACTACTGGGCAAATGATAGAAGCCTTAGAATCTGGAAAGTATGATCCTAACAAAACTGCATTAATAATGTCTCAAACAGGTGGTGGATGTAGAGCCACAAATTATATAGGTTTTATAAGAAAAGCTCTAAAAGATGCTGGATTTTCTCAAGTACCTGTTATATCATTCAATGTAGTTGGTATGGAAAAAATGTCTGGATTCAAAATTACACTTGGCCTAGCAGAAAGACTATTAAAAAGCGTCACTTATGGTGACCTACTACAAAAATTATTAATGAAAAATCGAGCATATGAAATAAATAAAGGTGAAACTGAAAAACTATATAATGAATGGCTTGAAAAATGTAAAAAGTTAGTTGAAAAATCTAATAGTAAACAATTTAAACAAAGCATTTACGATATAGTTGAAGATTTTGAAAAAATAGAAATAAATAATAATATTGAAAAGCCTAAAGTTGGTATAGTTGGAGAAGTATTAATAAAATATCATCCTTTTGGAAATAACTTTGTAGCAAATGTTTTAGAAAAAGAAGGCGCAGAAGTAGTATTACCAGATTTTATGGGATTTATAAAATTTATAGCTACACATAAAATAACATTCAATAAACTATTAAAAATAGATAAAACAAAAGCTGCAATTTTTAAAGTAGCCATCAAGTTAATAGATATTTTCGAAAAAGATTTAAAAATTGCACTATCAAATTCAAAGAAAAACTATCTTCCTCCTTGTGATATCTGGCACTTAGAAAATAAAGTAAAAGATATATTATCTATAGGAAATCAAACTGGTGAAGGCTGGTTCTTAACTGCTGAAATGGTAGAATATATAGAACATAATATTCCAAACATCGTTTGCGTTCAACCATTTGCTTGTCTTCCAAATCATATAGTTGGTAAAGGTGTAATAAAAACAATTAGAGAAACTTATCCAAATGCTAATATAACACCAGTAGATTATGATCCTGGAGCAAGTGAATCAAACCAAACAAATAGATTAAAATTATTAATGACAGTTGCAAAAGACAACTTAAAAACCGAACAAAAAAATAATAAAAAATAATAAATTAATATTTTTTAACTTTTAAAAATAAAGTGAATAATCAACATATTCACTTTATTTTTTTATTTATTATATATTTTATTAAAATATTAAAAAAATATATACAAATTAGTATTACAGACATTATTGTGATTTTTTATAAAATTTGTATAAAAAAAATAATAAATAAATATTTAAATATTGTCTATTGCTCTAATTTTTAAATCAATTTAAAAATTAAATATATTCATTGTTCTTATAAATATAAAATTTCTAATTATTTATTTTTTTATACACACTATTTTAAATTATTTTTTTAAAATTTTTTTAATTATTTTTCACTAAATAAAATCAAAAAATTTTAAGTCTAAAAAACATTTTCAGTAATTTGTGATTTTTCCGAAATCGATATAACATGGGAAACACCAGTGAAATCCCGTTTTATTTATTAACCACTTTTTTCATTTTTAAAATTAGTTGCAAAAATTCCAAAAAAAAAATTAATAATAAAACTACTCAACCTAATGACAAAAAACCGTTTAAAACTCAAAATAAACGGTCAAAATTTTTTTATACTAAATTAAATACTGACAAAAATAATTTCTCAAATTAATAATTTATTTTTAGATCATCTATTCAAAAGAATATATACATTAAAAAGCAAAAATATATTATTACATGAATTTATCTAATTATTTAATAAAAAAAATTAAAATAAATATATAAAAAATATAATTTAATTAATTAAATTAATTAAAAATTAAAAAAAATCAGAAAAAATCATTTCTAACATATTATATTACATATAATAAAGCCCTTATAAAAATAATCACCAAAAATTAAAATTTTTATTCTAAATTCATCAATTCAAAGCAACATAAAGCCAATTTAAATTATTTTAAAAATTGTCAAATAATTTTTTTATTCCTATTAAAATTTTTATATTTTTTTTAGTCAATATGTTTTCTAAAATATTTATATCGTATATTAAATTGCCTCTACACTATTATAATAAAAAAATCTAATATAAAAAGTATTTTCTATCAAAATCAATATCCAAATAAAAAAATTTAAAATAATCAAAATATTAATAATATTTTAAAAAAACAATTCTCTAAAACCAAGGGAAATACTGATTTTTAGTAAATCTAATATATCTGCATATATTAGACTTAAAATATTTATTTGGCAAAAAAGTAATAATTGTTCTTTAAAAAAATGCTCCAAAAAAAGACAACTTGTAAAATTAAGCTTTTTAAATATTTTCAATTATAATTAAAACCTTAATTATAAAAGACAATCTAAAAACATTAATTTTTTAATTTTTAATAATTATTTATCTTATTAGTAAATTTATAATAATAATTCACTTACTAGTATAAATTCGACCATAAAACTTCAAAATAACTCTTTACAAAATATTAATAATTTTTAATCATTCTTTCAAAACATCTGTTTTTAAAATAAATATTAAAAAATATAAATTTATTTCAAATAAAATAGTAGAAAAATCAAACTCTTACAGTATCATGCATTTCAAGCACATTGCTTTCAAATTATTTTTTAAAATAATCTTAATTTTATTTGACACAATATTACCTCAATAAAATAACTATTATTTTTATACTTCTAACTTTAATATTTAAGAATTTATTTATTTATACTCTTCTTTTTTAGCAACTTTAAATTTTTTTCATAAATATCATCTTTAAAAACATAAAAAAATATATTTTTAAGTCTCAAGATTCAAATTTTTATAAAAAAAATAATTTTTATCTTAATTTATCTCACTACTAAATAAATAGAATTTTTTGTTCTAAATTTGATATTTTTTTATGATTTCTATTTTAATTTAAATCAACAAAACATAGGATATAAAGGAATTACAAGATATTAATATATTTTTCTAAATACTCTATAAAAAATTAATTGTAAAAAAGAAAATATATAAAAATATATAAATAATGAATAATAATTTGACAAAATACTTAAAATTATTTCTTTTAAGAAATAATTTTTTTCTCTAAAAAAAATAATCATTGACAATACTTTTAAAAAATATTTATATTATTAATCTACTCTTATAAGATTTTATTTTTTTAATCAATAAAAACTATCACTTCTTTTATACCTAAAAAACTCAATTATTACAAATAATTTCCCACTTTTTTAATTTTTTTGTATTTAAATAAATTAAAAAAATTAATTTTAATTTTAAAAAATATTAAAAAATATAAAAGATCAAAAAAACCCCTTATATATTACAGTCTATTCTCTGCTTTCCACGTCTGTTCTATTTTTATAATAATATACGGTAAAAATAATAACTTTTCTTAATAAGCAAAAAAAGTTATAACAAAATTAAAAACTTTACACAATTTTTTAGTCTTTTAGTTTTAAGGTACTTTTCTTAAAAAAAATTTTGACTCTAAAAGAAAGATTTCATTAATTTCGATATCAAAATACATCACTTAGAGTACATAAAAACCCAAAAATAAAAATATTAAAATATTAAATTTAAATATTTTTTTAAAAAATAAAAATCGATACAACTTAGGAAATACATAGTATATAGAAATTACATATTTAATTTTTATATCTTCTTTTTGAATTTCTTTGCCAAAAAAGTATTTTCATTACTTCAAAAAAATCTATTTTTAAATGACAATTAGAAAATTAAGATTTTTTTTGATATTTTCATTTATATATGCATAAAATTAAAACTATGACAAAATAAAATATAGTATATTTTAAGTTTATGATTAATAAAAAATAGACTTCTATTATATCAATAAGAATCATTAATAATAAAAAGCATTTACATTACAATTTAAATATAAAAATATACAAACAGATATTCTTAAAAAAAATCATTAATAAATTAATTAAATTCTTTTTATTACATATATTTTTAAAATTAATTAAGTAAAAATTTATATCCTTAGAGTATCAAGTAGTTCATTAACTGCTATATTTATATTAAAAATAAGTCTATAAAATATTATTAATATATATTAAGTCCTTTTATTACACTTTCTAACATTCAATTTTGCTATCCTCTCTTTATATATTTTATCTCTATTATTATATTTTTTAATAAATAAATATTTAAAAATAATATATATAATAATAAAATGCTAATTCAAATATTATAATAAATATAAAATAATTGAAAATATGTTAAAATATTTTAGTTTATTTATCACATTTTTTGTTGTAATTGATACGTTCCTTATAAATCAAGGACTTCCAGCATTAACTTTTTATACAATATGACAGAAAACATATCTTTTATCACTAATTACTATCTAATATTTAACCAATAAGTAAAAATAATAATAAAATAAATTATTTAATGACAAAGTAATTTTCATAAATTATCACTTATATAATATATAATCTTAAAAAAATACAATCACATAATACCTTAATTATTATAAAAAAATATATTAAATTACAAAAGTAATACCTATTTTTCCTTCTAAAAAAATATATAAATAAATATTAAAAAATAATCCCTAATATTTTATGTATACAAATTATCAAATAAAAAAACGTCAAAAATTAAAAACTGCTCCTTTCAAGGCTTACAGAAAAAATATATTTTTAAAAATTAATAGTCATAAAATTTCACATACAATTTTTATTCAATTTTTAAGATATCAAATTACAAAAAAAATTAATATATTAATCTGTTAGATATCTCAGTATCCATTTATTCATTTTTTAAAATATTAGTCTTTAAATAAAAACTTTTTTCTTTTTAATCAATAACTTTTTTAAAATTTTCAAACCAATACTAATTTCAAAAAATTTTTTTAACCTAAATAATAAATTCAATAATATAATATAAATTTTTAATTTTATAAAATTCACATTTTTTTATAAAAATTTTATGACCAAAATTGTAAATTATCCATTTTATTTTTCATAAGTAAATCTAAAAAACATAGGAATAAAGCATATTAGCTCGTATCATATCTTTATATTAATTCTATCTAAAAAAAATCTTTGTAAAAAAGAAAATATATAAAAAAACATTTTTAATACTTATTTTAAAGTCAAAACTTTATAAAAATTTACTCAATAAAATCAAAAATCTTTCTTATAAAATTAAAATAAGACAAAATAAAAAATCTTAATTGCAAAAATTTTTTATTAATTTATATAATTACCTTTCTACCTTTTTAATATCTATTTATTAATATTAAATACAAAATCTTTATATATTACATTCATAAATCATTAAAAATTAATATTTCTTATTTTTTTCTATTTATAGCTGTAAACTAGCATCAAAATACTCTTTTTTTTGGTAAAACTACTCTATTTTAATAAAAAATATTACACTTCAAATAGTATAATTAACAAATTTTATAAAAAGTGATAAAAATTTTATATTGTCAAATAAAAAAATATTTAAAATTAAAAGTTATTGTTTAATCATTAATTTAAAATTTATATTTAATATTTTAAAATTCTATCCCCTCTATTCAAATTTAAATTCATTTAAATAATAAAAATTTATTATTTTTTTATCTTTCTTTTATAATAAATATAGTTATTATAAATATAAATTTAAAAATAAAAACTTATTTAATTTAATATATTTTTTAATTTTAAAAACTTTGAACTATGCGGAAATGCTTAAAAATTCATTCTTACATATTTAATATAGTACTATTTTTTAAAAATTTATTTGTCAAAAAAGAACCATTCAAATATATTAAAATTTAATTTATCAAAGACAATTATTCTATTTAACTAATTTACTAAATTCTTGAACTTTTTTTAGTTTAGACAACATATAATTCATACTAAAACACAATATAATACTTAAATAAAAAAATTTTTATTTTTCTATATTTTTTTAATATTCTTTAAATATTTCAGTATTTTTTTGTATTACAACTTTTTTTCCAAAAAATAATCTTAAAAAATAATAATAAATCAAAATAAATATTTTTTATTTTTTAAGAATTATTATACTTTTCATCATATTTTTTTATTTAATAAAAACTCATTCATAATATATCTAAATGTAACTCTTTCAAACTACCTCTACAACTAGGAAATAAATTTATCAATAATTATTTTTTAAAGTCTGTAAATAAGCTTTTTAGCTATGAAGTCAAAAAAAGGCTTTTTACTAAATATTTTTAATATTACACACCCTATTTAATGATTTAAATATAAAAAATATCACCTTAATCTTATATTATTATAATAGAATATATTAAGTCTTCATATTTAATTCATATTTAATTTATATTAACTAGATATTTTATTTTTTAAAATTTTTATTTTTTAAAATTTCTTCTAAAATAAAAATTTTTTTATTTAACTGATAAATTTTTTTATTTTTTAACACTATCAATTTCAAAATTATTTTTTAAATATTTTCTATATTTTTTTACTTAAATTTTAAATTATTTTTTACCATTCATAAAATTCTCATTTCCTTAAAGTCTAGGAAATACAAGGAACAGCAAATATTATTCTATATTTTTAAAACTTACTTTCAAAAATGTTTGCTAAAATATAAAATAAAAAACTTATAAAAAAAATAGTAAACGTTTTGACAATAATGTACTATTCTTTAATCTTTATGAGGCAAATTTATAAAAAAATTATCCTAATATAAGACAATAAAAAAATTAACGAATCTTAAAAGAAAAATTAAAATAGAATTTTTTCGATTAAATTTCTCTATTTAATTTTTATCAATATAATATATATAATATATTTAATATTATAAATTAATTCGAATAAAACAAGAATATTACAAAAAATAATTAATTAAAATTATTAAAAAATAATAAAAAAATAAAAAAAATTCAAAAAGGCAAAAAACAATAAATTTTATTTTTTTCATATTTATTTTTCATTAATTGTTACAAAAATTTTTTTAAATTTCTTATTATCTTTTAGCATATAAAGTTTTTTATGTAACCTAATTTCAAATACATAATAATCAAATTTTTAACAACTTTTTCTGTTTTTTTGTTTTTATAATAAATATTCATTTTACAATTTATAATCAAAATCTTATTATTCAACTTTTTTTTAATTTTCATTTTTAATTTTTTATCTTTCTTAAATCAAAAAAAGAAATTTTAAAAGACAAAAAATAGTAAAAAAAGAATATGAAATTGCACACAAACTCGTGAAAACCTTGGGAAATAGTACTATATAGCAACTGAATAAAAATTTAATAATTTTTAACATATTTTTTTATTTGTCTAAAAAGTAGTTTTTCATTTATTCGAAATAAAATATATCTTTGACAAAAAAAGAAGTAAATTTTTCATTTTTTCAAACACTTTTTATAAAAAATCTTATCAGTTTAATCCTAAAAATCAAACTTTTAAATTTTATTTTTAAACACTATAAACATTTGTTTTGTGTATAAAATATTTGTACATTTTTTAATTTTTTTTATGTTACAATCCACAGTTTTTTAAAATTTATTTTTTATAATTTTTTCTGAGATTTAATAATAAAATTATTATTAATTTAAAAAATATTAATTAATTCAAAAAAAAATAATAAATAATAAAAAAAATCAAAAAAAATAATTAAATAATAAAAAAATCCAGATAAATTTTTTTACCTGAACACAACTTTCAATATTTATATATATATAA
Source organism: uncultured Clostridia bacterium (assembly GCA_948852945.1). Taxonomy (GTDB): domain Bacteria; phylum Bacillota; class Clostridia; order TANB77; family CAG-508; genus UMGS1994. The sequence continues at coordinate 20,105 of CAQPBJ010000007.1, read as the reverse complement.
TTTTTTAATCAGCCAATTAATATAAACTTAAATTTCATAAAATTATATATTCTCTATAAAACATTCTACACTTTTTAATGAAATACAAAAATTAAATTCATAAATACTATAAATTTTTATATGTTTTTATTTCTATTTTTTAATTAATTTTCAAAAAAATAGAAATATATAATTTATATATCTCTAATTTTCTAATTAATTTTCAAAAAATAGAAATATATGATTATATATCTCTGATTTTCTCATTAATTTTCAAAAAAAATAAAAATATATGATTATATATCTCCAATTTTTTTAATAATTTTCTTATTTTTTTAATGCATTATAATTAAATGCAAAAAACATTATTTATCTCTAAGTTTTAGTATAGAAATATATTTTTCTATACATAATTTGGCTATGATATCATATGTCTTTTTTATAAAAAACCGTAAATAAGCCATTTAAGGCTTTGTCTTGTAGCCAGCTAAAAATTAATTTTTTCATTTTTTAATAACAAAATATGCTAATAATCCCTGTTTTTTTGTCTTCTACCTAAAATAATTACTTAATATTTTAAATCTTCTTTTTTGACAAAGTTTTTTAAAACCTCATACCTAAATATTATGTATAATTCTCTATTATCAAGTATTACATCAATTAGTATCCTACTTTTAAAGAAGGAAATATTTTTCGATAGTTAACATAATTATGTTTTTTTATTAGAATAAACCTCAAAAAAATTAAATTTACTAAATTTCTTCACATTTTTCCATAATTTATCCACTAGAAAAATCACAAATTTAAATGTCATAAACTGTGTATCAAACTATACAAACATCATTTGTTTTATGCTAATTTGTCATATCTTTCTTCACTAGTTCATACTATAAAAAACATTACTATTCAATAGTTTGTTATTATTAATTTTCTAAGATTTTTTTATTATTTCTAATAAATTAATTAGTATTTTTTATTATTTTAAATATTCGAAATAAAAAAAGAATTTAAATAACAATAAATACATATTTTGTTCTAATCTTTTTTACTTATTTTTATATAATTATTTTATTTATACATCTTTTTATATAAATTATAAAATTTATAACTAATTTTCATTTTATTTTTTAATAATTATTTGATATTATTTTAATGTTTAAATTCTTTTTTTGTATATTTTTTCATGTATAGTTTTAATAGTAATATAATAAAAACTTTGCTATTTATTTATACAATTTGTATCTTAAAAATTCATATAATCTCTACGTATCTCTTCCTTCATACTTTGTCTAATAAGTAACTAGCTTAACATCTTTACTTAAAATTTTATACAAAAGCTAGCCTTTTTTTGTCTCATTTTTAAATTTTTTCACTATATTTGCAACCTTCTTTTTTGACAAATACCGTTACTTTTTATTTTAATGTATCAGATATACTTAGCTTATATCAAGATATTTAAGCTATAATATAATAAAATACCAGTATTTTTTATGTTGTTAACATAAAAAAACTTACCTATAATAGATATATAATTTATAAAAAATGATAATATTCAAATTTCAACTCAAATTTAAAAACATTACTTTTATAAAAAAACATCTTCCGATCTTTTCTCTTTTTTATAAAATATTAGTAATAATAAGCTGCCTAAACTTCATCTTTATCTTTATAAATTTCCTGATGATAATTATAATTTCCATAATAGTATTCTTAATTTTTTAATTTATTTTTGAATAATTAATTTTATTTTTTAAATATTTATCTTTATTTTTTTAGATCTTATTTTATTTTTTTAATATTAATTAGAAAATAAAATCTAAATTATAATTAATTTAGATAATTATAAAGTTAGCAATCAACTTCCTAAAAAATTTCTATTAATTTTCTTTAAAAAAGTTAATATTAATAAATCGATAAAATAATAAAAATGATTATACAATAAATAATTAATTTTAATCTACCGAAAAAATTAATTACTCTACTATTTTTAATAAATATTTGATTCTATTCAAATATTTTTTCAATATTATTTAAAATAAACAATAATATTTTTTTATATTTTCTTATTTTTAAAATTATTTATTCATTCCTTTCTAAAAAATATAAATAATTTTTAATATTTTTTAGAATTTATTTACTTTTATTTTATATTTAATAATAAAAAATAAATATTTTAATTTATTTTAAAAAAACTACTTTTTTATGTATTATTCCATTGTTTTTTATATTACAACTTACAAATTTTATACTTTAAAATCATAGGTGCTCCTTACCATCTTTTTGTCTTTTATGTTAACTCATTTTCATTACTTACTTACTTTTTTATCATAATTGTTATTATTTATATCATTTTTTTGTCTATCACAAATAAATATTTTTAAATATCTCTATACTTCTTTTTTGACAATACTTTTTTGTTTATAAAGTATTTGCATTGCATACTATCCTTTTATATCAACATTTTTAAAGTTTTATATTATACTGTATTATGTATACTTAGTGAACATTTTTACTATTTTTGCTAAAAATATATTTATAAAATAAAAAAAAATACGAATACTATCGCAATTTAAAAAATTCTCTATCGATTACCGCTCATTTTTAATGAAAAAAAATGTTTACATTAAACTGCAAATTTATTAACTCCTTATACATCTTTTTTCATGGTTAGTTTTAATTTTAAAATACTTTCATATTCTAAAATAATAATTGAAAACTTGTAATATTATATTCCATTATTATATTTTTTTAATATTTTTGAATATATTTTTTATCCATTTATTTTCATTTTATAATATTAATAAAAAATAAAAATAAATAATAAGTATTACCGATATTTATTTTTACTTAAAATTTTCTAAACAAGTTTTTTCTTCATTTTATTTTTAAATTTTTATAAATAATAACAAATCTTTTTCTTATTCAAAAAATTTTTTCATTTTATCTAGATTTATTTTTAGTTTTTTATCTTCATAGATATTTCTTTAAAAAATATTTTTATAATATTATTCATCTATAGAAAATTTTTATAATTATATTCCTATAAATTAAATTTATTTTTTATATTTATTTTTTTTATCGTTTTTTATTTTAATATTTTTTATTTTTACTTCAATATTTTTTTATTTGCTTTAATATTTTTCTATATTTTTTTCAATATTTTTTATATTTAATAAATTTTTCAATATTTTAAATTCAATAACTTTTTATATCAAATTATTCTTTAATACATTTTCAAATTTTATATTCATTTTTTAGCTCTTTTCTTTCTCTAATATCTATTATAATAGCTTTCTTTTTACTCTACTTTTCATGTTGCTTAATAGACAATATAGCTATTACATATCATAACTTTTTTATTTTTAGCTTATGTTTAATTTACTACTATATCTTACTAAAAATTAAAATCATCTTAATTTTCTCATTATTCCGTCCATCTTTACTAATTTTTAAAAATAAAGACTTTTACAAATAAACTTCTCCCTTAATATTTTTAAACTCATTTTTTGTCTTCCTCTTTAAATATTTATACATATAATCATGAACTTCTTTTTTGACAATTATTTTTAATAATTATCTTTCTTTTAAAACATATAATCCACTAATATCAAGCTTTTAAAATTTATAGGCGTATAATTAACATTCTTTTTTTATAATATTTCTTATTTTATTGAATAATTTTAATTTAATAAATTTAAAAAAATGTTCTTATGAACATATACTACTTTTAAATTCTGTATATCTGTAAACACATTACTCAACTCATATCTTCTCTTTTAAGAAAATTTCTCTCCAAAATCTAAATTCTACACTCCGCAAAAAAGTATTTCTATTTTTTAGTCAATTTGATACAACAATATGCATATCTTTTTCTTTTTTTAATGCTAATTTTATATAATATTTTGACAAACATAAACTAATTAATTATAACTACAACAAAATCATCTTTCAAAAAAATATTGTTCAAATTCATTAAACTAATTTTTCATATTATTATTAAATTTATTCTGTTACATTAGATTAATTATAATTATTTTTTTTAATTATTTATTATTATTTATTATTATTTATTATTTTTTAATATTTTTTTATTTTTATTTATTTTTTTTAATATTTAAAATTATTTTTATTTATTTATTTTTTATGTAATATATTTCATTTTTTTCCTTATTTTTCAACCTCTTTTTATGTTACATTAAATTTTTTAATATTTTTTATTTTTTTACAGTTCCTAATTTTTATTTTTTAATTTATTTTATTTCTTGATTTATATTTTTTTATTCCACAATTCATACACAAAAATATTATATATTTTTTTATTATATAATTAATATCTATTTTTTAATTTTTTAAAGCCTCTTTTTTATATTTATTTTTTATATAAAATATTTACTATTTTTCATCATTTTTTAAAGCTTTAAAATCGCCATATTTCGTTTTTTATAATTATTTAATAAAGTTACATCACTATCTATCTTTTTATTATATTTTTAGATTCTCGTCGCTTTTAAAAATTATTTTAGAAATTTATTCTATTTGCCGAAAATAAAAAAACAGATAGTACTTTATTATACTATCTGTTGGCGGAGATTGAGGGATTTGAACCCTCGCGGCCCTAAACGAACCCTAACAGTTTAGCAAACTGTCCCCTTCAGCCACTTGGGTAAATCTCCGTATAATTATAAAGCTAGATAGTATTTCATATCTAGCATTGGCGGAGAGGGTGGGATTCGAACCCACGGTAGGCTATTCACCTACGCCAATTTTCAAGACTGGTGCCATAAACCAACTCGACCACCTCTCCGTGAAGAACATTAATAATTTAACACATTAAACTATAAATGTCAATATACTTTATTATATTTTTTTCAAGTCTTTTGCTTTATTTAAAGCTTTTATTTCTTCTTCTGATAAAGTTTGTGTAGAATTTCCATTTTCTATTCTTTTAGCATATACGTTGCTAGCAGATCTGCCATATACTGAATTTATAATGAATCCATTATCTTTATTATCTAATAAAGCAATTGCAAAACTTAACTTACTTCCTACATCATCAAAAGCATCATATTTAACAATTCCAATATTCTGGAAGCATTCATTTAACTGCTTTTCTAGACTTTTACAATTAGCATGTATAATTTTATTTTCTTCATTAACATTATTTACCATTTTCTTAATTTCCTTAAAAGTATTCTCTATATTTTCATTAGAATTAAAATTAGATATAAATTCAGAATAACGTTGTTCTACTTTTTTTAATTTAAAAATAAATAATAATACAATAGCAGTTAATATAACATTAACTGCTATTGAACATATTAAAATAGCACTTTCCATTAAAATGTCTCCTTATTTTATCAATTCTAGTATGCGCTCTAAATCATCATTTGATGCATATTCTATAATAATTTTTCCTTTTCTTTGACCAGCATTTAATTTTACTTTTGTACCAAAAAAGCTTTGAAAACTGCTTTCTATATCTCTATAAATTGGTTCATATTTCTCATTCTTTTTAGGCATTGCTTTTCTAGATTTTGTCTTCTTTTCAGCTTCTCTAACACTATCTCCAGACTCTATCATGTAAAGAGCCATATCATATTGCTTATCTTGATTTTCAAAACCTAATAATGCTTTACAATGACCTTCTGTAAGCTTTCCTTGTAAAGCTAAATCAATAACTCTTGGATCTAAATTTAATATTCTTAAAGTATTAGTAATTGTACTTCTTCCCTTTCCAATCACTTCTGCTACCTGAGCTTGAGTAAGATTATATTGATCCATTAATAGCTTTATTCCTCTAGCTTTTTCTATAGGGTTTAAATCTTCTCTTTGAATATTTTCAATAAGTGCAATTTCTCTATTTTTCTTATCATCATTTTCTCTGATAATTACTGGAATTTCTTCTAAACCAGCCTTTTTAGAAGCTCTCCATCTTCTTTCTCCAGCTACAATTTGATAAAAATCATCTTTTTTAGATACTATTATTGGCTGAATTACTCCATAATTTTTTATAGATTCTGCTAATTCATTTAATGATGTTTCATCAAATATTCTTCTAGGTTGATCTCTATTAGGTTCTATTTCAGAAATCTTTAAATTCTGAACCATCTCATTTTCTTGTGGTTCTTCTACTATAGATGTAGAAAAAAGTGCATCTAATCCTTTACCTAAACCTGTCTTTTTAGCCATTTTTTATTCCTCCTATTTCATATGTTTTGGTTTATCCTTTGGTTCTTGCATTTTCAAAAACTCTTTTGCCAATCTTTCATAGCTTTTAGCTCCTTTAGATTTAGGATCATAAGTAGTTATTGGCATTCCAAAGCTTGGTGCTTCGCTAAGTCTTACATTCCTTGGTATAACAGTTTTATAAACTTTGTTATCAAAATATTTTTTAACTTCCTTTACAACTTGATTAGATAAATTAGTTCTTATATCATACATTGTTAGTATAGCACCTTCGATTTCTAATGATTTATTTAAATGTTTTTTAACTAAATTTATCGTATTAATAAGCTGTCCTAATCCTTCTAATGCATAATATTCGCATTGTACAGGTATTAATACAGAATCAGCAGCAGTAAATGAATTTAATGTTATTAAACCTAATGAAGGTGGACAATCTATAAATATATAGTCGAATTTATTTTTTATTGTATCTAGTTGTTCCTTTAATCGATGTTCTCTAGACATTTGTGATACTAATTCTACTTCTGCACCAGCTAAATTTACATTTGAAGGGCATATTTTTAAATTTTTTTCTACTGTACTTTGTAGTGTATCTTCTATAGATTCTTCATTTATTAATACATCGTACAATGATTTTTCAAAATTTTTCTCTACTCCTAACCCGCTTGTTGCATTTCCTTGAGGATCAGCATCTAATAAAAGAACTTTTTTACCTTTTTTAGCTAGTAAAGCACTTAGATTAACTGATGTTGTAGTCTTTCCGACTCCTCCTTTTTGGTTAGCAATCGCAATAATCTTTCCCAAAATAATCCCCTCCAATCTTTCTTTATTATAATATAAAAATTATAATCTGCTGTCAATAAAATTTATAATTATTTTCCCCTTATTTTTTAAATTTTAATATTTTTTTCCTCATTTATTTTAAAAATTAAAAAAGTTTTGCACAAAAATTTAAAAAAAGCAAAAAAATATCCACAGATTATCAACATGTTATCAACAGGTTATCTGTGGAACATTATTTTTTCAATTTTTATTTTAATGGTTCTTTAATAGGTTTTCCTTGTTTTCGTGGGTATATTTGTTCGGTGTGTTTTTCCTTTAAAATCACTATTAAACTGCGTCCATTACCATTTAAATCATACTGCATCTTTTTCTCTATTTTTCCTCCTAAAATTCTAATTGCATTTTTTGCATCTTCTAACTCGTTATCCACATCTGGCCCTTTTAAGCATATACATTTTCCACCTTTTTTTAAAAATGGTAACATATATTCCACAAGTGTAGTCATATTTGAAACAGCCCTTGAAACAACAATATCATATTTTTCTCTATATTTTTCATCATGTGCTAACTCTTCTGCTCTTGCATGAATTGCTACAATATTTTTTAATTTAATTTTTTCTATTGTATCATTCATAAAATTAACTTTTTTATTGACTGCATCTAATAAAGTTACTTCTAATTTATCATTAACTATTTTCAAAGGTATTCCTGGGAATCCTGCTCCAGAACCCAAATCAAGCACTCTACTTCCTACAATTTCATCTTTTATTACAATAGAATCCATAAAATGTTTTATTACAATTTCCTTTTCTTCTTTTATAGCAGTTAAATTTATTTTCTGATTCCATTCTATTAAATTATTCATATATAAATAAAATAATTCTATTTCTTTTTCTGAAAGATTTATATTATTTTTACTTGCTTCATTTTTTATAAAATCTTTTATATCTTCCATATTATTCCTCATCTTTTTTATATTTTCTTTGTTCTAAATACACTAATAAAACAGATATATCAGCTGGTGAAACTCCTGATATTCTTGAAGCTTGTCCAATTGAATAAGGTCTTATTTTATTCAATTTTTGTCTTCCTTCTATACGAATACCTTTTATATCATTATAATCAATATCTTTTGGTAAAATTTTTCGTTCTAATTTTTTAAAGCTTTCAACTTGTGCTTCTTGCATTTTAATATAACCTTCATATTTTACCATAATTTCAACTTCTTCAATTACTTCTTCTGGTAATTCCTGTCTTTCTTTATCTATATCTTGTAATATTTTATATGTTAATTCTGTTCTTTTTAATAACTCAGATAATTTAATTCCTCCATTTAAAGGTGATGTTCCGTTTTTCTCTAATAATTCGTTAACCTCTTTAGTTGGCTTAATTATAGTATTTTGCAATCTTTCGATTTCTTTAAATATCGCTTCTTTTTTCTTTAAAAATTTATGATATCTTTCTTCTGAAATAAGTCCTACTCTATGACCTATCTCTGTTAATCTCATATCTGCATTGTCTTGTCTTAATAAAAGCCTATATTCTGCTCTTGAAGTCATCATTCTATATGGTTCATTCGTACTTTTAGTAACTATGTCATCAATTAAAACCCCTATATAAGCATCTGATCTGTCTAATATTACTGGTTCTTCGCCTCTTAATTTTAAAGAAGCATTAATTCCTGCTATAATTCCCTGCGCTGCAGCTTCCTCATATCCTGATGTTCCATTAATTTGACCAGCAAAGAACATTCCATCTATATTCTTTATTTCTAGAGAACTTTTTAATTGTGATGGTTCTATACAATCATATTCTATAGCATATGCTGGTCTAGTAAACTCACAATTTTCAAGTCCTGGTAATGTTCTATACATAGCAATTTGAACATCTTCTGGTAAAGATGAACTCATTCCCTGAATATACATTTCATCTGTATCTAAACCTAATGGCTCAACGAAAATTTGATGCCTTTCTTTATCAGCAAATCTAACCACCTTATCTTCTATAGATGGACAATATCTAGGTCCAGTACCTTCTATTTTTCCTGCATATAAAGGAGATCTATGTAAATTTTCTCTAATTATTTCATGAGTTTTCGAATTAGTATATGTTAAATAACAAGGTTCCTGATTCAACTTTTCTAACTTATCTTCAAATGAAAATGCTGGAACATCTTCATCACCTTCTTGTAGCTCCATTTTTGAAAAATCAATACTCTTTTTATTTATTCTTGCAGGTGTTCCTGTTTTAAACCTAACAATGTTAATTCCTAATTTTTTTAGGCATTCTGAAAGCTTATTTGCCGGAAATACGCCATCTGGTCCACTCTCACATGAATATTCACCCACAAATATTTTTCCCTTTAAATACGTTCCTGTGGCCAAAATAACACTATCTACTTCATATATTGCTCCCATATCAGTTTCAACAGCTTTTATTTTTCCGTTTTCAAGTTTTATGTCAACTATTTCTCCTTGTTTAAGATACAAATTCTCCTGTTTTTCTAAAGTATGTTTCATTTCCATTTGATATCTTTTTCTATCTGCCTGCGCTCTTAAAGAATGTACTGCTGGCCCTTTTGAAGTATTTAACATCTTTATCTGTATTAAAGTTTTATCTATGTTTTTTCCCATTTCTCCACCTAGAGCATCTATTTCTCTAACTAGATGTCCTTTAGATGATCCACCTATATGTGGATTACACGGCATATTTGCAACACATTCAAGTGTAATTGAAAATATTAATGTTTTAAATCCCATTCTAGCAGCAGCTAATGCTGCTTCGCAACCTGCATGACCTGCTCCTATAACCGCTATATCATATTTTCCTGCATAATAACTCATTTGAATTCTCCTCTAATTTTATCATATTTCTAATATATTTTATTTTCCTAAACAAAACTTAGCAAAAATTTCAGAAATAACATCATCTGTAACACTTTCCCCAGTAATTTTTCCTAATTCTTCTAATATTTCCTTAATATAAATAGATATAACATCAATTGGCATCCCTGCTTCTAATGTTTCTATCGCTTTTTTTAAAGATTCTTTTGCCTTAACAACCGATATCTTATGTCTAGAATTTATAACTATATTTTCCCCATCAACATTAATTTCATCTGTTTGTGTTAATTTTTTCATTACCTGAATTAAATCTTCTATTCCTTCTTGCGTTTTTGTTGATATTTTTATTATATTTTCACTATACTCTTTAAATAATTCTTCATTTATTAAATAATTATTTAAATCTATTTTATTTAATAAAATAATTGAATTTCTATTTTTTAATATATTTAATATATTTTTATCTTCATCATTTATTTCTTTTGAAATATCAAAAATAGCAATAATTAAATCACTTTTATTCGCAATTTCTATTGCTTTTTTAACACCAATTTTTTCTACTGTATCTTCTGTTTCTCTAATTCCTGCTGTATCAACAACTTTAAAAGGTATACCATCTAATGTTATATATTCTTCTATCGTATCTCTTGTTGTTCCTTCAACATCAGTTACAATCGCTCTTTCTTCATTTAACAATAAATTTAATAAAGATGATTTTCCGGCATTTGGTCTTCCTATTATAGCTGTTTTTATTCCTTCTCTTAATATTTTACCATTTGTAAATGCTTGTTCTAGTTTATTTAATTTATTTTCATTTTTTTCTAACATTTTTATTATTTTATTATTAGTTACTTCTACCTCATCATATTCTGGATAATCAATAGTAACTTCAATATCTGCCAATCCTGCAATTAAATCTTCTCGTATTTCTTTTATTTTTTTTGATAAATTTCCTTCTAATTGATTAACAGATGCTTCTGCTTCTTTATCTGTTTTACTATTAATAATATCTATAACTGCTTCGGCTTGAGTTAAATCAATTCTTCCATTCAAAAATGCCCTTTTAGTAAATTCCCCTGGTTCTGCAAGTTCTGCACCATTTTTTAAGCACAAATCTAATATTTTTTTCATTATTATATTTCCACCGTGAGAATTTATTTCACACATATTTTCAGTTGTATAGCTCTTTGGTTCTAAAAAATATGAAACTAATACTTCATCTATTATTTCTTCACCATCAAATATTTTTCCATATTTAATTGTATAACCTTTTTCAGTAGAATTATTAATTGGTTTAAAAATCTTATTTAGAATTTTAAAACAATCTTTTCCACTCATTCTTATTATTCCTATTCCTCCAATACCAGGTGCTGTAGATATTGCAACAATTGTAGACATTTTATTCTCCTTTTTAAAAATCTTATTTAATAAAATTAAATTAATTTTTATTAAATAAAATAATTATTTTTAATTTATTTTTTATTATTTATTTTATTAATTTATATTTAAATAAATATAAATTAATTTTCTTTTTTATTTTTGAATTATTTTTTATTTTATGTTTTTTATATATTTTATCCACTTTTTGTTCACATTTATTTTTTTATATTTTTTTAATTATTTTCTAATATTTAAAATTTTTCCTTATTTTTCAGTACTTTGAATTTTTTACTATTTTTTATTTTAATTAATTAAATATTAAAATTGGGATGCACTTATCTCTTAGCACACCCCACATTAATATCTATTTTTTTAATGATACTACTATTTTTCTATTAGGCTCTTCTCCAATACTATGTGTTTCAACTTTTGAATTTTCTTGTAATTTTGAATGTATTATTTTTCTTTCATATGATGACATTGGTTCAAGTGTAATAGATTTTCTTTTCTTAATAACTGTTCCTGCAATTTTATCTGCGAGGTCTTTTAAATCTTTTTCTCTTTTTTCTTTATATCCCCCTATATTTAGTAAGACTCTTACTCTTTCGTTTAATTCACCATTTGCGATATTATTTAAAATAACTTGTAATGAATTTAAAACATTACCTCTATACCCTATTAAATATCCAGTATCTTCACCTTTTATATCAACATATAAATCATTTTTATCAAGTTTTATATCATATACTAAATCATTTGTTGGTAATTTTGAAATAAATTCATCTAAAAATCTTCTAATATTTTCTTCAGCTTTTTTTTCTGATTCTGCTGAAACTTCTATTTTTTCTTTTTTAATAATTTTTTCAGTATTTTCTTTTACAATTAATTCTACTTTTACTACTCTAGGTGTCAATATATTAAAAAAACTTCTTTTATCTTCTGATTCTAAAATTTTTACATCTACCTGTTTTCTAGTAAGATTTAATTCTTTTAATCCTTTTTCTATTGCTTCGTTTGTTGTTCTACCTTCAAATATATTACTCATTATCTTCTCCCTCCTTAGATTTCATAACTTTAGTTAATATTATTCTTTGAATAGTAGTTGTAATATTATTAACAAGCCAATATAAAGCCAATCCTAAAGGAGCTATTGCTGCTACTGATACTGCCATAATTGGCATCATAAACATCATCTGTTTATTCATAGCTTCAGCTGTATCGAAATCATCGTCATCCTCTTCGCCAGCTTTAATAAGAGCCTTCTTCTCTCTTTTCTTTCTTTCTTCCTCTTCTTTTTCTTCTTTTGATAATTTCTTCTTTCCTGCTGAAGTTGTAATTTTCATAGAAATTATAGAAGAAATTACATATAAACCAGGAATTATATATACTGTAGGATTTCCCCAATTTCTTGATGGAATATTACTCAAATCTATTCCTAAAAAATCCATTTCTATTGAAATTGATTCATCATTTGCCTTTTTTGCTTCTCTAATAATATCAATTTCTTTATAATTTGATTGTTCACTAATTTCATATTTATTAATGTACTCATCTATCTTAGCTTTATCCATATTTTCCATATAAGTAAGAGGTTGTCTTACCAAGTAAAATATAGAAATAAATAGTATAAGCTGAATAATTGATTCGAAACAACCAGAACAAGGACTCATCTTCTCTCTTTTATACAAATCCATTGTTTCTTGACTAAGTCTAATCTGATCATTTTTATACTTTTCTTGCAATTCTTTTACTTTTGCTTGAATTTTACTATTTTTTATCATTGTTTTTTGCTGTCTAATTGTAAATGGTAATAAAATTATTTGAACAGCAACAGTAAATAAAATAATAGCTAAACCATAATTATTTACATATGAATAAATAAAATTTAACAAATATCCAAAAATACCTGCTAAAAAACTAATAATTGTTCCCATAAAACCTCCATTATTTTAGCGGATCATATCCTCCCTTAGAAAAAGGATTACACCTCAAAAATCTCCAAACGCCTAAAAGAAAGCCTTTTAAAAATCCATATTTTTCGATTGCTTGTTTCATATATTCAGAACATGTTGGGTAATATTTACAATGTATTCCTCTAAAACTAAATATTGGAGATATTCTCTTCTTATAAAAATTTAATAAAAAAATAGAAATCTTTTTCATTTAATTTCCTTTTATTTTTCCAGCTTTTCTTAAAATATTCGTTAAATCTTCTTTTGTCTCAAAAAAAGTTGCAAGTTTAGGATCAACATTTTTATTCCATATAATAAGCATGTTTATATTAGACTCTATTTTGTCTTCTAAAGAAGTATATGCCTCTCTCATATATCTTTTTATATGATTTCTTGTTACACTTCCCCCTACTTTTTTACTTACAACTATTCCTAATTTATTCTTTATATTATTACTATCAAATATGAATACTTCTAAAAACTTACCAGAAAAAAACTTACCTTTTTTAAAAAAATATTTAAATTCATAATTTTTTTTAATTATTTCTGTTTTTTTCATTTTTCCTACTTACCATAATTGCAAAAAAGGGCGCATCTTCGCCCCTACTTCAATTATGCACTTATTACTTTTCTTCCTTTTGCTCTTCTTGCTTTTAAAATATTTCTTCCTGATCTAGTTTTCATTCTTTTCATAAAACCATGTTCTTTTTGTCTTTGTCTATTTTTTGGTTGTAATGTTCTTTTCATATTGCACCTCCTATATCTATTTTATAATTTTTCATTTCTCAAAAGTAATTAAAATTATACAACAAAACCTTTGAAAATGTCAATACTAAAGCTTTATTTATATTTTTGTTTAAACATCTTATTGACTATTGAAAAATAAATTGATATTATAAAGCCGATAAGACAATAGGGATATTATGCTACGCAAATAATAATTAGAAGTATTTAAACATTCCTAAAATTTAATTATCTACTTATATAAAGGAGGTTATTTATTTTGTTAGACAAAAATGAACTTTTAAATCAAGCAAAAGAGCTTTTAAAAAATGAAATGACAAATATTTCATATGCAACATGGATTAAAACTTTAGAAATAGGAAATATATATGATAATAAAATTGAATTAATAACAACAAATGCAATGCAAACAGATGCAATTAAATCTAGATATTGTGATTTAATTGTAAATACTTTTAACTTTCTAACAAATAAATCATGGCAACTAGAAATTATTGACTCATCTGACAGTGCTAATTTAACAAGTGCACAAGAAGCATTAGACAATTCCTTTGATTCTTTAACATCTAGTCCAGAATATAGTAAAACTTCCTTAAACCCAAAATATACTTTTGATACATTTGTAGTAGGAAATAATAATAGATTTGCTCATGCCGCTGCATTAGCCGTTTCTGAAGCACCATCATCTATGTACAACCCATTATTCATATATGGAGGAGTAGGATTAGGAAAAACTCACTTAATGCAGGCAATTGGAAATGAAATATTAAAAAGAGATTCTTCAAAAAAAGTTTTATACGTTACATCAGAAGCATTCACAAACGAACTAGTAAATGCAATAAAAGATGCCAACTATAAAAATGAATTATTTAGAAATAAATATAGAAATATAGATATTTTATTAATAGACGATATACAATTTTTTGCTGGAAAGAATACAGCACAAGAAGAATTTTTCCACACTTTTAATACATTACATCAAAATGGAAAACAAATTATTCTTTCAAGTGATAAACCACCAAGAGATATAGCTTTATTAGAAGATAGATTAAAATCTCGTTTTGAATGGGGATTAATTGCAGACATATCTATGCCAGATTACGAAATGAGATTAGCAATACTAAGAAAGAAAACACAATTAGAAGGTATTTTAATTGATGATGATATTCTTTCACTTATTGCTACAAAAATAGATTCAAATATTAGAGAACTAGAAGGTGTACTAAATAAAATCTTAGCATATACATCTTTAACTCATAGTCCTATAACAATAGAAGTTGTTGAAAAAGCTATTAATGATGTTACACTTCAAAAAGAAAATATTATTTCAGCAGACTATATACAAGACGTAGTATCAAATTATTTTAAAATAGATAAAAGAGATATGGTATCATCTAAGAAATCAAATGATATAGCATATCCAAGACAAATAGCAATGTATCTTTGTAGAACTGTAGGTCAAATGTCTTTTCCACGTATAGGGAATGACTTTGGAGGAAGAGATCACACAACAGTAATGCATGCTTTCAAAAAGATAGAAAAAGAAATAAAAGAAAACACAAACACAAAATTAATTGTGGAAAGTGTTAAAACAATAATAACAAACAAAAAATAAATTAGATAAAACCTATATATCAATTTTATCTAATTTTTAATAAAAAAAGGTGTTTACCGAACAAAAATATTATACAAAAAATTCAATTTCTTCTTACGGAAGAGAAAGAAAAGATATCAACAGATTATTGTTTAAAACGTGTTAAAATTGTGTTTATAATACACATATACACATAAAAAATTTAATACTGTGGAAAAAATTTTTTTTTATTCACATAGTTATAAACATCAAATTTTCTGCGGATATAAACAATAAACAGACTTTTCCACAGAATCCACAGCACCTAATACTAATACTACTATATATATTTATATTATTTTATAAAAAAAGGAGTTTGAAAAAATGAAAATAGTATGCGAAAAAGAAAAACTTCTAAAAGGTATTAATTCCGTAATAAATGGAGTTGCTTCAAAAACAACAATGCCTGTATTAGAAGGAATACTTATTCAAACAAAAGATAAAGAAGTAAAGTTAACAAGTTATGATTTAGAAATAGGAATTGAATACATTATTGAATGTAATGTATTAGAAGAAGGAAGTACAGTAATAAACGCTACAATGTTTACTGAAATAATTAGAAAATTACCAGATACAGAAATAACAATTTCTATTAATGAAAAAAACTTATTAGAAATAGAATGTGAAGGATCTCTATACAAATTAGCCACAATGGATCCAAAAGAATTTCCTGAATTGCCTAAAATAAATATAGATAATTCAATAGAAATAGAACAAAACTTACTTAAAAATATGATAAGAAAAACAATATTTGCAGTAAGCAATGAAGAAAATAGACCAATATTTACAGGATGTCTATTTGAAGTAGTAGATAATAAATTAAATGTAGTAGCAGTTGATGGATATAGACTAGCATTAAAAACTAACATATTAAATAATAATACAAATAGTTTTCATGCAGTTATTCCAGGAAAAACATTAAATGAAATAAATAAAATAATAGTGGATTCTTTTGATACTATTAAAATAGGAATATCAAAAAATCAAGCATTATTTGAAATGGAGAACTGTAAGATAGTTACAAGATTATTAGATGGAGAATTTTTAAATTATAATAATGCAATTCCTGCAAACTGGGAAACAAGAATAAGAGTAAATAAAAATAACATTCAAAATTGTTTTGAAAGAATAATATTAATATCTTCATCATCAATAGAAAAAGAGAAAAAATATCCAGTAAAAATTTCAATAGAAATAGGAAAAGTAATTATTTCTTGTACAAATCAAACAGGAGATGCAAAAGAAGAAATTATAGTATCAACAGAAGGTAAAAACTTAGAAGTAGGATTTAATCCAAGATATTTCTTAGACGCATTAAAAGTTATAGAAGATGAAGAAGTTTATATTGAATTTGGTACAAATATTTCACCATGTATAATAAGCCCAGTGGAAAGCGATGAATATAAATATATGATTTTACCTATAAGAATGAAGGATTAATATGTACATAAAAAAAGTTAAATTAGAAAATTTTCGAAACTATGATAATATAGAAATAGAATTTAAAAAAGATTTTAATTTAATATATGGAGATAATGCACAAGGTAAAACTAATATATTAGAATCAATATATTTAAGTGCAATAGGAAGATCTTTTCAAACGAAAAAAGATAACGAACTAATAAAAATAGGAAAAGATAGAGCAATAGTAGAAATAGAGTACGTAAAAAAAGACAGAGAAGGTAAAATAAAAATAGAAATTGCTGATAAAAAAACATTTTACATAAATGATATAAAACAAAGTAAAATCAGTGATATAATAGGAAATATAAATATAGTATTATTTTATCCAGATAATATAGACATTATAAAAGGTGGCCCAGCGGAAAGAAGAAGATTTTTAGATATAATGATAAGTCAATTAAGACCAAATTATATACATTTATTAAATAGATATCTGAAAACATTAGAACAAAGAAATACATATCTAAAACAAATAAAGTTTGACAATAAAAGCAAAGATATGTTAGAAATATGGGATGAGAGATTAGCAGAGCTTTCAGATAAAATATATATTTATAGAAATGAATTTATTAAAAAAATTCAAGAAAAAATAAAAGAAATCCACAATAAGATAACAAATTGTGGAAATCAAGAAGAAGAAATAGAAATAAAATTTATTTCTTCAGGAAAAAATAAAGAAGAATTTTACAAAAACCTAATAAAAAATAGGGAAGAAGATATAAGAAAAGGATATACATCAACAGGAATACATCGTGATGATTTTGATATATTAATTAATAATAAAAAAGTAAATATTTATGGATCACAAGGTCAAGCAAGAACATCAGTATTATCCTTAAAACTTACAGAATTAGAGATAATTTACGAAGAATTAGAAGAAGAACCTATTTTATTACTTGATGATTTTATGTCAGAATTAGACGAAAATAGACGTAATAATTTAGTAAAAACAATAAAAAATAATCAAGTATTTATAACATGCACTGACAAAATATTAGTAGAAGAAAAAAATAATACAATATATCATATAGAAAATGCAAAATTAAAAAAAGGAAATTAAAAGAATGTATTTACACATAGGAAAAGATATAATTTTAAAAAAAGATGAAATTATAGGTATTTTTAATATAGAAAGTATATTAGAAACAATAGAATATAAAATAATTATAGATAAATTAAGAGAAGAAAGAAAAATTCAAGATATATCGAAAGATGATCCTAAAACACTTATATTATATAAACAAGAAGAGAAGTTATATGGAATAATATCAAATATTTCTTCAAGCTCTATAGGAAAAAGAAATAAAAATGACTAAAAATTAAGGAGGAAAATCATGGAAAAATTTGAACATGAATATAATGCAGATCAAATTCAAGTATTAGAAGGATTAGAGGCTGTAAGAAAAAGACCAGGTATGTATATAGGAAGTGTATCAATAAGAGGACTTCACCATCTAGTATATGAAATAGTTGATAACGCAGTTGATGAAGCGTTAGCCGGATATTGCAAAAATATACATGTAACAATAGAACCAGGAAATATAATAAAAGTAGAAGATAATGGAAGAGGAATACCTGTAGATATACATCCAAAAACAAAAATATCAGCAGCAGAGACAGTATATACAAAACTACACGCTGGCGGAAAATTTGGTGGAGATAGCGGATATAAAGTATCTGGAGGATTGCACGGAGTAGGTGCATCAGTTGTAAATGCATTATCAGAATGGACAGAAGTTACAATTCAAAGAGATGGTGGAGTTTTCCAAATGAAATTTGCAAGAGGAAAAGTAGTAGAGCCATTAAAAAGAATAGGTGATTCAGATAAAACAGGAACAACAGTTAGATTTTTTGCAGATGGAACAATTTTTGAAACATTAGAATATGAATATCAAGTATTAGAAAATAGATTTAGAGAAATGGCATTCTTAACCAAAGGTTTAGAAATTTCTATAGAAGATTTAAGAGGAGAAACTCCTAAAAAATCAGATTTCTGCTTTGAAGGTGGATTAAAATCTTTTGTAGAATATATAAACCAAAATAAAGAAAAATTACACCCAACACCAATTTATATGGAAAAAGACGGAGATTTTCCAATAGAAATAGCAATACAATATACTTCTGCGTATTCTGAAAATATGTATAGTTTTGTAAATAACATAAATACCATAGAAGGTGGAACACACTTAGAAGGATTTAAAAGATCTTTAACAAAAGTTTTTAATGATTATGCAAAGGCACACAATATTTTAAAAGAAAAAGACAGTAACCTTACAGGAGACGATATTAGAGAAGGTATAACAGCAGTAATTTCTGTAAAAGTAAAAGAACCACAATTTGAAGGACAAACTAAAACAAAACTAGGGAATAGTGAAGTTGCAGGAATTGTTCAATCACTAATGAATGAGAAATTAGCAGAATTTTTAGAAGAAAATCCAAATGTAGCCAAAGCAATATTAGAAAAATGCGTAAGTGCATCAAAAGCAAGAGAAGCTGCAAGAAAAGCAAGAGAACTTGTTAGAAGAAAATCAGCATTAGAAACAACAACACTTCCTGGAAAATTAGCAGATTGCAGTAGCAAAAACCCAGACGAATGTGAAGTATATATCGTCGAAGGAGATTCAGCTGGAGGAAGTGCAAAACAAGGTAGAGATAGACGTTATCAAGCAATACTACCACTTTGGGGAAAAATGTTAAATGTTGAAAAAGCAAGAGCAGATAAAATATATGGAAATGATAAATTAAATCCAGTTATTATAGCTGTGGGAGCAGGAATTGGAGCTGATTTTGACATAACAAAAATAAGATATGGTAAAGTAATAATTATGGCAGATGCTGATGTTGATGGTGCTCACATCAGAACACTATTATTAACATTCTTCTTTAGATATATGAGACCATTAATAGAAAATGGAAATGTATTCTTAGCACAACCACCTCTATATAAATTATCTAAAAAAGGAATGGAAGATATATACTGCTATACAGACGAAGATTTACAAAAAAGTTATAAAGAACTAGAAGAAAAGGGAATTCAAAGAGATCAATTAGGACTTCAAAGATACAAAGGTCTTGGAGAAATGAATCCAGAACAATTATGGGAAACAACAATGAACCCAGAAAATAGAATATTAGTAAAAG
>CAQPBJ010000006.1 GCA_948852945.1 uncultured Clostridia bacterium | reverse complement strand
TTATCTATTCCTGTTCCTGAAGCTTGATCATAATTTGATTCATTTTCTTTATCTGCATCAAATGCTTTTATTGTCGTATCTTTTAGTATAGTTGTTTTTACTCCTGCTTTCCATCCAGTATTCATTTCATCACTAAATTCTTCCCAACCATACTTTTTATTTATTGTACTCTCTGGTAAGAATGTTAGCCCCTCTGGTACTGTATCTATCAGTTCTTTAACACTTCCGTCTATTAATCCTTCGTTGTATATTCTAATTGTATATGTAACATAGTCACCTTTTTCTATTTTAACTGGATTTGGATCTTTGTCTAATCCAAATGAATATGTTGCGTCTGCTTTTGTTTGTGCATCTTGTCTTGATTTTAGTTGTTCTACGCTTGTTATAGTCAAGTTTCTTTTTTGATTATCTGGAATTGTCTTTGGTGTATTTGTTCCATCAGATACTGATGATACAAATTTTTTAAGTGCTAAATCATATGGTAATTCTTTATTATCAATTTTAATTTTTTCATAATCTTCATCATCTTCATGATTATTTTCATCAAAATTTGTTAAATCATTATTTGAATAAGAATCTGTTTTATCATGAGTGATTTCTTGTTTGTTTTCATCAGCATATCCTGTTATTGCTGCTACATTTCTTATTACTGTTTCATCTTCCATTTCTAAGACTACACATGTTATTTGTACTGTTTTTATATCTAACTTACCTGTGCTTTTATCTAATGGTTTTAATAGTGTATCTTTTAGTTTGTCTGTTTCTATGCAAGCTTTTCCGCATATTACATTTTGATTTTTATAATCATCTATGCCATTTGCAGTAAAATCTGATCCTTGGAAATTTGATGTTGCATTTGGTATATCTGAAAGTTTTTTAATTGTTCCTCCACCATCTTCATTAACTGTCCATTTATTTGTTATATTGTCTGTGTAATTTGGTAAGAATCCTAAACCTTCTGGTATATAATCTGATATTTTCGTTGCATAAGCATCTATACTTCCTTCATTGAAAACTCTTATTGTATATGTTATTTTGTCTCCTACTTTTACTGGTAAAACTTCTTTTTCGTCATTGAATTTAGATGTTGTAGCTTCTCTATTTATAATTGGTGTTGTATCCGGTTCTTTTTGTCTGTCTTTTGGTGTACCATTTACTGCTACAATTGATTTTCTTAGTGCTAAGTCTGGTTTCTTTTCTCCTGGAAGTATTATTTTTTCAAAGTCATCGTCATCTTCTTGTCCTTTATAATAATAATCTTTATCGTTTAAATCATCTTTATTAATTCCATTACCTTTATAGTCTTCCCATTCTTGCTCTGTTTCTGGTAATTTTATATTATTTGGTGTTGAGTCGCAGTCAGTTACTTGTTTCCAAGGGCCTTCACCATTTCCATCTCCATTTTCATCTTCTTGTCCTTTAAATTCAGCTACTTCAGCTATATTAGTTATTATTCTACCTTTTGCTTCTTCTGTTACTCTAAATTCTAATATAATGTCTAAACAATCTGGTTTTGTAACTCCTACAGCATTTGTTCCTTTTAATGTACTTTTTATTGCATCTTGATTAGTTGGTTCTATTATTATTTGAATTGGTTTTCCATTTTTAGGATCCATTTTTGTTACTTTATATCCAGAATATGTTACTGTGTGTTTTCCATCTTCCCATCCATTTTCTAATAATTCTAATCCTGTTGCTGGAATGTAGTCTATAACTTTTTGTATTTTAGTAGCATATTTTCCTTCATTACATACTCTTATGTTATATTTAACAATATCACCTACTTCTACTTCTATTGGAGCTTTTTGATGGTTATATTGATATTGATTAAATGATCCTTCTTCTGCTTGAAATCCTTTTATAGTTCTTCTTTGATTTTGTGGTGTAATATCTGTTGACCAATTTCCTAAGAAGTCATCGCCTTTTCTATATATTGCTACAATATTTTTTCTTAATGCAATATCGAATTTTCTTTGATATTCTGCATCAAATCCGTATTCTATTTCAACATTTTCTGTTTGACTTTCTTCTCTTTCTATAGATATTAATGGTTGCATTTCTTCATTATCTTTTACTGTCCATACTGTAGATTGTGAGTCAGAAATTATATTAGCTGAATTTAGCTTTATATCTATATATCTTACTGTTGTTCCTTTTTTTAGAGCTATATAAAAATCTTTTCCTTCTATGCTTTCTTTTGTTAATGTTAATCCCTTTGCTGCTGTATTTGGTTGTTCTTTAATGTAAAATCTCATTTTATTTGTGTCAGATGATATTGTGTTTTTATTTATATCTTTAAAAATTAAATCTATACTATAATCTACTGTATTTTTATTTTCTTCACTTGGATCTATTCTGAATGGTCCTACAAATATATAATCATTATCTGTAATTCCTTTTTCTCTTTCATCTTCTGGTGCTAATTCTGTTTCTTCATCTGTAAATACTAATTTTTTTGGTGCTGTTATTTTTGGTATGCATAAATCGTCTGTTTTTGACGCAACAATGTTTTTATTGCTCATGTAGTTTGCTTCGTAGTAGTCTTTTATTATCTGTATATATGCACCTTGTCTTCCTCCATTACCATCGTTTCCAAAAAGTGCATTATAATATGTGCCATCGTTTGTTCCTTGGTAACTTGGGTTTTCGCTTGGATTTGTTATTGACCATATTGTTGCTTGTAATGCGAAAACTAAATCATCTTTTGTTAAAATTTCTTTTATATAGTCTAATGTTAATGGATTCTCTGTTTCTTTTGTTGCATTTATAGAAGCTTCAAATATTTTTGCAAGTTTGATATTTATTAAGCCTTCACTGTCTTCAGGTAATACTGCATTATTTGTTAACCAAATTATTTTTTGTATATCTTCAGTACTTAAATTAGTTTTAGTTCCATTTTTATTTGTTTGTATATTTTTCAATGCTTCTTCTGCTGGACCTCTACTTGTATAAGCACCATTTTTTGAATCTTCTCCTGGAAATTTACCATCTTTATCTAGACAAAGTATCGTATTTAAATACCCTTCTGCATTATCGCTTCCTGAATATATTCTATATACTTTTCTTTCATCTACTTTATATCCGAAATTTTTCTTTCTATTGATATCATTTAAATATTCACTTTCATGCATATGTACTATGCCAAATGTTTGTGGTTTATCAATTTCTGTTGTTGTAATTTTGGCTAATACTTCTGATGATATAGGTAAAACCAGTATCATTATACATATTAATGCTGTTATCTTCTTCAAAATCCTCTTACTCATATTTTTCTCCTATCGTGCATTAGACATATTTATCCCAATTATTCTATTTATATAATTTTATTTTATCTTTTTGTTTTTTTTTGTCAATTCAAGTATTATCCAGTTTTTTCTCCTTTTTCTTGGTACATCTGTGTTACGTCTTTTCTTACAATTATATATTTTTTTTGTTTCATTTTTGTTAAATATTTTTTCTGTTTTTTAGAATATATCTCGTTTTTTTAGAATAATTATTTAATATATTTTTTTGTTTTGTTGAGGTTATTATGAAATACTATAAAAAAGCATTTATAATTGTTTTTACTATTTTTCTTTTGTTCGTTCCTTTTTTTAATGTATATGCTGATGATATTATAGAAGATGTTGATTCTATCGCTATTTCAGCTGATGCTACAAATACTGATTTAGAGATATATTCAAAATCTGCAATTATATATGAACGAAATTCTAAAACCATTTTGTATGAAAAAAATTCTCATGAAGTAGTTCCTATGGCTTCTACTACCAAGATTATGACTTGTATATTAATTTTAGAAAACTGTAATTTAGATTCTGTTGTAACTGTATCTAATACTGCTGCTTCTACTATTGGCTCAAGACTGGGACTTTCTACTAACGATAAAATTTCTATTAATGACTTACTGCATGGATTAATGCTTTGTTCTGGAAATGATGCTGCTACTTGTCTTGCTGAAACTTGTAGTGGAAGTGTTGAAGATTTTGCTGTACTTATGAATTCAAAAGCACAAGAACTTGGTCTTACTTCTACTAGTTTTGTAACTCCTCATGGTTTAGATAATGATAATCATTTTACAACTGCATATGACTTTGCAATTTTAACTGATTATGCTTTAAACAATCCACTTTTTAGACAGATTGTGGGGACAAAATACTATACTGTTAATATAAATGGTGCTTCTAAACAAATTCATAATACTAATGAATTACTTGGCTCAATTCAAGGTGTGTATGGTGTTAAAACAGGCTTTACTAGTAAAGCTGGACGTTGTTTAATATCTGCCGCTTCTCGAGATAATCTTGATATAATAGTAGTTGTTTTTGGATCTGATACTAAGAATATTAGAAACAATGATTCTATAAAACTTATTAATTATGCTTTTTCTAATTTTACAGTTATTGATATAGCTGCTTTAATTAATGAAAAATATTCAGAATATGTTTCTTATTATTTACCATATGTTGAAATTAATAAATCTTCTGATAATTTATCAACCTACTTAGATGTTTTTGATACTAAGCTTTATCCTGTCAAAACTTCGGAATCTAATGCATATTTTGCTACTCTTACTGCATATGATTTAGAAGCTCCGGTTGAAAAAAATCAAGTTGTTGGTGCTATTGATGTTTGGCTTAATAATTCTAAAATTTATAGTGTCAATATTTATTCTTCTGCATATATTAAAAGAAAGGAAGCTGTAGATTATTTATTATTCTTTATTTCGCAATATAAATCTTTCTATACACTATAAAACTTAATTGTTTTTGCTTGACTTTTCACTATTTTTTTGCTATTATGTTTTTGCTTTGTTTTAGAAATAATGTGTGTTTTATATTTATTTTTATTACAATTTTAAAAATTTAATAGTTGCAGGTATAGTTTAGTGGTAAAATGAGACCTTGCCAAGGTTTAGTTACGAGTTCGATTCTCGTTACCTGCTCCAATATTAACGGCGAGTTAGCCAAGCGGTAAGGCACGAGTCTGCAAAACTCTGATCATCGGTTCGATTCCGATACTCGCCTCCAATAAAAACATATTTATTTATATTTAAATATATTTTCAAATCTTTGAAAATACCTATAAATAAGGTGTTTTTATTTTTTTGTCTTTTTTTATATTTTATTATATCTATCTTATTACATTAAACTTTACATTAAACTATTTTTAAATTACATTAAAAAAATACTATGCTTGGTTAAACATAGTATTTTTGATTTATTTTTCTATTAATTCTTTTACTGTCATATTGTACTCCTTTCCTCTTATTGATATATTGAATAATAAGTCATACCAGTTGCTTGTTCAGAGCCATCTGACATAACAGAATATTCATCTTCTGCATAAACATAGTTTGTTCTACCTGCATTTAATGAACCTGATGTGAATGAACTTACTCCTCTATAAGTGTATCTTCCAGAACTACAACTTGATCCACTTGTTACAGTTGTTCCTGTTACTTGATGTATCTCTGTATTTGCTATAATATTATTTAATTGAGCTATAATTTGACTTTGAACAGAGTAGTTTGGTTTATATACAAATTTACCTGTAGGATAAACTGGAGTAGGTGTAGGAGTGCTAGGCGTAACAGGAGTTGAAGGTTTAGAAGTAGTACCTTGATTTCCAGTATTAGATGGAGTAGTAGTTGTACCTTGATTTCCAGTATTTGTAGGTGATGTAGATGGTTTAGAAGTAGTATTTCCTGATGGTGAAGTAGATGGTTTAGTAGTTTGAGAAGGTTCTGTAGTAGGTTCTTCAGAAGGAGTAGTTGTAGGCTCTTCAGTTGGTTTAACTTCTGGTTCTTCTGTTGGTTTAGGACTTTCCTCTGGCTTTTCTTCTGGAGAAGTAATATTTGTATTAACTGATATTTTGTTTATAGACGTTTTCTTTTTCTTGGTAGATAATATTATTAGAGTAGTAATAATTATTGCTAATATGACCAATATTATTGCAATAATTATAATATTTTTTTTACTTTTAAATAATGTACTCATAATAAATGCTCCTTTATATTTTATAGATAATTAGTTATAAAACTTAAAAGTCCTAGTATAATCCAGGCTATTAAAACAGATATACATTTATGTTTATATATGAATAGCATTAAACCAGATAGTTCTGGCTTTTCAGCTCCACAATTAGGGCATATTTCGGTTTTATATTCTAATTCATATCCACATTGGTGGCATTTTTTGTTTTTCATATTTTCCTCCTTAGATACTATTTGTAATTATCATTAAAACAATTACAATCATTATTATAAAAATTGCTATTCCAAGCTTTATAACACTTCCAACATTAGAATCCCAAAAATCTTTTTTTGCTTGTCTATTTTTGCATACCTGATAAGCATTTTCTGATAATTGTGGACTTTCAGCTCCACAGTTAGGACATATTTCTGCTGTGTGTGATACTTCTTTTCCACATTCACGACATTTTATTAGTGCCATTTAATTTTCCTCCTTACTTTGTATTTCTTTTTTTAATAATTCCGTAATTAATGTTTCTAAGTCTGTTTCTTTACTAAGAAGTAATCTTTTTACTTTTTCGTATAAATTCTCTTCTATGAATATGTCATATACGTATCCTAGTACTATTTTTGAATCTTTTGTATTCTCCATTTTATACTCCTTAAGCGTTTTTATATTAAAAATATACTACGACTTGTCGTAACTGTCAAGTAAGAAATTTTCATGATAAATTAATTTCTAAGGAGTATATTATGAATGGAAAGCTTGTTATAAAAGTTAATGATTACCTTATAAAAAATAAAATTAGTCGTAGTTCTGTATGCAGAAATGGTGATATTAGATATGATACTTTGCTAACTTATTGTAGAGGTACTGTTACTAGATTAGATATAGAAACTCTTGAAAAGTTATGTTCAGTTTTAGATTGTAAAATACAAGATATTATTGAGTTTATACCTAATAAAAAATAAACATATTATTTGATTTAATATGTTTATTTTTATTTTATGTATTTAATTCAATTTGTTTTTCTTTATAATATTCATTAAGTTTTCCCAATTCTTGAACTGTAAATTCTAGCAATATGTGTGCATATGTTTTTTCTAATACTCTTACAGTTGTTCCAACTATATTAGAAATTGTAATTAAATCTATTCCTGCTTCAATGCAACGTGTAACAAAGGTATGCTTTGTCATGTGTATATG
The DNA here is from genome assembly GCA_948852945.1 of uncultured Clostridia bacterium. Classification (GTDB taxonomy): domain Bacteria; phylum Bacillota; class Clostridia; order TANB77; family CAG-508; genus UMGS1994. The sequence continues at coordinate 76,064 of CAQPBJ010000006.1, read as the reverse complement.
ACACCCCTTAGGTAGATTTTGCTTTACTTCTGCTTCTCTGCATATCTCTTTAAATGCTGTTGTTATCTTTGAATGTTTAATATAATCTCCGTCTTTCTGGCAAAATAATAAATTTTGTGTATTATGTTTATTTTCTTTTGCTATTTTTATTTGTTCTTGCAATATTTTTTCTATAATTTTCTCATTAAATACACAAAATGGTACTATTCTAAAGTCTAATTTATGATTTTTTCTATTTACTCTGCCTGTTTTAGTTGTTTCTCCTATAATAACTTTATTTGTATCTTTTTCTTTTGTTAGTGTATGTCTTATTTCAAAATACTTATTTTCAAAATTTATATCTTCTTCATAATTTATAGCTCCAATTTCCCCTATTCTCATTCCTGTTAATAAGCTTAGTATAATTATATTTTTCATTGACACTTCATCTATTTTACTATTTCCGTGTAACTCAATATTATCTTTTTCTATGTATTTTATTAATTGATTTTCTTCTTTTAATGAGAATGGAACTGCAACTTTTTTTGCTTTTTTACTTGTCGGTTTTGTTACTTTTTCTATTATGTTTTCTGATATAATTTTGTTTTTTACTGCATTTTTAAATACGGCATTTAATTCATCATAAACTTTATCTATATTACTTTGACTTTCGTTTTCAATCTTATTGATTGCTTTTTGTACTTCTTCTTTTGTTATCTCTTGAATTTTTAAACTTCCTAATCCTAACTTATTTATTTTATTTATTGTACATTTATTTCTATTGTAACTATTATCTCCTATTTGATTTGAATCTAGCTTATCCTTTTCAAAATTTTCTAATAAGCTATTTAATAACATTTTATTTTTCTCTACATATTTTCCTGAATCAATATCACTGAGTGTTTTTCTTTTTATTTGGTTAGCCTCTTTTTCTTTTCTTTTTGTCCCTAGCGTAACTTGTTTGCCTTTTATTGTTGCTTGTGCAACAAAAACAATCTTACAATAATATCTATCACAATACTTTAAACATTCTTGCTTACATTCTTTGCATTTCTGACATCGTTCAAAATTTTCTCTATTACATTTTGTACTACAACCTTCACATATTTTACATAACTTATCTTTAAATTTTTTTCTTCTTATTTTTTGAATTGTTTTATAAGTAGTCCCTTCTCCTTTTCCGTTGTTTTCTCATTTTTTCATCTCCTTTCTCTAAAAAATAAAAGGCAGGATAAGTCCACATTGTAAGTGGACAAAACACATAAACAGCAAGCTGTTTAGAAAATGTATTATCACATATTCTGCTTTTTTTTAAATGTAAAAGTTCACTCGGTGTACTTTTTATAATAATCTTCATCTTTAAACTTTTCGTTTAAGATGTTATAATCTCTGAAAGCATTGTTTCTAGCGTCTTTAATTAACTCATCAAAATATATAAGATTGTCATATTCAATGCATTGTTCTTTAATATAATGAATTAATATATATTTTAATTCATTGATATTTTTATTAGTTTCACAATTATTTTTATTTATAATTTTATATAATTTTTCATTTTCATTTTGAATAATATCCGTCAAATCATTGCCGTTCATAAGAAATTTTTCAGCAGGAATTTTTAAAAATTTGTATAATAACTTTTCAATTAACCAACTTAAAGTTATATTATCTAAAGTTTGATTTTTCTCAATTAGATCTGCTAGTTTTAATTGAGCTTTGTTGTATAGATTTGTTGATATATATATAGTTTGCTTAGTTTTACTATTTTTCTTCATTTTCTTTCTTTCCTTTCATGATTAAATAAAAAACGTTTAAAAAATATAGAAAGTACACTACGTGTATAATTACTGCATAAATAATGTATTTTTTAACACAATACATTTTCTAAACGGCTTGCCGTTTATGTGTTTTGTCCTCCTGCAAGGTGGACTTATCCTGCCTATTATTTTTATAAAGAAAAAAATAATAGGTTTGTATTTAAAATGCATTGAATCCAATTTTGTTTTTTTCTATTGTTATTTCTTGAAAGCTATCAATAGTATTTTTAATATCTTTAATAGTAAATAGATATAATTCATTATTGTTTTCATTTATTATTCTGTTAGCTTGTTTGATTTTTAATCTTTCAAAAAAATTTCTAACATATCTACCATTACCAAAGTTTGCTTTCTTTTTTATTTCTTTAAAATGTTCTAGTAATATTTTTTCGGAGCCACTTTCTAATTTAAAATTTGTGTTATCTAAAAAAGAATTAAAAATGTCAAAAAGTTCATTTTCGTTATAGTCTTCAAATTCAATTTTGAATGGTATTCGTGATTCTAATCCTGGATTACTATTTAGAAACTCTAACATTTCTTTCTTATATCCTGCGAATATGATACATATGTCGTGCTTATGTATGTCCATTTGATTTACTAATACATTTATAACTTCCTCACCAAAATCTCTTTTATCGCCATCAGAACTTGCTGATAGTGAATATGCTTCATCTATAAATAAAACTCCTCCTATGGCTGAATTTATCGTTTTCAAAGTGGTTTCTTCAGAATGTCCAATATATTTTTTGACGAGTGTTTCTCGAGAAGCTTCTACAAAAGTTGCTTGATTTCCTAAAATTCGTAAAGAAGATAATATTTTACCAACCAACTTGGCAACTGTAGTTTTCCCAGTTCCGAGGATTACCAAAAAAGCACATATTAAGAACTGGCATATCATTTCTTTTTCTGCTAATTTGTAAATAGTTAATTACTTCTATAATTGTATTTTTAGCTTTATCTAATCCGATTAAATCTGTTAATTCATCTATAAAATGACTAGTTTCGATAGATAAATCATTTATATATTTCTTCTTTAATATCTTACAATTATCATTTAAAGCTGATATAAAAGCTTTTGTTAATGTTTTTTCTAATTCATAATCGTCTAAGTATAATAAATCATCTATAATTTCTTCATCTTCTATAGTAAAATTATTTTCCTCAATCATTGATAAAATTTGAAGTTTCTTTTTATTTTTCTCTAAATTTTCATTATTTAAATCAACAAAAAACATACATCTATTTCCAAACTTACTAACTGCTTCAGCAGTTGAAATTGTTGAAACAACTATAATGTTTGTAAAATATTTATCGTTTTTCATGCATTCTACTAATTTTTCTTCATCTAAACCATATTTCATAGATGTGAATGATGTATCTTGTATAATGTTTATTTTTCTAAAATCCCAGTTATTTAATTTAATAATTTCTATAGTTACTCTTTCATATTTTTGATTACTATTATCAATTATTAACCAATTTTTATTTCCTGAACTAATTGATCCTTCTTTTTCGTATTCTAAGTATTTTTTATAGTTCTTTAACTCTTTTTCTACTGTATCAGAAAAATACCTTTTTTCTTCACACTTTTTCATCTCTGGCAAACGAATTTCTTTATACTGTGTTATTATTTTTTCATTTATATTTGTATCCATTTTTTAATTTCCTTTATATATTATTAATAATTTTTTCTAGTAATAAATCTATAGTGCTATTTTCTTTTTGTGCTTTATTCTTTAACCTTTTGTAGTTTTTTCTTCAATAAAAGTAGTTATTTCATAACCTTTAATTTTTTTAGTACTTTTAATGTCTCTAATATCCTTGTTCTTCTTCATAAGCTTTCTCCTTTTTATTTAATTTATTTAATATGCCTTTTTGTATCTCTTTTGGTAAAGAATTAAAAAAAGGTGAGTTTTCATTAATTGAATCCAATTTTAATTCTTGTTCTTTTTCTTTTTCCAATTTACTCAAAGTGTTTGCTATAATTTTAGAATTTTCTTTCTTCATCTCATCGTGTTTTTCTTTCGTTTCATTTTTATCAGGTGTTTTTAATATACCTTCTATATAGCCAATAGACAGTTTATTTCTTTTTTGTGCAATTAATAGTGCGTCAAATACCTTTTCACATGAATAGATATTAACCAACTCTATAATCTGTTCTTTTTCAAATTCTGAAGGACTATGTGATTTTTCAAATTGAAGGAAAACAGAATTTATATTGTAATTAGTAGTAGAATTAGTAATATTTTCTTTTTTTTCATCTACTTCTACTTTTTTCTCTAATTCTTTCTCTAACTCTATTTCTATCTCTGGTGTACTTTTATTGTTCAAAAGTTGTACATTTGTACAATCTAATTCTTCATCTTGTATTTGTTTTCTATACTTACGCACTCTATCAGCTTCAGTTGTACTTTTCCCAATAAAATTTTGAATATCTAACATATATATCGAACCATTGTCTAAAATTTGAATTAAATCTAATTCTAGAAAAATTTTAATTGCTTTTTCAACAACATCTGGATTATGTCTAACTATTTTAGCTAAAATTTGTGTATTATATGGAATTCTGTCATTAAACATTAATTTACCATTACCCTTAAGACTGCGAAGATACATTTTCATTAATATATTTGAATATAAATAACCATTTTCCATTCCTTCTAAAATTATCATAGTGTCAGTATCGTAAAAATTTTCCTTCAGCTTTAAATAATAATACTTTTTATTGTCCACCTTATACTTCCTCCATTTCTTCATCTTCTTCACTTCTTAGCCAATTAATAAAAGCTTTTTCTTCAACTTTCAGGCTTCCACAATCTTTTATACTAGGAAAATTTGGTCTTTTCATTATTTCTGTTGCTCTATTTATATTAACACCTATAATTTCTGCAACATCTTTAGCTTTAAGTATTTTTATTTGATTTTGCTTTTCTAAATTTTTATTTAATTTTTTTAGTTCATTTAAAATTTCATTAGTGTATTCCATCTTAATTCTCCTTTTTAAAATGATAATTTTGGATTATGCAATTATAATTTAGCTAAGTTAGCTATTAAAAAAAATTTCGATCTTTCGTTTGTCAGATAAATTTAAAAGTTTAGATATTTTTTCTGCTTCGTTAACTGTAAATCTAGATTTTTTAAATTTATTTGATATACATGCTTCTGTCTTTTTTAATTTTAAAGCTATTTTTTTCTGACTTATATTGTTTCGTAACATCTCTATTTTCAATTCTTTTATATTCATTTCTCCCTCCCATTTTATTATATTTTTGTTAAGTTTATTATAATATTATTAATTTGTCAATACTTTTATTATATTTTCGTTAAGTTTTTATTCAAAATAATATAATTTGTGTTATAATTTTATTAATTAAATTATATTGTTAGGTGGTATTATGTTAAAAGAAAATGATGGTATTTATGGTAGAAGATTAAAGGAAGTTTTAGAAGAAAAAGATGTAAAACAAAGCGAACTAGCTAAAAGAACTGGTATTACTGAAGCAACAATCTCAAATTATATTAGTAATAAGCAATTACCTAAACTTGGAGTAGTCGAAAAGATTGCTGATACATTAAATATATCTGTAGATTATTTATTAGGACTAAGCGATATTAAATGCTACTACTATAATGAAGATTATTTAGATGAGGATAAATTATTAATTGGTGGTAATAAAGAATATATTGATTTAATACTTCAATGGGTAAAAAAAGATAAAAATATTACTGATCAGGAAAAAGTTAAAATTATAAAAGATTTAATTTTAGATTTTCAAATGTATTTAAGAGATTTAGATAGAATTAAGCAAGATTTATCCTCTACTGACATAAAAAAAGAAGTATTTGCTTTATCAATAAAAAATATTGATAAGGAGCTCTTAAAAAATACTGAAAAGCTTAATGGACTGTGTAGTATTTTAAAAGATTTACAGAATTAGCAATTTCATTACATTAAACTTTACATTAAAACTAAATACAAATAAATATTTTTATTGAAAATCTAGGCGTTTCGTAAATTAAAAATTCATTTCAAATTGGGTGTCGCCTCCAAAAAACGCAAGAATTTATTGAAATATCAACAAATTCTTGCGTTTTTTTTGCATATTTTTTCATAAAAAAGAACTACTATTTTTGTTAGCAGTCCTTTTCTTCTTCATCTAATATTGTCATATTTTTTAAAGAATATCTGATACAGTTATTAATAAATTCATTTACAGATTTTAAATTGTTATCTAATACTGTTCTTTTAACTTCTTCTAATAGTTCTACTTCTATTCTGCAAGTAAACTGTTCATATTCCTTACGTTGTCTTTTTTCAACTATGAAATCTGCCATTAGCTTCACCTCATAGTCATTTTATGGCATAGCTAGATTTTTGTATATACTCTTTTCCGATTATTTTTACATATTTTGTATCATATTATAGTTTTTCTAATCTTCTAAAAATATCATCTAAATCAAATTCATTATTTGCTCCTGTTACTTCTGATATTTTTTCACCTATTTTTCTTAGTTCATCTAAATTTCTAGCAAATTCAAGATGTTTTGGAATTACTTCAGATGATTCTTTTCCTTCTACGCATTTTGAAGCATTTACTATATTTTTAACTAGTCTTTCTGTTGCACTTTCTGCAGTTTCTTTTTGGCTTCCTGTTGTATTTTGTCTTGGTGCATTATCGTTATTTTCTGAATATGGGCTACTCATGTCTTCTTCGCTTTCCTCTTGTACTCTTTCTTTTAGAGTTTTTCTTCTTGATTTTCCATCTTGACCCATTTCATTGACATCTTGTACATTAACTCTAGATGCTGCACTATGACTTGTCATATCTTGTCCTACATACTGACTATTTGCTCTTCTTTCTTCTTCCTCTTGTCTCTTTCTTTGGTTTTCTGTTAATTCTTTTTGAACTTTTAAACTAAATTCTCTTGTCATTATAATCTTTTCGCCTTTTTGCTCTAAAATAGCATTTATCTCTTTTGTTATTCCTTCCATATCTGCTTGAGATAGTGCAGCTGTTGGATTAAATTGTGGTACTTTTGATTTATAATTTTGCATTGCTCTTTGAATATCTTTTTCAGATAGTGGTTGTGACATAATTTTTGCTGTTGTTTTTAATTCTTTTGCCTTTTGAGCTTGTAATCTCACAGCAAACTCACTACTTATTGTTCTTGCTGCTTCATCTATTTGTCCATCTATCTTTCCAATTATTTCTTTATAAGATGTTTCTAATTGTTTTTCTAGATTATGAGCTTGTGCTAATAGTTCTGCATATTCTTCTGTTTTTGTTATATCTTGTGTCTGATCTAACATTTCTTCTAGGTTTGGACTATCTATTAAATTTAAGTTTGTTACTCCTGCTGTCTGTGCAATATTTCTTCTTTGTGCATCTGTAATTGTATTTTCTCCGCCTACTTCTCTTCCTTCTACTAGTTTAGATCTAATTCCTAATGCTTCAAGTCTTCTTCTTGTTCGCTCTGATGCTCTGTTGTTTCTTGGTCGGATTCCTCCTAGAGTGAATCTAGTTCCTGCACCTGCTGTTGTTGGCTTGATATTTCCTCCTGTTTTTTGGCTTAATTCATTTAGTAATTTCTTTGTTTTTGCTCCTGAACTTACAGCTGCACTTAAAATTTCTGTTGTCATTTTTGGTTCTGCTATTATTGTTGGAAGTACTAAGGCTCCTAAACCTATTGTTTTTGCTAAATTTAATCCTGCTTTAGCACCTAATATTGCTCCTTCTTTGTATTCTTTCATTCTTTCTTTTCTTTGTTCTTGTTGTTTTCTTTTTTTCTGTTCTTCTGGATCAACTTCAATTTCTTCATCCCCTAGATGTATTCTATCTCCAAGATTACTAATTGCATTTCCTGCTGCTCCTATTGCTTTGCCAAAAGGTCTTCCTACTGTTTTTCCTAAATAATTTCCATAGCTTCCAGCAATTCTTTTTATGTTACTTTTGTCACCTGTAGCATGCTTAAATAATTCTTTTCCTGCTTTTACATCTCCTAATGCTATTTTTTGTCCATTTTTTCCATTTAGTCCAAATACTTTTCTTACAACAGAATCTATTCTTACCATGAAATGTAAGAAGAAAAATGCTAGTAATACTCCTACAAATGAGGTTTCTGTTAATTTTAATATTATTGATATGAATACTGTATATATTAGAGCATGGATAGATTGGATTATTGCACTATATAGAAAGTCTTTGAACCAGTTTCCATATATTTCTCCACCTTTTCCATTTTTGTTTACTTTTTCTAATGCATATGCAACTGACATAAATGGTGATAGTAATGCTAATATTGTGACTGTTAAAAATCTTTTAAAGTACATTAGTATAAATCTAATTGAATAATATACTAACACTATATACATTATCATTCCCGTAAATCCTGTTGATGCTTTTAATGAGTAGGCTTTACTTCTTACTGTCTCATATAGTGAAAGTTCTGTTCCATCTTCATATTTTGGTATTACCCAACTTATAAATTCTTCATTGACATGAATTATTGCATACATTATATAACTTATAGCAAATACCAGTATGAATCCTGCAATCCAGCTTAATAACATTTCTTTATATACTGCTTTTTTCTCAGTTACTGTTGTTATAGCCATTTTTATTCCTAAGTATATTAATATTAATAGCATTATTAATATTGCTAGTATTCTGAAAATGTAATACCACATTGCTACATTTTCTTTTATTACATATATTATTCCATCTTCATCTACTACTGCTCCACCTGCTGATTCAAAATTGAAGAAGTTAATATCTAATATTGGCACTTTATTATATACAATGTTTTCAATTGTAGCATTTGCCTTAGATGATGTTTTTAATTGAATATTATCTCCAATATTTGATATTTGTTGCATTCCTGTTCCTATGTATTCATCAGGATTATTTGGATCACCTATATCTTGTAGCTTGTTTGCTTCTTCTTTTTTGGCTTCTTCTGCTTCATCAGCTTGTACCTCTTCGTCTATATCTTCTATTGTCGCTGGATCTTTCACCCATTTTTCATCTTTTTTATTAGTTACGCCTGTTACAGCATTTATTATTCCATCTATAAAAAATCTTTCTATAATTGCTGTCCATCCAACAACTACTACTCTTATGCCTAATGTTAAAATTCCTATTAAGTAATCTAGTATTTGTGATAGCATATTGATTATCCAATTTAGAAGTGTACTTGAGGATTCATAGGCTTCTATTGAAGCTACTCCTTTATATATAAATCCATTATCATCATATATGCTTAAATCTTCATCTTCTAATTCTCCTACTGGTATAGTACCTGTTGGATTAACATCAAATTTTGGTCGATATGCTTTAGAAAAATCTGAGCCTAATCTTGGACCATTTGCTATCTTACCGCTATATGGTGAATTTCCGAAGTTTGCATTTTGGTTTTCTCCAATATACATTTCTGTATGAGATGTACTAAAAACTATGTCTCCTGGTTGTAATGTTTGGCTTGTTACATCTTCCCAAAATTCTGGATAATTACCTAGTCCTTCGCAGTCTGTTGAACAGCTATTTGCCCATCCATAGTCTGCTAGTTCCACTCCCAGAGCTAACTCATACATATATCTAATACCTGTATTACAACAAGCTTCGAAGATTCCTTTTCCAAATGCTCCACCTGTCCATCTTGCTTTGCTAATTAGAACATATCTTGTTTTAGTTTCTGTTGGAGTACAATATTTATTAATAAAATCTCTTGCATATTGAGAAACATATTCACCACATTCTTTATCATATGTTCTTGCATATGAAGATGAAATTGATGCTAGTATTAGGTATATGATTATATATACAATTATTGCTTTTTTAACTACTCTTTTTATTTTCTTCATTTTTTATACCTCTTAAAAACTAACTGTTACAGTTTGTCCGTCATATTCTAGTGCCTTGGTATTTCGATTATAATTAGTTATGTTAAAAGTTTGGTTCCCGTCTAATAATTTATCTACTTGCCTTGTAGTAGCTGTATACATATATATTCCATCATTTGTAATACTATAAATTAAATGTTCATTATCTGCCCACACATATGATTTAATTGATATGTAGTCTTCAAATTCATTATTAGGATAATTTTCGTTTAAAGAATATATTTTTATATTCTTATATACTTCATTATCATATGTAGCTAAAATTTGGAATTCATCACTAATTAATATAGATTCTTCAGAAGATCCTCTTTGTCCTGTTAATTCATGAACAAATCTTCTTTCAACTTCATTTTCTAGCATTAAGTTCTGGTCTAATTTATAGTAAACATTTTTATAATCTGTAGTATCTGTTTTGATGTCTCCTTTATAGTTTTCATATATTTGTATTCCTTCTGAATCTCTTGATGAAAAACTTATTTTAACTCCTTTTAAGGTATAATATAATTCCACATAATTTTGACTATTATTATAAGTATCATAGTCTGGCCATATGTCTGTAAGTTCATAAATAAAGTCGTTCATATCTTGGTTTTCATTATATTTTTCAACTAATTTTTCAAATTCTGTGTAATCGCTTCTTCTATTAGGATATATAGATATTTCATCATTAGAAAATATTACATAAAAATCATTTGTTTTGTATTCAATCATATTTTTATTTTCATATGGTGTTCCAAGTGAAGATTTTATTTTTTCTAAGTTATCACCTGGCTTATATCCTTCTATGACATCATTATTATATTTTTTATTAAATACTATGTTAAATACTTTTCCTTGAATAGTTCTTATTTCGTATCCTTCATCGAAATAAATATCATATTTATAAAATTTGCTTTCTGGAGTCCCTAAAGAAGCGTTATTTGTCACCCAATTATTATTTATTAGACTTTTTAATTCTGGTGAATTTATTTCAAATTCTTTTGTTTCAAATTTTAACATATTACTTTGGCTTTTCTTTGATGATGTTTTTTTGTAGTAATCTATTTCACCATTTATTTTTACTTCTGTTATTTTTCCATTTTTACATTTTACTTCTATTTTTATGTCTCTATTTGTATCAATTAGTCTAAAGCTATTAAATTCTGTTACTCTAGCTATTTTTTCATAAAAATTTTTAAAATATATTTCTTTGGATACTTCTCCTTCATATAAGTTGTATGGAAAATTAACATATATATCGGTGTTATATCCTTCTACTTTTGACTCTTCTGATGAAATATATGTAGCTTCTAGATATTCCACTACTTCTCGTACTGAATATAATTCTCTATTTAAATCATTATTATTAACTTTTTGTTCTTGATTTTTTCCTTTTCTTGTTGGCATCATTACTATTCCTAATATGATAATAAATAATACAACTCCAGCAATTGATAGTGCTATTTTTTCTTTTCTTTTAAGAACGCCTTTTTTCTTTGTTTTTTTCATATTTTCACTCCTTGCCAGAAATTATTCTGCTAAAAAATATAATTTTCTTATTTTATTTTACCATATTTTTTGTTTTCTCAATAGTATTTTAGCTATTATTTTCTAAAATTTAAGAGGATATTCTTTTTATGAATACCCTCTTTTTTCATTCATTATTTTTTATACTCAATTTTTTTGCTTGATGATAATGTAAATGCGATTTTTTCTCCATTTTTGTAGCTACAAGTTACATCTATTTTATTACCACCATTTGCTTTAAAATCACATATATCAAAATCTTGTTCTAAATTTGAAGTCATTTCTTGTAATTGTTTGCATAGTAATTTAAAATCTTCTTTTTCTATATAATAAAAGTCTTGCTTTATTTCTTTTTGATTTTCTTCGTAGTAAGCATTAATTTCTTCTTCATTAAAACTTTCTATAGAAACTTTTAATTTTGGAATATTATTTTCAAAAATAGTTCTAAACTTTTTAGCAATTTCTATTTCTTCAGTAGAATCTTCAGTTATTGTAGAAATTTCTGAAATATTAGAATATTTTAAGCTTGGAACTTCTTCTTGAGTTTTATCATATATTCCCATTATTGCTGTCGTATTATTTTTGTTTTTACTTTTAATTACTATGATTGTTACTATACTTATTATAATTAATATTAATATGATTATTATAGATATTAGTACTTTTTTGTTATTTTCTTTTTTCTTTTTCAATTTTAACTCCTTTATCTATAACTTCTATATTGTGAGCTATAGCAGAAAAATTCATCAAACCATATTCCTGAACCTTTATACACATCTGGTATATTATTTCTGTTATCATCTACCCACCAGAAACATGTTTGTCCTGGATGACTTGCTCCTCCATCGCATTGATCCCATCCTGATTGATATAGTACATCTCTTGTCATTTTTTCTCCATCTGGATTTTTTACATAATCGCAATCCCATTTTAAACATAATTTTGCATTTGCATAACATTCTAAACATTCTACTGTTTGATTATCTGCAACATACGCTGTAGCATATTGACCTGGTGCAGCTAGTTGTTCTCTTATTGTTGTTCCATGATTTCCGAAATTTACTAAAGCTCTATTTATTAGTACATATCCTGTCATCATATTAATTCTATCAGCCTCATCTTTTGAATATGAGCCATAGCCAGCACCTTGAAATGTATTTGTGCAACCTTCATGATGCATCATATTAGCTAATAACACATCGTCTCCTGGTTGTGCTTGATATGGTTGTGGTGATGCTCCTGAATTGTCTTTTGTTTTTTTAGGAACTTTCATATAGTTTTCTATATCTTCTATTACTGCTTTGTCCCTGTCTATTAATATTAAATATATATCTGAATTCAATGATTTTCCTATTACTTCTCCAACTTTGATTTCTTGTCCTACTGAAATATTATTATTTACATCAAATCCATACATTACTAAGACATATCCTTTTAATGCGTTATCTGTAAGTTTTATTCTAATTCCTTCTTCTGATTGTTCTCTTCCTTCTACTGGATCTTCTTTTGATCCTACAGTTGCTTCTTCTCCATATATTGTTCTAGATAAATATTCTTCTGTAAATAAGTTTTTACCTTCTTCTAATAATTCTGTTACTCTACCGTTTCCCATTGCTATTACGTCTAAGTTTTCTTTTAATCCAGAGTTTATTACTCCATCTCCTGTTACTCTATATGCACAAACAAAGTCTGAACCTATGTCTTCATTAAATGGTTGAGCTTCGTAACTGCTATATGAACCTTCTAATCTTATTCTGTCTTGACTTCCGCAGTCATATCTTTTTCCTTCTCCTGCACATATGAATACATGATTTGCTTTTTTACCTTCATCATCTATTTTTCCTGTGAATACTATGTCTCCGACTTCTACTTCATTTGGTGATGTTATTCTTTTCCATTCTTTACTTTCACAATAACTGATGAAGTCTCCATCTTCACCTACACATAAACCGCAGTCTGGTTGGTCTTTATATCCACATTTATATAATGCCCACGATACCATTCTGTCTGATGTTATTTTCTTTCCTCCGTTGCTATCTGTTGTACCATTTTTTTCATCTACTACATTATTTAATCTTGGTGGCATATACTCTGCATTTCCGTATTCAAATTCATTTTCATCTACAAATTTTGTTACATCTTTTGCTGCTTTTAAAAAGTCTACTACAAATTGTTCATCTGTATCATTGCTTGAAAGATTACTATCGTTCATTTTTCGAGCTATATTTTTTGCCCATTGTGTAAAGCTTCCTGATGGTATACATCTTCCTGTATGATCAGGATTTGTTAGATATCCATTTGCTATAAATCCTAGTGATGCATCTATAAATGTTGCATTTGGTTGTATTTTACATTTATTTCTTACATGTGAATTATATGTATCAATTAGTTTATTATACGCATCTGCATCTCCGTGATTATGCGATACATGCATTACTTCAACTATATACATTTGTATATTCTCATATTTTTCATCTAATGCATCTATTAATCCTTTCATTGATTCATAATTTTTAGGATCATTTGAACCTGTTGCAATTACAACTGTACCTATTCCTTCTGGTAGTTCAGCTATGTGGTCTAACCAATATTGTGGTCCTGTACCTCTTTCACAATAGAATTTAGCATCTTCTATATTAACATTTTCTTTTAATCCTGCTATATAGTCATCTCCAATAAATACTAATCCTTTTAGCATATCTAGTTCATCGTCTAATTGCTCTTCTTCATCTTCTTTTTCTTCTGTTCCTGTTAATTTTTGTAGATCTGATAAAGATATTCCTAATGATGCTGCTATTGTTTCGTCACATGCAATGATGCTTCCATATTCTATAACTTGTTTTTCTATTTCTTTATGTGGCCATTCTGCTGGAATATATTCTGGTACTGGCCATTCTAATACTTGTTTTTCTATTTCGTAAAAATCTTCTCTTTCGAAATATCCTAATTCAATTACTAATTCTTTTAAGTCTCTATAAATAAACTGTGCATCTAATGTATCGCTTCCTTCTAATATTGAAAATGCTTGCAAAGAATCTTTTGTGAAGTTAACTTTTTCTTTTTTAACTCCATTATTTGCTCCTCGTCTTGCTTCTTGAATAGCTTTTGCTCTTTCTACTGTTCCATCATATATATAATATTGTTCTCCAAATATTTTTTTAGTTTCTTCGTTTGTAACTCCTCTTACTGCATCTTTTGTTTGTGTCATTCCATCTTCAATTGAACCTTTTATTGTTATTGATTTTCCTTCTAATTCTGCTGGGACTTCATCATTTATAAAACTCATTTCTATTGATACGTCTTCTCCAGATTTATATACATTATCATCACTTGATAGTCTTCTTGTTTTTTGTGTTTTAACTCCTGTTGCTTCATTATAATCTTCCAAGCCATCTGCATCATCATCTACTCCTATTTCTACTGAACCAATTTTATCTCCTGATGCATCTATTGAATCAGTTCCTTCGAAGTATACATTTCTAAACCAGTGATTTGTTACACTTGATATATATGGCATTGATGTCTTTATTTCTTCTGCATATCTACTTTGTTGATCTTCTAACCATTCTATTGTATCTTCTGAATATGTTCCTAAATCTACAATGTCTGTTATCGATTCTCCATCAACATATATTTCTCCACTTATGTTCGTTTTATCTGTTAACTTTATATTTACTTTTGCATCTAAGTCTTTATTTAAGGCAAATTCTTTTACTAAATCTGGTGCCATTGTTGCTACATGTAAAGTTACCATTAATTCAAATGGTTTACCATATCTTCCTGACCAACCTTCTAAGCTATAATATGTATAATCAAAATGTGAATTCCAAAATGCTAACTCTAAGTTTAAACGTCTAATTCTCATTTGATTGGAATCTCTCATAATTTTTACACCTTCTAGTGCTTCTCCTAAATTCCAATCACCTAATCTAACTCCTCTTAGTGGCATTCCTAGTTTTGCTATTAATCCATCTTCTAGGTTTATTAATCCTGTCCCCCAGGCAGATGTTCCATCGTCTGAGAAAAATTCTCCATTAAAGAAGCTCGTTGCAAAATCTTTTAAATTGAATGTATAGTTATTTATTAAATATGTTCTATTTTCTGCTACTAAATATGATCTTAAATATGGTGCATTGATTGATATAATTGCATTTTCTGGATATTCTTCTGTCGGTTCAATTTTATTTCCGTTTTCATCTGGTTGACCTGATATTTCTACACTTTCTGCAAATCCCATTCCAACTAAGTCATATCCCATATCATATAAATATTGTGCTGCAACTACTATATCATCTTTATTTACTCCTGCATCGTCCATTCCTATAAAGTATCCTTCAACACCATCCCATAGACTTAGTGCAAATTCTTTTAATCTATTCCATAAGAACTGTGGCATTGTTGTAAAGAAGCCTGCTACACCTATAACAATTATTATAATCAATATGACAACTAGTACTATTAATATAACCGGACCTGCTGCTACAGCTCCACCTGCAGCTGCTCCTCCAGCTGTTCCTGCAGCCGCTGTTCCTGCTCCAGCAGCTGCTGTTTCAGCTCCTACAATTGCAGTTTCTGCACCTGCTGCAGCTGCTTCTCCTCCTGCAGCACTTGCTTCTGCACTTGCGCCTGCTGCTTCTGCTTCTGCTCCAGCTGTTTCTGCAGCTTCTGTACCTGCTTCTGCTCCGGCTTCAACCTCTCCTCCTGTACCTGCTTCTCCTGCATTTGTACCTTCTCCTGCCCCAGAATCTAAATCATCTCCAGTATCTGGTTTATTTGAACCTCCTTCTTCTGAAGGATTTTCTGATTCTGCATTCCCCGGTTCTTCATCTGGGTTTTGTGTATTTTCTTTATCAGGGTCAGCATCTGGATTTGGATTATAATCAGGTGTATCATTTGGATTTTCATGATTATCGTCTGCTGCATCGTCAAATTTTTCAGATGAATCGTCTAGTTCTTCTGCTGCATCATCACCTTCATCTTTTTCTCCATCTTTATCTTCGTCATCTTTATCCTTTTTGTCATCATCTTCATCTTCATCATCTTTGTCGTCATCATTATCTTTTTTCTTTTTCTTTGCTTTGTCATTGTCTTCAGATTCTTCATCTTCATCATCGTCTAGTGAATGTGAAAATTTATTTCCAGCACTATTTTCATCATTTGCATCATCTTCTTCATCTTGTTCTGCCATTTGTTCTTCTTCTTGATCTTGCTCTTCCATTGCTCTTCTTTTTACTTCTTCATCGTCTTCTCCGCACAGTTCTCACCTCTTTTCTTTTTATTGTATTGATGCATTTATACTGTATACTCTACTTGCTTTTTTTAATTGTTCTTCTTCTGTTTCTTCCTCTCCTGTATATTCATCTGTCATTATTCTTATTTTATTAAAAATTATGTGGTCTGCTGGTACTTGCTCATCATAATATTTAGAAAAAGTTGCTTTTATTGTTTTTGTCTCGCCAGGTATTAACATTAATTTTGAATCAACTACTGATGGGGCTCTTTGATCTGTTCCAGAAATCAAATACATTTCTTTTCCTGCTACTCCATCAAATATTACAACATTTTTATCTGTTTTATTTGTTGCTCTAATTGTATATGTTTCATGGTCATAGTATTGTTCTTTTGTTTCTATTCTTATTTTTAAATAATCGTCTTCTGCTACATTTTTTAGTTCTTTTGAACTCATATAATCATTAACTGATAATTTTAGTTCGTCATTTTCTTGTTTTATAGCTATTTTTTCTTCATAGTAAGCATATGTTTCATCTGTTAATCCTGTTGTAATAATGTCATTTATTAATTTTAAATTATATATGTATTGATTTCCGATATTTGAATAATTTTGAATACTATATCTCTTTTTTTCTGGGAAAATTGAACTTGCATATGTTGTAAATTCTTCTAGAGAATTATTAAATGCATGATTTTTGCAATCTTCTGTTAATAGTGCATATGCTCCTTTATAATCTTTATTATTACACTTATTTACATAGTCTTCTATCAAATCTTCTATTGGATTTTGTAATTTTTCTGGAACTTTTGTGTCACTTAATAGTACTACATTATGAGGTGTATACGTTGTGTTTAGTACTTGTGGCTCTTTTTTTTGCCCTAATAAATAATTAATTATTAGGATTGCAACCCATATAACTATCACAATGAATATTTTATTTTTGTACTTTTTGAAAAAATTTCTAACTTGTAATCTTAGTTTTAAGAACATTTTTCCTCCTATTCCTCATCTGTTTTTACACTAAATGACATTTCATAATCATTGTAATTTTTTTCAATGATGACAAAATTAGTTTGCTCTATTTTTTCATCATCTTCTAGTTTTGGCATAAATATATCTGTTATGGTTGTCCATATAACATACATATTTCCTGTTTTATTATTGCCTAATCTTTCTACATTGTCATATGTTATTGCTATTGTATCTGAATTAAAATATTTTTTTGCATATTCTTCAAAGTCTTCTAGTCTTGGAAAATAATTATTTTTGAAATCTTCATTTAATACAGAATATGCATTATTATATTTACCTTCTTCTATATCTTCAAAAAACATACCTATATATCTTTTCATTCTTTTGCTTTCTGGCATGCTTTTTATTTCATCTTTTTCTTGTGCTTCTATTTCTTCTTCAGTTAATGGTTGATTTGCTTGTATATTTTCATTTTTATCTTTATTTTTAGGTTTTGCTATTAATATTACTATTAATACGACAGCAGCAATCATGATTATAAAAGATATAACCATGATTGCTATGTATTTTTGATTATTATTTTTCTTTTTTATATTACTCATCTCCCTATTATCCTTTTATAGGCTATCTATGAATGAATCTACATCTTGTGATGGATTTTGTCTTCCAGCTGATTGATATTGTTTATGTGCATCATTTACAGCTCCTGCTAAGTTTTTAACTTGTATCGCTGTTATAACATCTTGTTCTTCTTGAGTCCATGCACGTCCTAGTGGATTTGTTGATGGGTCTGTAAAGTCTAAATTTGGATCTAATGCTGCATTTTGTAAATCTAATAAATGTTGATTTCCTGCGGCTGTAGTAGTATTGTAATCTGTTGGATTTGCTCTTGTTAAATTTGCTAAGGCCCTTTGAATATCATTATTTAAATGATTCATATTAGCCCCAATTAGGGATTGAACATATGCTTTTAAATTATTTTTATTGGCTGTGTTTCCATTATTATAATCTGCAAAACTGAAATTATTATTTTGAGCTATTAAATCTGCAAATCGTTTTAAATCTTGTTCTTTTAATTGTATTTGTTGTGGGCTTCCATCTACATTTGGATCTGGGTTGAATAATGCTTTTCCTACCTTATAACCTTCTACTCCTGCTTGTGCTGCATGGGCTGGTGTATTTGCTCCCATTTCAAATCCAAACGCTGCTGCTCCTACACCAACAGCACCTGTTGTTTTTATAATTTTCTTTCCCATATCTAACATTTTTGAGTTATTTGGATTGTTAGCAATTCTTTGATAAGTTTGTCCAAGTTTTGTATTTCCAATTTTTTGTTGAATATTTTGTCCAAATTTTGTTCTAGATGCTACTTTGCCTCCTGCTGAAGCTGCTGTTTTGGCAGCTTTGCTTGCTGCATTTCCTATTTCTCTTACTATTCCCATTGCAGCTAGCGTCTCTCCCATACTTGTTGCATTCTTTAGTCCAAAGATTTCTTTTACTATTTTTTCTGCTGTCCAAATAAATCCCATAGTTATTATTGCTAAAAACATCTTTGCTAATGATGGACCTGTGCTTAATAAATCTAATGTTGTTGAAACAAATACTAGATATATTATTATATGGAATGGTTGTATCAATACTCCAAACATAAACTCTCTTAGCCATGTATTTAAAGCTTGCGCTTGACCATCTTTCATTTTATCTATTGAGTATGTTATTGTTATTAATGGTGATATTATTATTAAAAATCCTATTGTTAGCATACGTTTTAGATATGCTAATAAAAATGCTGTTGTCATACCTATTAATGCAAAATATACTATAAAGGCTGCCCACGATTTTGTTGCTCCTCCTGTTACTATATCTAAAGCTAATTGTGTTACTACACCGTTTCCTATGGTTACTCTACTTGCTTGTCCAAGCATATCTACTAATGCATTATTAGCCTCTAGTGTAAACATTATGATATATCCTAAAAAGAATAGTAACGCAAAGCTCATTGCCCAATCTGTTAACATTTTTTTATACTTAGCTTGATCTGAAGCTACTGTTGATATTGCCATTCTGATTCCTACATATATTAAAACTACTAATAAAATTATTATCGCTAATATTTGTAATATGTAATACCATGTAGCAATATTAGTTCTTATTACATATACAACACTATTTGGACGTCCTAAGTCAAAAAAGTTTATATTTGTTAGTCCTACTCTATTAAAGAATATATCATCAGGTGTTATAAAACCTTGTATTGTGCTTCCTTCTATAGTGGCTATTCCTGTAAGTATACCTTGTATTCCCATACCAATTAGTAAAAGTGGTATTTGAATTATTTTACTTATTATTCCTACTATTCCATCTATAAGCCAACCTATTCCACCAAATATTCCTGATAGTATGTTATCTTCTTCTGGAGTTCCCACTGTATTGATGACTGTTTGTGAGGTTCCTTGCTGAGTTGCTTGTGATACAGTTGCACATAACATGTTAGTGATTGTTAATGTTACTATTATTATCCATAATAGCTTTTGTAGCTTTTTTTTCATCCCTATTCTCCTAATTTTATTTATTTTAGTCTTTTACTAACTTTTTTGCTGGTAAATATGATGACATTGAGTGAATTGATGACATCTTTCTCATTCCTAATATATTTTTAACTATTCTTTCCGCTCTAGATAGAGTTGCAAAGAATACTACTGCTAATAATGGTGCTACAGCAAATATTTCATTTGCTGATACTATAAATACTAAATATATAGCTGCATGTAATGGTTGAAGTGTGGCGTTTACGCAATATTCTCTAAACCATTGTGAAAATATTTTAGATTTGCCACCTTTTCCTGATATTTTTGTTTTATTTATTGAATATGTTGCTGACATGATAGGTGATATTACTATTAAAAATCCCATTGCTAATAATCTGTTTATATATAATAAGAAAAATTTTATTTGGTAGAATGTTAGCAATAAATACATAAGTACTGTTGCAACATATGACCATCCTGATACTATATTTAATAAATTAAGTGATTGCCATAATATGCTTTGTTCGAAACCGTCTGCTTATTAGGTTTCCTTTTATTATACACATTAAATCTACAAAACCACTGCATAATAAATTTATGAAACCTAGTATATATGGTATTGTAAATATTAATATCATACTTACTAGCCAATCTTTTAGCATTTCTTTATATTTAGCAATAGCTGATGCTATTGTTGATAAAGCCATTTTTATTCCTATATATATTAAAACTAGCAAGTTAATAAGTACTGCTAATGTGCTTAATATATAGTACCATTTAGCAACAGATTCTTTTAGTGCTATATTTGCTTCACTTTTTATTCCAGAAGTTGTCATGAAATAATCTGCATTAAATAAATCTATTGTTCCAAATACCGTATCTTCAATTGTGTACCAGTTGATTAATATATTTCCCCAATCGAATATATTAATTAAATTGCTATTAGTTACTGCAGATCCATCTCTATTTATTAACACATTTGATCCTCTTGCTGTTATAGTCATTAATGCTGATATCATAACTACTGGTCCCATTATAAGACCTCCAACAGCTGATGCAAGTCCTGCGCCTAATGAGAATGTTTCTCTTATTTCTTTTGTCTTCCTTCCTGCTGCTGCGTTTATATCTGCTTTTCCGTCTTCTTTATATTTTTCCCATGATGATTCGCTATAGTTCATGTCTTCCATAGTTTGTGTATTAATATCAAACTCTATATCGGTAGCATATATGAAATTAGGTATTATTGCATTACACAATAATACAAATATTATAATTCCTATTAGCTTAGTTTTCATATATTCTCCTTTTATTAGTTTTCTGATTGTAACGTAGCTAATTTATTCATATTTGTTTCTATGAATTCAAATTCTTTTTTAGTTGGTTGAATTGCTATTATAGCTGTATCTTCTCCAACTTTTAATAGTCCTTCTCCTCTTTGACATGTTGTTAAGAAGTATGCTTCTCCATCGCTTAGTTTAAATACTTTTTTAATATATTGTATTTCTGATTTATCTTGTGCTAAGAATAGCTTTGTATCTGAAGATGTAAGAACTGCTTCAACTTCTTTTTTCTCATAAAAGTCTTGGAATCTTTGTGACATAACTGCTAGTGATACGTTTCTTTTTCTAGCACGTCTAGCCATTGTATTTAAGAAATCTACTGCTTCTGGGTATGGAAGCAACATCCAAGCTTCGTCAATAAGAACTCTTTTTTTAGCAGCTTTTGATTTATCTTCACTATTTTTCTTAACATATTTTTCCCAAATCCAAGAAAGAAGAACTTGTTGTGCTAAAGGTCTTGCAAATCTTTCTTCTAATTGAGAAATATCTAAGTTTATAAATGGCATTCCGTCTAATAATTCAAATGTTGATTGTCCATCAAAATATGCCATTTGTCCGTTATAAGCTCTAACATATTGTCTCATAACTTTTATTAGATAACTATAGTGGAATCTATAGTCTGGATTTTTGTTTTCTTCTGCTTTTCTTAATATACGTGCATACCAACTTCCTATTGTTGGCATGTCTTTTTTCTCTTTTTCTAATTTATCTCTAACCATTGCTGAAGCTGTTCTGTAAAGACTTTCTACGTTTCCATTAACACCTATTGCTTCATATTCTTCTGCTACTGATTCAGAAATAATTTGTTTTGTTAATTCGTTTACTTCTTTACTTCTTGTACTACCTCTAGCCATTGTTAATAGTGATTGTGTAACGTCTTCAACTTTATTTTCAACATTAAGTACTACTCTTTCTCTTCCTGTTATTTCATCTTTTACTATTTCTGGCTCTATATCAAATAAGTTTATAATAGTTTTTGAGTTTGGACTTATAATTACATTTACTCCTCCTAGAGCTTCTGCAACTACTCCATATTCACCTTCTGCATCTAATGCTAAACTTTCTATTCCCATTAATACAGAAGATCTAGCTGTTAAAGTCTTTATAGTAACACCTTTACCAGCTCCTGACTTACCAAATATAACCATGTTATAGTTTGTTAATGTTGGGCTAAAGTTGTCAAATAAGATTGGTAATCCTGTTTGTCTATTAAAGCCTAGAGGAATACCTTTTTCGTGTCCTATCTCTGATGTAAAGAAAGGAAATGCTGTAGACATTGAACGTCTATCAAATGTATGTACTTTTTTAATTTTATTATCTAAAAATGGCATATTACTTCTAAAAGCTTCATCTTGAATTGCCCATGCTGGTTTCATTCCTATTAAGTTTTTAGACATTTCTGCTGATAATAATTCTGTATATTTTTCTAATTCCTCTAAGCTATATGCAAATAATGTGCATACTATTGATGAATCAAACAATTTATTAAATCCTGCAGCAATTTGATCTCTTAATTCTTCGGCTTCAGCTCTTTTTTGTGCTAGGATTCTTTCTCTGTTGATATCTCCTCTATCCCATGCAACGATTCTTTCTGATTCTAGTTCATTAATTGTTCTGTTCAACTCTGTTTGTGATGTATTTTCACTTACTGGATTTATGAATACTGATACATTTAAATCACCAAAAGTATACATTCCTCTTAAGAATTCTGGAAAAGTACACATTCTTGGGATTGTTGACACTATCATACTTCTTGCATATCTTGTACGTCCTGCTGCAATTTGTAAATAATTTGGATTAGAAGCATCTATTCCTGCAGGTGCTATAAGGTCTTTTAATCCTTTTCTATTTTTTTCTAGAAAACTTATTTGTTCTTCTTGTTCATTTTTCTCTGTTAATAGTTCTTCTTGTGATTTTTCTAGATTTTGATTATTTCCTTTTTTGTCTTTTTTCATCTTCTATCCTCCTTATCCTTGGTTTTCTTTATCTAATGGTTCTATTTTTGCTCTTTTTATTTCTTCTTTTGCTCCATTGTATGTTACTTCATCCATTTGATCTTTATATTGATCTATTAAGTCTCCTGCTCTATCTTTTATTGCTTGGGCTCTTTTTAATTCTTCTAACTGTTTGTATTTGTCTGCTCTTACTATGCTTTCTGTAGCAAGTTCTAATGCTTGTTCATTTATTTGTGCATCTAGTTTTTCTTGTTTCTTTTCTAATACATCTTTTCCTGTTGAATATAATGCGTCATATTGTGCATCTAAAGCTTTAGAGAATTGTAACAATTCTGAATCGTCTCTATTATATGCAATATATAGTAATTCTGCGATTTCTTCAGAATTTAATATTTTACTTGATACTTCTGATGCAGCAAGAGAACGCATAGCTGTTTGTGCTCTTGTATATAATTCTGAGAAACATAAGTTATCTATTTCATCTGGTGTTGCCTCTGGTGTTGCTCCTGCTTCACTTGCATAATAAGAAAGCACTAGATATGTACGTTGCTGTAATACGTTTTTGTTTAAACTCATTCTAGCAACATATTCAGCAATATCCATACCATAATCTAGAACTCTTTCTTTTCTTCTTTTTTCAAATTGAAGTTTTTGCAAAAGTCTTTCATTTTTAGTTTCTTTTGCTGCTTGTATTTTGGCATTTAGTTTTTCTATTTCTTGTGCCATTGCAGATACTTTTGCTTTATATTCATCAACTATATCTCTTAAGTTTAAGCTTCTTGTTTGAATGTATAGTTGTATTGGAAATCTTAATGTATTTAAAAATTGTACGAACCCTTCTTCTACTGCTATTTTTTCATCTTCTGACATTAAGTCATAGTTTACACCTGAGCATTGAAGAATCATTATATACTGTGTTCTATTTTTTCTAACAATCATGTTATCTTTTACTTCATCAAATTCCATGAATTTAAAGATTGATTCTCTAGGCATTCCATTAAAATCTTTTAATTGTTCATCTTGCAAGCCTAATGTTTCTTCTTCTTCCTCTTCTTCTTTTCTTTTGTTCATGTATATAACTAATGCATATGTCGCTATTAATGCCATAATTATAAAAACTAATATTGCTAGAACAATCTGTAATATAGTAATAACATCCATTATCTATCTTCCTCCTTTGTGTAAACATACATCTTTTTGTTTTTATTAAATTTTATCCATCTTATTATTATTTCGCTTAATGGTTCTCCACCAATTTTTTTAGTTACTTGAATTCCTGCTACTGTTGGTATTTTTATAGCTCCAATTGCCCATCCAATAAGTGCAAATAATGCTGTAATAATAAATCCTACCATTTGTAAACCAATTAAGCTAAATATGAATAAAAATACAAGACCAAATGCTATTCCTATAACAGTAGAAATTAATGATTTCACTGTAAATATATAGAAAATTCTTGTTTCACCTCTTAAGTTTCTAGGAATATAATAAGTTCCCATAACTTCCTCCTTTGTTTGATTCTATTTATATACCTGTGCTTTTTAGTACATTATATACTATTTTCCATATTGCTGTTGCACCTAATACGACTACCGCTGAAACCACTAATCCTATTAATTGCTGCTTTAATTTAGCTGCTTCATCTGGTGTAGCAAACATATATTTAATACCCATTATTATTGTTACACTTACTAGCACAAATACTCCTATTGCAGTTAAAATATTTGCAATAGGAACAATAATATTTTTCATATCATCACCGCTAACAGAAGCATTTCCTTTATTTTTTCCTGTATTTTTCCATGTATCTAATCTAGATTTCATGTCATCAAAACTTAATGAGGCAGCCTCTACTTTTGGTTGTATTGCGTTAATTATTATTAATGCCGTAAGAACGACAAGAATTACTTTAAGGATTTTCATTCCATTTCCCCCTTATTATACTAGTTATCAACATTATAATACATTTACCATGTTTTTTTCAACATTTTTTTACATTTGTAACTATATTGTTATATATTTTTAAGCATAAAAAAACAGGATATTAATTCCTGTTTTTTATTCATTATTTAACTTAACATCTCTACTACTAAATCTTTAAATATTTGAATTAATCCACCAGCACCAAAAGCTATACATGCTCCTACTAAATATATTACTGCATGTTTTTTTACTTCTGCTTTGTCTGATGATGCAGATGACATATATTTTATTCCTAAAGCAATTATCATTATAACTCCTACACCTGTTGCTATAACTTGAGTTATTCCCAATATAATTGATATAGGCTTTTCAAAATGACTGGTTGCAGTAGTATTAGGATTTATATTAGAAGTTAGCGTACTAGCATTTGCAATATTTGATATGCAAATAGCAATTATTATTGATATTATGCATATAGATACTATTTTATATATTGATTTTTTCTTCATTTTGTACCTCCTATATTTATATAATTTCACCTACAAATGTTTCAACTATTTTTACAAGTTGTACAGCCCCAAATACTAATACTCCTCCTATTATGAATGGTACTAGCTTTTTCTTTATTTCAGCCTTATCTTCGGGTGAACTATACATATATTTAATTCCTAGTATTATTGCAGCTATAGATGCCACTCCAATTGATACATATTGGATGATTCCTAAAATTACGTTTCCCAAATTAAATAAAGTTCCAACTCCAGTCATATCTGGTCCAGTTATTATTGTTGTTGGGTCTTCTAAACCTGTCGCAAATACAATTTTAGTAAAGCTTATTAGCATTGCTAGTATCATTATTACAGTTATACATATTTTTTTATTTGTTTTATTATGCATAATTATCACCTTCTTTTTATAAAAAAAGATTATCATAAAAAATGATAATCTCTTTTATTCTTATCTTTTTTCTATTAGTTAAATGTATCTTTCGCAAATGTTTTAATAATTTGGATAATTCCTGAAGCTGCGAATAATACAACTGCACCTACTATGTAAATAACTGCATGTTTTTTAATTTCTGCTTTATCACCAGGTGCTGCTGAGATATATTTAATAGCTAAAACTATTAACATTATAACTGCTATAGCTATACCAATAACTTGTGCTAATCCTAAAAAGATATTTAAGATTGTTTGGAATTTTGTAGCTGTAGTACTTGTTGAACCATCTGGTTTATAGTCAACATCAGCTAAAGCAACATTCCCTAAACACATAGCTACCATAGCTACCATAAGAGCAATTGATAATATTTTAAATATAGTTTTCTTATTCATTTTTATCATCATTTTTTTCCTCCTTTACCTCGTTTTAATCATTTTTTATCCTTATATAATATAATTTTAGCATATAAAGATTTTTTTGTACATACTTTTTTTACATTTTTTTATTATTTTGGCATATTTTTCTGCTTTTTGAGTATAATTATATTGACAATGCTTTTTAAAAAGTGTTATAATATGAAACGTACTTGTTAAAAGTACTAAATAAAATATCGCGGGGTGGAGCAGTTGGCAGCTCGTTGGGCTCATAACCCAAAGGTCGTAAGTTCGAGTCTTACCCCCGCAACCAACGATTAAATCGTTCTAAATAGCTTGTATCAATAGATACAGGCTATTTTATTGTTTATAACGAATTTATTTTTTATTTAATTTATAAAAACTGTGTTTCACTAGAATATCAAGTGCTTTCACGGATTTTAACTAATCTTAATTTTTACATCTACTAAACAATCAACTAAACAAAATTTTTAAAATTATTTTTTGTTTAGTTGGTGTTTAGTAAACAGTATTCAAACGCTTGTATTTCAATAAGTATAGAGTTTGAATTTGTTTAGATATTTACAAATCATAAAAATCAATAAATTCCATAGAAGTGTTGAAAATAGTAGGTTTTATAAAATGTCTATAATTATTTAAAAAACATTATTTTTAAACAGTTAGAAAAGCCAAATTAAAAGTTGATTTTTAGCCATTTATTTTAATTTTGTTTAACTAATCTTAATTTATATTAACTTTTATCTTTCATTTTCAATATTATTTTCTTCATTTAATAAGTTATTTTTAATCATATTTTCATTAAGATAATATTGATTTACTTTGTCAATTTCTCTTGCTTTAAATTCGTCAAAAACGCTTGTATAAGTATTTAAAGTAACACTTATATCTTTATGTCCCATAAGTCTTTGAACAACAACAGGTGCCATACCACTTTCAATACAACGAGTTCCAAAAGTATGTCTTAAACTATGAGTGGAAATGTCTGTTACATCAAAATATCGTTCTAAAATTCGTTGCAATTCAGAATTTACATTTGTTCTTCTTGTATATCTTGCGTTATAAGGTTTAAATAATAGTTTTTCTTCGTTGTTTTCTTGATTTTCCGCTATTTGCATTTGTTCTATTATATGTGGGTATATAAAATCTGGAATAGGTACAATTCTTTTTCCTGCATAAGTTTTCGTTTTATTGCCCATTATAATAGCGTTATTTTCATCAGTAGTTAATGTTCTATGTATATTCATTTTTTTGTGTTTTAGGTCAATGTCGTGCGTTGTAAGTGCTAAAGTTTCGCTACATCTTAGTCCCATATACATTTGAATAAGAAATACGTTTTTATATTTACATTGCTTTAAGTCTTTGTTTAATAGATAATCTGTAAAAGCTTGTTGTTCTTCTACTGTTAATGCTCTAACTTCCTTATCTTGTTTTACACTTTTTGGTTTTATAACATTTATCATTGGATTTCTTAACATATAACCTTTGTTAATTGCGATTTTAAATGTTTGATTAAATTGTTGATATATTTTGTTAATAGAAGAATTGCTTAAATGTGTTTGAGAGTTCATGTAGTCTTGTAGTTCATTTGATGTTATTTCATCAATATTTTTATTTCCTATTGGCGTTTTTTCGATTTTCTCTATTGTTCTTGTTACTCTGCCAAACTGCGTAGGTGTTATTTGGTTTGTATCTAGTTTTAATTTTAAATTTGCTTTCATAACTTCACAAAGTGGTATGCCATTATGTTCAATATAAAGTGGATTTTCTTTTTGGTACATAATAGTATCCAAATATTTTTTTGCTTCTTCTTCGGTTTTAAAACTTTTTGTCTTAGGTTTAGTAATTCCAGTTTTTGTGTCATACTCTTTATATTGTGCGTTCCAACGCTTTCTTTGTTTATTAAAAAATACACAACCTTGTCCAGTTCCTTTTTCAGCCATATTAAATCCCACCTTTCTTATTCATTTTCCATAATAAATAAGTTGCAAGTGTAATGCCTTTTCTTTTGCCAATACAAATTGTAGGAAAGTCATTTTGCTTAAATAGGTCGTATGCTTGATTTATGCCAATATGTAAGTCTTTTGAAACATCTTTTACAGATAATATCATAAATGGATTTTTTAATTTATTTAAGTAGTTTATTACTATTTGTTCATTTAAAGTTTTGTCTTTAGTATCAATTACTTTTACATTTTCATTTATACTATTCATATTTATACCTTTTATCTTTCATTATCATTAAAATTTGTATTCTTAGCTAAACATAAGCCATCTATAAAGGCTTCAGCTTCATTCCAAGTTTTAAAACAATTCTTGTTATCAACTGAATACCAGTCTTTGTTTGTATGTTTTTTTTTTTACTAAAGCAATAGCCTTGTTATATGTGTAATCACTTGAAATACTTAACATTAGTAACTTTTTATCACTGTCAGAGAGCATATATTCATTTAGCCCATTTATACGATTTTCAATATCTTTTTTATTCATTATTTTTTATCTCCTTTTCCTAATAAAGCAGATAAAGTCATTTCTATATTGATAAGTACAGTTATTAGGGCTTTTTCAAAATCAGTAACATCAAGTTTGCTGTTATGTTCTCGTTCTGTATCTCGTTCATAAACCTTTGAAAAGTCTTTTTTATTATTCTTTTTAGTGTTAGTAAGGGGAGTATTACAAGTTTTATTCAATAAGTCTTGAGAATACCATATAATATCTTCTTGTGATAATCCTTTAAATTTACGACTTTTTTTATCAATATCAACTAAAATTAAATCGCCATAAATACTACTAAATGTCAAAATAATATTTGCTTTTTCATTTTGTATAAACTTGATATTGTTGCAAATGATGTAAAGATTTTCATAAGGAATAATAGTAAGATTTTTCTTAATAATAGCTTTTTTTAGTTTAAATACATTATCAATAATTCTTGTTTCAGGTGGTTGTCCTGTTTTTTTATATAAAACTCTAATAGGTTCATTATTTTTTGCTTTATCAATAAGAGTTTTTGAATATTTTTTCTTTTTCACTAATTTTTACCACCTTTCATAATAATTTGAGCCTTATTCAATGTGCTTAAATTATTTTTAAAGTGGGTAATAGCTTTATTTCTTAGCGAAATGACTTCGTTCTTTTGTAGTTTTAATCTTCTGCAAATATCATTTAATCTAGCATTTTCAATATAAGATAGATATAAAACTTTCCTTTCAAGTAATGGAACGATTTTCATTGCAGTATAGTAAGTTTCATTTGTAAAGATGTTTTCTAAGTGGTTAATATTCACATCAGAGTTATCAACTTTCTGCATTGATTTTTGATAAAAGTTTTCTTCAATAATTTGCTTAACATCTTCGTTTGGTAATTGAATATTATTAAAAATAGTTTTTTGATTTTTCATATTTTGAAATCTCCTATAAAAATATTTGATTTCTAGAAATCTATTTTCCGTTCGAACTAAATTCAGTTTAGCACGGAAAAAAGGCGAAAAAAGAAAAGAGTATCAAAGTATCTCAAAATGGTTCAAGTGTAAAGTTATATAGTATTACACAAAAAACCTGCTAAAATAATTTAGCAGGTTTTTAACTATTATATTTTAAGGCTACAATGTTTATAAATTTACTAGGGGAAAGATAATAGGTGTCAAATTCTATATTAAGGTATTTATCAAAATTCTTCTTAGACTTTGTGTAATCAATTCTATACAAACAATTCTTGATGTTAGTTCTTATCTTTTTTAAATCGTAGTTATTCTCATTAGTAAAGAGCTTTAAAATATCTTTGTAGGAATAATCATATAAATTATTTAAAATGGTATATTCAATTATTTCTCTTAAATAGATAGTTCCTTTATTGCTTGGGCTTAAGCCTAATTCAATAAGCATAGCATATAGCAAATATGAAACTTTTACTTTATCATTAGTACAAGTATCATATTTACTTTTCATACTACAAACCTTTCTAATAGATTTAATAACTTTATAAATACATTATACTTTCATTATGTAAACTATTCAAAAGGTAGCAAAATTGCGTCCCATGCAACAAAAGTTGCGCCACACGCAATTTTTATAGTAAAAATGAGCATTTTTAAGTAATATTTATAGCAAAAATCGACAAATTTCTTAAAAATTCACAAAAAGCATAAAATGTTGCATATCACGCAACATTTTAAATATGTATATACAATAGAAAAGAGGGAGTATTCAAATCCCTCTATCTAGTCTTAGCAACCTCCACCACCACCGTGGAAAAGCTACAACTGTTTTCTTTGATTTTTTAATCATTTGCTTGGTTTCCTTTCTATCTAGTCTCTATTTTAATTGCACATAATGTTAGAAATTCCAAACAAAAGTGGAAGTTCTATATATAATTTGATCCACTTAGCGTAGCTCAAATAATAACATTTTATGTTACAATTCAAGCTGACGCTTGGGCAAAATCATATATGTAGGATTTTACCAAAATAGGTATTTATATAATATATTATACCACAAAATTGACGAAAATTAAAGAAATCAAGAGTTTAAGCGATTATTTATTGAATAAATTGTAAAATAATAGTATAATAAGGTTGTTTATAGGGGGGTGCATATAATGGCTGAATTTGATAGTAAAGATTTTGGAGAAAGACTTAGAAATTACAGAATTAAAAAAGGATTAAGTCAAGAAAATATTGCTAATAGTCTTAATAAGAGTAAAGCAACAGTTAGTAGATATGAAAAAGGAGAAATCCTACCAGATGTTAGAGATATTAGTATAATGTGCGAAGAACTAGGATTATATGAGGCTGATTTATTCGATAATGATACTAATAGGACAACTCAACATAATAAATCAAAAAATCCTTTTAATACTGACAAATTATATGTTTACTTCAATGCTTATAATTTTAGAACTAAGAAATTTGCACCTGATAAGTATATATTAGAATTAGAACAAAAACAAAATATATGCAGAGCAAAGTTTGTAGATTACCACGACAAAAGAATATACTCAGAGGGATATTTGATATGTAATGACGAAATCGTATTTGCAGTAATGGAAAACTACAAGCCTACAAGCACTCGTGTTGATGTGTCAGTTCTTGAAATTAATATTTGTAATGGTATTGACGATTTAATGCTTGGTGGTTATTTTGGAACAAACGCAAAGTGTGAGCCTAGTTTAAGAAAGTGCTATTTTTCAAAGAAAAATGTTGATTTTACAAATGAGATGTTTGAACAATTAAAGCTAAATGAAAATGAACAAGAAACATTAAATAAGCAAAATGCTTTATATTTAGATATATTTAATATATGAAAATAAATAAAAAGTTATATGGAGGTAAAATGAAAAAAGTTAAAGTAATTATATGTTTAATACTATTAATTATTGTTATTTATTTTATTTGTTCATATATAGGTATATTATTTTTTACAAAAGGTTTTGGAACAATAGATATTGTTTTATTAGAAGTCGTTGGAAATTCATTAATAGTTGGTATTGTTACATATTTTTCTACAAAATTTGTTAGTGAATATTTGCAGGAAAAAGAATTTAATAGAAATAATATTATAGAACTTGAGCATGAAAAAACGCAATTTAAGATGGTTAATTATAATATATTTTTAGATATTTGTATAAATAATAGTGTAGTTTTTGAAATGGATAAAGAAGATAAAGAAATAATTGAAATTGCTTTTCAAAAATATTTAGAGTGGGAATCTATTATTAAAACTGGTAATAAAGATTATAAAAAAGAGATAGCATTTATAAATCTTCCATTTATTATTAGTCTTTTAAAATCTGATATTAATTTTTATGAATTTTGGAAAGAAGCTTATGAAGATAGAGTTGCTAAAAAAGAAAATATATTTACAATATCTGATGAAGATTTTAATGTTTTTACAAAATTTGTTAACATTTTATCAAATTTAAGATTTTATAATCTGAGAAACTTAAGTAAAGATAATATTGCAAGAGGAATAATTTTAGGTAATGGAATTGTAATATCAAAATTTAGTTTGTTTCCAAATCAAAATAAGATATTGGGGTATTTTTATAAAAAAGATATAAATGTTGAAATATTAGTATTTTATCATGATTATAAGGGAAAAGAAAAATATGAAAATGTAATGGGATTTAAATATCAAGTGATAGAAAACAGTGTTCCAGCTCATATTGATTTAGATAGTTTGATTAAGTAATAAAATATCTAA
The DNA here is from genome assembly GCA_948852945.1 of uncultured Clostridia bacterium. Classification (GTDB taxonomy): domain Bacteria; phylum Bacillota; class Clostridia; order TANB77; family CAG-508; genus UMGS1994. The sequence continues at coordinate 43,377 of CAQPBJ010000006.1, read as the reverse complement.
AAGTAATTAACTGCTACTTGCCTTGATTTAATAGTTCTTAAACTAATATTTATAATAGTACTGATAATTTAATGTTTGTACAAATGTAAATGTGATTCCAATTTTTAAAAGTTGATTTTAGAAAAGTCATACAAACGCAACTAAAAGTTGGTAGATTTAATCAGTGTCAAAATATATAATCTAGCTATAAAAGGAGGAGATGATATAATGAAGTTTGGTAATAATATACAGAATTTACGAAAATCCCAAAATCTATCACAAGAAGAATTGGCAGAGAAAGTTGGAGTATCAAGGCAAAGTATTTCAAAATGGGAATGTGACGAAAGTTATCCTGCATGGAATAATATTCCTATTTTATGTAGTATATTTAATTGCAATCTTGATGAACTAGTGTCAGATGAAGAACTAGGAAAAATTATGGATTTAGAAAAGCTAAAAGAAATGTCAATAAAGATTGAAGGAATAGATACATTAGAGACTATTTCAAAAATGCAAGCAATGGGTGTAGATACGCGAATAATCGATATGTTTCCTAAAAATAGTTTTGAGCATTTTATAAACACATTAGAAGATTATTATATCAGTAAGTTTGATGGATTAGAACGTATTAAAAGCGCTTTGAATAATTGGGATTCAAAGGCTAAAAAAGCTATTATTATAGAGTTAATGAAAAGATTTGAAGAAAATGGCATTATAATTACTGTAAGTAATTTGATAGAATTGGTAGAACTAATATAATTTGATTAAAAGTAAAAAATTAGATTGGAAATTGGAGGAATAATTATGAGTTATGAAGTAGATAGAATAAAAGAAATAGATTGTCCTTGTGGAAAAGGAAAAATACAACAAATTTTTGAGTCTAATGACTGGAACCAATCAAGAGAAACAATAAAAATATTGTGTTTAGAATGTAAAGAAAAATATGAAATAGAAAGTGAATATTTTTGTCCAAAACCTAAACATGATTATACAATTTATTATTGTAAAAGCAAAAAAGATGGTTCAAAAATAAAATTGAATTTATAATATTAAATTTTAATAGAGCAGATAATAATTAAAAATTACCTGCTCTATTTTTAATATACAGTATAAAAACAATTTATATTTTATTCATTGATAAATACTTCTATAGGTTTCCAAACATTTCTATTGGTAACATTTTCATCCCATTCAGTATTAGACATATACAATTGGTTACCAACGGCTCTTATAAATCCCCAATGTACATTTGGATGTTTTTCTGCATATTGTTTTAAAGCTTCAAATTTATTATTTGCATATTGGTCAATATTGTTTGATTTTCCATCAGCAGTTAAACCACCTTTAGCTTCAATAATCCATACATCATTATTATTAAGTTGAATTATATAATCTGGATAAAAATTGTTTCTTCGAAATGCCCTTCTATATACAATACTGAAGAAATCATCTCCTTTATCTCCATTTTTATATATCCATTTAACTGCATTATAGTTTTCACACCAATCTTCAAATACTAATTCTGTATAAGTTCTATTGGGCGATATTAAAATATTATTTCCATAATCTACAAAAACATTTTTATTCATTGTCTTTGTACTTTCCATTTTTTTATGTTGTTTATAATATTGATTATTTGGAATCCACCATTCTTTTTTTAATATCTCAGTTTCTTTTATATCTGCAATTTGCTCTTGATTAATTTTACTAAATACTTCCACTAATCTATCTCTGTTATTAACTAAAAATGCATTATACTCTCTAAGTTTCATATTTCTAAGAATTTTATTGTTATATTCAAAATCTTTTTCTTCTTGTGATTGAAGAGACATTTGCATATCCTCAGGGCCAAATAATAATCTTAGTGCATTATTCGATATATTTTCATCAATCCCGATAGCTCTTGCTATTTTTCTTTTTGCATCTCTTATTATAAAACCATCATCATGATTATTCAATTCGTGTTCTCCTGCAAACACAGTATTTAATTTTAATATATCATGCGTAGTTCTAGCAACACCTTCAATCGCTTCAGTTTTTAATTTGGTACTAAATACATATCCTTTTGTGGTTTCTAATTCGTGTTTATCTAATTCGCCATTACTATTTAAATCACACTCTTCTAACATTGTTTTTCTAACAACATCAACAACAGCTTTAGGATTAACTGCATATCTATCATTTCCATCTAAGTATTCTTTTTCAAGAGTAAATGATGGAGCATTAAATTTTCTCTTATATTGATATGTATAGAAAGAATCACTAAGACTATTTGTTAAACCTTCTTTAAATTCACTATCTAAAGTATACACATAACAATTATCTAATAAGTCATTGAAATAATGTTTTCTTTCAGGCATTCTTCTAATTCTTCCAACAGTTTGAATATTAAATCTTTCTGTTCCACCTTCACGAAGTTTAACTAGAATTTTAGCTCTAGGACAATCCCATCCAGTGGCTATGGCTTGTTTAAATAATAAGAATGCATATTGTCCATCTAATTTTTTAATTTCTTCTGGATTTTCTGGATGGTCTCCACTAAACCATGAAGTTACTAATCCTGAATTTGGACCATATCCCATATTTTCAAGTTCCTGTTTGATTCTAGTTATCCATTCTTCCGAACCATTTGGAAATTGAATTAATACTAATGGTCTAATATTTAATCCAAGCCTATCATATTCTGCTTGAATCTCTTTTCTTTTATCATCAGCTAAGCTTAATAATAATAAATCATCATCCAAATTGTTATTATCTTCAATAGCTTTTGATACACCATTATTAATAGATATACCAGAAGCTATTAATCCACTTGTAATAACTTCATCATCTTCGATAATTTCAGTATGATTTCCTTTGCTAACTGGAGTTGCAGATATTCTTAATACATGAATAGGATTAATATTTGCAATATATTCATTTGCAGTATCTCTATATTTATGCTCTTCATCAATAATCATAAAAATATCTATATTACTATTATGACATGCCAAAACTCTTGACATTAAATCCTTATATTCACCTTCTTTTAGTGCAATATTAGATGAACGATTTATTTTATCCCAGTTAATAAAATAAACATGGCTAGAAGGAGACCCTTCATTAATAAAATCATATACATCTCCATAAGGTATTCCATTTGTAACATCTTCAAAGCTTTCCTGAGATTGTTTTTGTAATCCACCTGCACCTGGACAGAACCACAAAAATACAGTATTAGGATTTTCATCTAAATAATCATCAATAAATTTACAAGCTAAAACTGTTTTACCTGATCCAGTAGGAGCATATAATACAATTTCTTCATTGTCTGCACATTTACTTAATAATGCTTCCTCATGTTTTTCTTGAAATTTGTATAAATTAACTTTAAACATTATTCAGCAGCCTCCTTTAATTCTTGACCAAAATATTCTCTAGGGATATATTTAAAATCTTTTTTATTTAATAATTTTAATTCATCTGATGAAAAAATAATATTTTGATTAACCCACAAATTATCTATTTTTCTATATTTTTCAGTATTTAATATATATTTATTAAAATCATCTTTATTAAAAATAATTACATTCTTCTCATTGTCGATTTCTATAGCATGTTCTAATTCAATCATTTCTTTAACATGTAAACATAGAATATTACTTAGTAAGTAATCTTGAGGTTTTCTAGGGGTCCAATCACATTTAAAATATTTAACATTAGAATTAAAACCTTCAGATAATCTTCTATCACATGTTTCGTATGTTCCTTTTAATGGTTTATTATTAATGTCTATTCCGTTAATAGTACAATATGTCCTAGGCCATGTTACATTTTTTGCTATTCCATGTTCTTCCCATTTTTCATCTCCTGGTTTATATCCTTCTTCTTTCAATTTTTTTGCAACACTTTCTGACACTTCATTATTTGTAACCATTATACATTGCCTATTTCCATTATCTTCACAATTTAATAAATTAACGGCATGCATAGTAGTTCCAGAACCAGCAAAGAAATCTAAAATTATAGCACTCTTTTTATTTTTTGTAACATAATATAAACAATCTTTAACTGCATATAATGATTTAGGATAAGAGAATCTATTTGGTCCTAAAATAGGTTTTATAAGATTTGAACCATACCACTGTGCATCATGTAATGGTTTATTCCAGTTTGTTGTTGGTGGGATTTCTCTATTACCATGATAAAATGCATTGACACTACCATCTTCATTATAATTTTCTATAAAAGCTTTACCTGTAGCAATATCATTTATTATTCCTCCAGTTAAATAACTAATAACATATTTTTGTGGTTTATTTGGTGTATAATTTCCAACTCGAATATATCCTTTTTCAAATCTATTTATAAATTCTTCTTTTACACATCCCCACATCATTTCAATTCCATTATCTCTTATAGGGAAAACTGCTGTACATCCTTTTGGGGCTTTAACATCATTAATATTCATCTCTAAAGGAATAGGATCTCCTACAGAGTCTATTTTTTTGGTTGAATCATTGACAAATACTGGATAAAATTGCCTTTTTGTTCTATCTCTTGTATTTGATGGTCCAGACCTTCTTAATGTGTCCCAAGTAACAGGAGTCTTTTCTCCTTCAAGTTGTTCCATTGAAATTGTTGCTTTTCCAAATCTAATAAAAAATAAATATTCATCAGTTCTTGAAAATTCATATTTTCTACCTGTACCAGCTCTATTAATTACACTACTAATCATTTGAATATTTCCTTCTGGAAACATTTCTTCTAATAAACAACCTAAATGCAAATATTCTTTTTCATCAATTGTACAAATAAGAACAGAATTATTTGGATTTAATAATCTTTTTGCAATTTGCAATCTTGTCTTCATCATTGATAGCCATTTGCTATGCCTGTAATTATCATTACTATCAACATAATCATTATTATATTTCCAATCTCTTGCGCCTGTATTGTATGGTGGGTCAATATAAATGCAATCAATTCTTCCTCTATGTGTTTTTTCTAACAAATACAAAGCTTGTAGATTATCTCCTTCAATGATAAAGTTGTATGGCAAATTTTTATTTTTGCATATTTTTCTACTTTCATCTGCACAAAAAATTGGTATTTCATTTAATAATCTTTCATCGACTTCTTCAGTATGTTCTTCAAAAACTAATCCAAACTTCTTTTCAGTTAGTGCATTTTCTATTTCATTAAAAGCTCTAATAGAAGAATCATCAGTATGTGTATTTTTTAATTTCTCTAAAAATTTAATCATTTTATCTCTTTTTAATTTTGTTACATTTGCCATAGCTAACCTCCAATAATACAAATTAATTATACCATATTTTTACTATATGGCCATATTTTTATAAAAAAATAAACTTATTTTTCCATATTTTTAACAAAAATGTCTACTAATCTTTTAAAAGTATCAACAGGAAAGTTAAAAAGATGTTTTACAACTTCAAAAGTTTTATTTATATAGTTTTTCAAGTTATAGTTATCTTTTTTTAATTCTTGATTTTCATATTGTAAATTAATATTTTCCTTTTGCAACTTATTTATTGTTTCTATTGCACTATAGGAATTACTTAATTGTTGTTTTAGTTTATTTACATATTTAACTAGTTCTTTATTCTGTGCTAAAATTAAAGCTGTATTTTTAGTTTCTAATGGCTGTATTTTTTCTTGCGTTAATTCATATTTTATATTTTCGTAATTAGTAATTTGTTTTAATTTTTCTGTGCTTAAGTGTTCTACTTCTCGTTGTTTTCCTCTTTCTAAATCAAAACCGTTTTCGGTAATATACTTATAAAAACTATCTTGTAGTTTTTTATAACTATCTTTGCCTTTCCAATATTCACTACAAGCAATTTTTTTTACTTGATTTCCGTTCTTGTCTTTAGTTTGAATAACTGGAACGAATACTAAGTGTAGATGTGGTGTACTTTCGTCTAAATGAATTTTTGCAGACAATATATATTGTTCTCCTAGATTTTTATAGCTTGCTACAAAATTATAGGCAGTTTGGAAATATCTTTTTGTTTCTTCTTTGCCGATAGTTTCAAAAAACTCTTTGTCAGATGTGATAATAAATTCGCAAACGAGATTAGTGTAACTTGTTATTCTGCATTTTAGATTATTTTCAGTTATTAGAGTATTAAGAGCCTTTGAATAGGTAGTATTGCATTGTTTAATAGAATAGTTTTTTATTGAGTTATTTTTGTTAATGTCTTTATTAGAATAATTTGTATTTTTTCTTTCGTTGTGTTTGTATAATCCTGCAAGATTATCTTTTTTGTAGTTAGCATTTCTAATTATTGCATAACTCATTTTTTATATTCCTTTTTCTTTTAGATAGCCTTCGTAGGCTTACAAAATAAATACCCCTTTTGACATTTCTATATAAAAACTTTCTTGAAGTTCTAACACACTAGAACTTCACAGAAATTCGTGTGATTAAGGACAACTTCGTTTTCCTTAATAATCCTTTTTGCACAATTATATATTCATAAAACAATTTGTATTATTTTATTAGAATATCGTAATCGTGCTTATAACAACATAGCTTAAAAGCAATATTGTTATAATGGCAGTTTAGCTTTTTGCTAAACTGTTGAGCAACCTTTCTCGGTTTCTCAAACCCTTCCACGAGAGTCCATAAAAATATCAAAATAGAATTTTGACATTTTTATAGACTTTATAAACTATGGCAATATTCTTTATTATCAACGGTTTTCAATTTGTTTTAATTTTTTATAACTAAACAGAGAACTAAACAAAAAGCAGGTTTATATTGGTAAATAAGTAACTGGTTGTTTCCCCGCAACCAAGAAAAAAAGGTTATTGCAAATACTGCAATAACCTTTTTCTTATTTCACTTTTATTTTTATATATTATATTTTTTAAGATATTCTTTCAATTTTTCTAATATACTATTTACTTCACCTATACTTATTTTATATTTTTCATTAAAAACGTATTTATTTTGCATATTCTTAAATTCTTTTTCAATTTTTGAATTAATGTCTGTGTTTAAGTATGTAAAATCTGCTAGCTTTATTTTCTCATCTACGCCTCCTTTTCTTACTTTTTCTTCTTCTCTTTTATATTCTATTAGTTTTTCTATCTCTTTTGCATTTTTCATCAACTCTTGTATTTTATGATTATTCCATAAATTTGCGATATCATATAAATGTTTACTTGTATCAAAATATTTTTCTCTTATATAATAAAATTCAGTTGCAAAAATTTTATCTATAAACATTCTTTCAAGTGTTATAATTTTTATCTCAAAACTTGATACAGCAAATTTTTCTTTTAAAATTGTCTTTTCATCATCATTTGCAAATTTGTATATCATTGGCTCGATTGTATATTTTTCATATGGTTCGCTCACTGTAAATGACGTAGCTTCTATCTGAATTTTTCCTGCTCTTTGAAGTGGCATATTATTTTCAAACACAGTATCATAATTGTAGAATGTTGTTATGCTACCTTTATTTTTTTCAGTTGCTTTTTGGTCTAATTCCAACCCCTCGATATTATAATTAGTTGCTGATTTTTTAAGTCTTTTATCATTTTTATTATTTGATTCTTTTTCTATATATTCTACTGTTATATCTATATCTTCGGAAAACCTATTTGTTGTATCTAATATTTTGTAAATCGCTGTCCCGCCTTTAAAGTATGCCTTTAATTCATCTTGCTTACATGATAATTCTTTTAGTACACAACATACATAATAGTCTTTTTCTAATATATCTGTATCTATTTTGGTCTCAACACTTATTTTATTTAAAAATTCTTTAAATATTTCTTTATTTAAATGTATATTCAATATATATCTCCCTATTTTGCAAGTATAAATAATTTTTCTAATATTTTTTTATTTTTAGTTTCTCTTGCATATTTTATTATTTTTTCAAAATCTAATTTATTTTTTATGATATATTCATTGTATATTATTTCGTTATATTTTTTATTTTCAATATTTATTTTATCTTTATTTGCTAGAATATCTATAAGTTGCAAATATTGATAATTTTCATTTGTAATTTTAATTTTTGATTTTCTTAGTATAATATTTAAATATTCAACCTTGTAGTCATCTTTTCGATTGTAATTATTAGTAACAATTATTGTTGTATTAGGTATTTGCGTTGTTAGTCCTAATTGATTGAATAACTTTTCTCCTGTTATATATCCATTTATTTTCCCATTATTATTTTTTAAATATTTTTTATTTATAATCTTTGTTTTATCTAATGGCATTTCCCCTAAAATATTATTTGTTGGTTTGTAATAAATTCCTTTGCTATATGTCTTTATTTTTTTCTCTGAATTCATTCTATTTATAATGACATTAATATTAGCATATACTTTATCTAGTTCTTTTTTATTTTTTATGTTTGTTTTGTGAACAACGTAGTTTCTAATTTCCTCCAGAAATATTGGTTCATCACATAAATACTTATCAATGTATTCAATTACAATCTTATTATAATTTTTTTCCATGATAATCACCTTTTGTTATTTTATTTATATTTTTTTATTGTTTTTTATATTTATAATAACATTATACTACAAAATCATTAAAAATGTCAATTTTATGGCATTTTGTAATTATTTTATAATTATTATTTCCTTTTGTTTTTATTTTACTACGTTATTTTACTTTTATTTTATCTTTTATATTTTCAAATTTATTTTCTCCTATTCCTGGTACATTCATTATTTCTTCTATTGTGTTAAATTTACCATTTTCTTCTCTATATTTTATTATGCTTAGTGCTGTATTTTCTCCTATTCCACTTAAATCTTGCAATTGTTCGCTGTTAGCTTTGTTTATATTAATTACTGTTTCTTTATTTTTTTCATCTTTTTCTCCAATTCCATCTTCTACAATTTCAGTTTCTTCTTCATTTACATTAGGAATATAAATTTTTTCACCATCATCTAATTCATATGCTAAATTAACATTTTTAAGATTAGCATTTTCTTTTGTTCCTCCTGCTGCTTCAATTGCATTTGCAATTCTGCTTCCTCTTTTTAGTTCGTATACGCCTTCGTTTAGTACTTCTCCTGTTATATATATAACAATCTTTTCTTCTGTTTCTTCGTTTGTTTCTTCTTTGGAAATTATATTTAATATTCCTGTTTCTTTTGTGTTATTTTTTTCAAAGTATGTATCTATAATTTTTATTATTGATACAATAGTCAAAATTCCTAAGATTACTATTATTATCATTTTTTTCTTTTCTATTTTATACATTTTTATACTTCCTTTCTTTATATTTTTTGTTGTTTTTTGATGAAAAATAATGTATATTGTTATAAATTAATATGAGGAGAAACTTATGAAAAAATCTAAAAAAATTTTTGTACTTGCAATTTTTATTATTTGCAATTTATTTTCATCTGTTTATGGAACTTCTTTAGAAGAAAATACTGCTACTCTTGATTCTTCTATAACTTCTGAAGCTGTTTTAGTTATGGAGGCTTCTACAGGAAAAATATTATATGAAAAAAATGCTTACGAAAGAAGATTTCCTGCTAGTACTACTAAAATTATGACTGCTATTTTAACTCTTGAAAATTGCAAGCTTGATGATACTGCAACTGCTAGCGAATATGCTGTTATGTCTATTCCTAGTGGATACACTAACGCTAATATTCAAGTTGGTGAAACTTTAACAATAAAAGATTTGCTATATGCTTTAATGATTCCTTCTGCTAATGATAGTGCAATTGTTCTTGGAGAGCATATTTCTGGTTCAGAAGAAGCTTTTTGTATGCTTATGAATGAAAAAGCTAAAGAATTAGGTTGCAAAGATACTCATTTTGTTAATCCAAACGGCATTCACAAAGATGAACATTATTCTACAGCATATGATTTAGCTTTAATGGGTAAATATGCTATGCAAAATGAAACTTTTAGGGAAATAGTTAAAACTCCTGAATTTTCGCTTCCTTCAACTGACTCATATTCTGGTGAAGAAAGACATTTTTATAATACAAATAATTTGATTAGATCTGAGACTAATTATTATTATGAATATGCTACTGGAATTAAAACTGGATTTACTAGTCAAGCTGGAAACTGTTTAGTGTCTTCTGCTGAAAAAGACGGAATTAGTTACATAGCAGTAGTACTTAATGCTCCTGTTCGTTATGAAAATGGTAGAACAATTAGTGCTAGATATCTTGATACTACTAATTTATTTAACTTTGCTTTTGATAACTATCATTTTAAAAAATTGCACGCTACTAATGATTTAGTTAAATGTATTACTATTGAAAATGCTAAGAAAAAAGAAAATTCTTTAAATTTGTTGTTAGCTAGTGATATTAATGCTTTGATTAGTGTTGACAACAATGATAATTTTGAACCTGAAATAAGTATAAAAGAAAACTTAAGCGCTCCGATAAAAAAAGGTGATGTTGTTGGTAGTGTTACTTATAAAATTGATGGTTTAAAATATACTGCAGATTTGCTTGCAGGTAATGATGTAGAAGTTGCTGAAAATGGTATATTTATAGTTTTTGTTATAATTATTGGATTTGTTATAATTATATTTATGATTAGATTTGTTAATAAGAAAAAAAGATATAGATTAAAAAGAAATAAATATAGATAAAAAAATAGGGCTTATATAGCCCTATTTTTATTTAATTTATTGCATTGCAACTGCAAATTGTTTCATGTCTTCTCCTACTATTACTGTTATGTCGTAATTTCCATCTGTCTTTCCTGTGCTTTCATTTCCATATCCTAATGTATTTATTAATTCATCTATTACTTCTTCTTTTTTAGATGTTCTATTTATAACTTTAGTTGTTTTAGTATATGTTGTTTCTCCTATTTGCGCAATATTATACCCTTGCTCTTCTAATCTTTTTTTGGTTTCTTTAAATACATTTTCATCAGATGATGCATTTAGTAATTGTATATTAATATATTCTGGTTTTAGAGCTACTCCTTCTGCATTCGCATCAGATTCTGCTTGTTTGAATACGAACATATTTTGAATTAGCTCTTTTGTATCGTTTTTATATGCTCTATAAAACCATAAACTTTGTGGTCCCATAGTTGCTGGTTCTCCTGGTAAGTATGAATTTTGTATTGATGCTACATCAAATTCTACAATCGCTGGAGAATATTTTAATACATAGTCTAAATCTAAGTTTGTATCTACATTTCTAAATGCTATTTTTATTAAATCATTTATTTTGGTTACATTTTTAAATTGTAAAGTTTGCTTCACTGTTTCTGTTATGAATTCTCTTTGTGTTTTCATTCTTCCAATGTCGTTATCTCCATATTCTGCTGGATAGCTTGTACCGTTATTATTATGTCTAAATCTTAATAGCTGTTCTGCTTTTGCTCCATCTATATGTTGACGTCCTTGTTTTAAATGTATGTGTAATTTTTGACCTGGATCGTCGTAATCCATATTTATAGGAACATTAAAGTCTACCCCTCCAATTGCATCTACTATTTCTATTAATCCATCATTTTTTACTGCTAAATAATTGTCAATTTCGATTCCAGTTAATTTTTCTACTGCATCTAATACTTTCTTTGCTCCTTGGTCTCCGCCACCACCAGCTTGATATAATGAATTTATTTTATCATATCCTCCTGCTGTAGATTCACTTTTTCCAACAAAAGTATCTCTTGGAATTGATAGCATTGAAGCTTGTTGTGTTCGTGGATAATAAGCACATAATATAATTGTATCTGTCAATAATAATCCTTCATCTGTGCTTACTCCTAAAACTAAGCAATATAATGGATCTAGTTTGGCTAAATCTGCTTCAGTTTGCCCTGTTATGAATAGTGCAACTTCTTTTGCACCACCTTTTATCATTTTATTTAAATTCCAATCGTATTTAAATCCGAGCCATCCTACAAAACATCCTAATAACAATATAATTACTAATAATATTATTACAATGGTTTTTGCTATTGTTTTTAAAATTTTTACAAATAGATTATCTTTCTTTTTTTTCTTTATTTTTTTATTTTTTGTACTATTTTCTTTTGATATATTTTTATTACTATTATTTCCTACTGGAATTGTTATTTCGTTTATTTCTCTGTCAATATTATTTTTTTGTGCTTTGTATTTAGTATTTTTTCTTTTGTTTGAACCATGAGTGTTATTTTTTATATTACTTTTTTGTGCTATTTTTCTTTGTTTTTCTTCCCTTTCTTCTTGTTTTCTTTTTTCTTTTCTACTCACTTTTTTTTCTCCTACTACTAATATTTTTTTATTATAGCAAAGTTTTATACTGTTTTCAATTATTTTATAATAGTATTGATAATTAAATTATTTTTGTAAACAGCTTTACCTAGATGAGACTTGTCTATGTTTTTTTCTATTTTTCCTTCTAAACATATTGGATTTATCATATACAGAATAGCAAATATGACATTTATAATTAAAAATCCTTCTAATACTCCATAAATTACCCCGCCTGATTTATTAAATTGTTTTATTATTGGTAGTTCTCCAATCATACTTGCCATAATGTTTAATATTAGTAATGCTATTCTTAAAATAATTAATAGTATTATAAATGTCGCAATTTCTAATACAGTTTCTGATAAGCTTTCTGCTACATATTTTGAAATATTATCTTGAGATTGTTTAATTGCTTCATCCACATATTTTTCTGTAAATGCAATTATTTGATTTTCTTTTTTATCTTTTTCTGTTACATTTTCAAAATCTATGTCTTTTACTTTTTGATAAATTATATTTTCAATTTTTTCGTCTATTTGTGTATTGTTAGCTATTTGTTTTGCTATAGGTTTATATATAATTATAGCTACTACTAATGAAAGAACTATTGCCATAAAGCTTATTGCAACTTTTATTAAGCCTTTTTTGTATCCAATTAGTATTGTTATTATCATAATTAAAATTATCCCTATATCAATCGCAATTCCCATATATTTTCTCCAGTTCTTATAATTCAATTATATCAATCTTGTTTTTATAAATCATAGCACCTATTTCATTAGACAGTACAACATCTTTAATTTCTTGTGAACTTTTGTATTTTTTATCTAACCATCCATTTTTGCCTACAAATTCTACTTTTGTACCTAAATGTAATGCAATTTTTTCGTCTTTTGATTTTATGTCTTTTATATTACCTTCAATGATATAAACTTTTTCTTTTGCTTTTTCATCATTGCTATTTATTTTTAATCTGTAATCTGATTTAAAAACACTTGAAGTTTCTTTATCTACATGTATAAAACCTGATAACATGTTTATATCTGTATATGCTGTATTTTCAGATAATTCATATATTTTTTTATTTTCTTTTTCATTTAATTTTAATATATACGAATCAAAGCAACATATTAAATTCTTTTTGTTTTGAAACTTGATACCTGATAAGTATTCATTAGTTGATGCTTGATATGAGTTTACTGTAGCCTTTTCTGAATTACTTGTTGCTAATTCCATTGAAACTAATTCTATTTTAGTTGTTGGAGATATTTTAGTATTGTCCATCTCAGCAATAGCAAGATATTTATGATCTTCTGAAATATCTATGCCTAATACATATTGTGATATATATTTACTAAATTGTAGGTCTCCTTTTGGATTATATACCATTACTATTGATTCATATGTCGTTCCTGTAACAGATACTGCTACATATCCTTCTCTATTAACGCTAATTTTCGATACTTTTCCATCTACATCTTTTTGCCAAACTAATTCATTATCTTTTAATAAGCATATTTTTTGTGAACCATAATCACCAAGTACTAAGTATTTTTTTTCAGAATCTGTAATTGGTCTAGATAGTGTTATTTCAATATTTGCAACTTGTTTAGCTGTTACATCATAAAAATTTAAGTTTCCGTCTGAATAAACTACTAAATTTTTATCATATGCATATATTAAGGATGCTTTTTCAGTGTCAATAATTATTGAATTTGCATTTTCTTCTGAAATCTCTTTTCTTAAAATATATGTGTCAATAAATGATCTAAAACTTGAATTCGCCATATATAAAGCTAGTAGTATAAGTACAGATATTGCTATTGTTGTTATAATAGTTAGCTTTTTCATTTCTTTGTTTTTTCTATTTTCTTTAAACTTATCTAAAGAATATTTTTTCATTTGCTATCTCCCTTTTTATCTAATATATTTATAACAATTAATATGTTTTTTTTCAAGTATTTGTCGATTTTTGTTTTAATTGTTTGTCCACATAAATTTCTGAAAGAATTTTCTTCTTGAATATATTTATACTATGGGAATTTCGGATAATTTTTCTATAATATAAAAAGAGTTATTATAAATATAAAAAAAGTGCGAAGCAACTGGCACAAACTTTTTAAAATATTTATAATAACTCCTTTTGCTTTTAAATATTGAACAATTAAAAACAGTTATTTATTTTCTTCTTTTATTTTTAAATTTTCTATGGCGAATCTTAAGCATTCATTAATAAACTCGTTTACTGATTGTAAATTATTTTCTGCTACTATATTTCTTATTTTATCTAATACATCTGTTTCAATTCTGCATGTAAATTGTTCATATTCTTTTCTTTTTCTTGCTTCAATTACAAAATCTGGCATTATAATCACCTCTGGTATGATTTTATTATATGCATTCGCTTCTGTATATATTCATAATATACTTTCGCAAGACTATGTCGTGAATAATGTTTATTTTTTCAGTTTTTAATGTTATAATTTAGTTATTATCTTAATTTGGAGGATTGGAAAATGGTTAATTCGCATAATTCTTCTTTTGTTCCACTTCTTAACCAACTGCAGGAATATGGTAAATTTTCAAAAATGATTCCTGCTGAGTCGTCTAGCGTAAAAGAGATTTCAGATTATCTTTATTCTGAATTGATAACTGGCATCAAGAACAATCGATTTCCTCACTCTGGCACTTTCTTTTCTATTGATGGTGATGACTACAGACGAATTGCTATTTCTACAGTTCTTTCTTGTGGATGTCATCATATTAAGTGTTTTGAAGCTGAGAGGTCTGATTTTGAATTGCTTTTGCATTATCTTGATCAAGTTTCTCGGGTGTATACCCATCTTTTTTTTGAACGCACTAAGTATGTTTTCCATCAAGCTACGGTTATGTATCGTGAGGTGTCGGGTTAACCCCCGGCACTTTTTATTTTTAGAATTTATACATTCATTGTAATAAGTTTATTTTATTATTGACTTTTATTAAATTTATTATACAATGACAATGAAGTTTTAGTTTTAATGTACTTTTCTATAATAATTTAAGAAAGGGGAATGCTGCTATGAAAAATGCAAATTTTGGACCTCAACATACGATAACTTCTGTGCGGAAAGATCGTGATGGTGAAGTTCTGAAAATAACTGTCCAGCTTCCAATGCGGTTTGGATGGTTTGAGCGTGTAAGACTAAACGTGGTTGGTAATGGAAGTTTCAATCTTAATAGTATTCAGTATGATATTCCCCATTTTAGGAATGATGATGATACTGGATACGCTATTTTTGAGACTGAAATATATCTGGCTACAAGCGCGCTGTACTATTACTATTTTTCTTATGATTGTAATGGTCAGCATTTCCGCATGAAAAAGAAAGATGTTACTGGAAACTCGTCAATTACCAAACAGGAATGCTTCAGAATATCTATTAATTTTTCAGCACCTGATTGGGCAAAAGGCTCTACAATGTATCACATTTTGGTGGATAGGTTTTATAGAAGTCCATCGCATCAGATAACTCCGATACCTGGTCGTACCATGAACCACTGGAATGATAAACCTGTACTCGGACCTAATGCAAACAATGACTGGAATGTCGATTTTTATGGCGGTAACCTTTTAGGTATCGTTGAAAAACTTGACTATATCCAAAGTCTTGGAGTTACTCTTATTTACCTTAGTCCAATTTTACGCGGTCAGTCTAATCACTTATACGACACTATCGATTATGAGCAGATTGATCCTTATCTTGGAACAAAAGAAGATTTGAAACTCCTTTGCAGTGAAGTTCACAAACGCGGTATGCACCTTGTTATAGATGGTGTATATAATCACACTGGAAACAGAAGTAGGTACTTTGACCAATTTGAGGAATACGGCAATGGTGCTTATAATCACAAAGATTCACCTTATCGTCCTTTCTATAAAAGGATTTGGCACAATTCACAGTCTTGTTTTAGCTATTGGTGGGATGTCATTACACTTCCAGAATGTGATACTACTAATCTCGAGTGGCAAGACTATATTACTGCTCCTGGCGGAGTCATTGATCAACTTTTTGAGTGTGGCATTGATGGTATTAGACTTGATGTTGCAGATGAACTGGATGATTCAATGATTTACCGTATAATGGAGGCTATTATTAGGAATAAGCCTGATGGATTTTTGTTTGGTGAAGTTTGGGATGAGCATCCTATGAGGCCGAGTCGTGGTTATATTAGTTCTGGCATAGGTATGCATTCACTTATGAACTATATGCTGCCCGATGCATTGATACGTTTCTTTAAGTATCGTGATACTGGAAAACTTCAGGATATGTTAAACCGAATCCTGATAGATTATCCTGTTGATACTATTTTAACTATGATGAATCCTACTTCTACTCATGATATGTCGAGGCTTATAGAGATTTTTGCTTGTAATGTGTTTGATTTGTATGGTAAATGGGCATGGGATATGAAATATGCAAATGATTCTGACTTTGTGAAAAACCATGTTCTTTCATCAGATGAATATGAATACGGCAAGATGGTTCTTATGTCATATGTAGTAGCTTTAGCTTTCTTCCCAGGTATCTTTTCTATCTTTTATGGGGATGAAGTTGGCTTACCAGGTCTTCATAATTTGGCAAACAGAGTAGCTTTTCCATGGGGCTTTGAAGATATGGAGATTCAAAAATTCTTTATCAATCTGATTAAAGTTAGGAATAGCCATAAATTCTTGAAATATGCCGAATGTGAAGTAAGAGAAATTTCAGAAAAGCTTTTTAGTTTCGAACGCATACTTGGAGACGAAAGAATCCTTGTTATTGTTAGTAGATCTCATCATGTCTCAGAAATTAGTGTTCCAGAAGGTTATGAAATAATATTTAAGAATAATGATTCTTGTTCAAAATCTTTTTTACCATCTTATGGAGCATTAGTGCTTAAAAATTGAATAGTCTTTAATCGACGCCACCAGCAATGCTGGTGGCGTCGGTAGTTTTAAAATTAAGATAAGCAAGACAAACAGTCTTGCTCATTTTTTTATTTTTGTTTCCATTCATAATATTTTATTAAATATTCCCAACAACCTTCTTTATCAGTTATTCCTTCATAATTATTTTTAATTTTTTTAATTATTTCATCTTTATCAATCCATTTTACTTCTGATACTTCCTCTTCTTGCAAATGTAATTTTGTTTCATCCACTTCTTTATTTGCTATATAATATTCATTAAAATGTTTGTTTACTATATCTCCTTTAATATTTTCTGATAGTGATGAACCTATAAAAGTTAAATCTTCTTTATTTAGCTTAATTCCTAATTCTTCTTCACATTCTCTTAAAACTGATTGAAAACCAAATTCTCCAGCGTCTACATGTCCTCCCGCTGTCACATCCCACATATCTGGCCACATTCTTTTACTTTTACTTCTTTTTTGCAACAATACTTGATTTTTTGAATTTATTATAAATACTACAACTGCTTTATGCCATAAGCCTTCAGAATGGCATTTTTTTCTTGTTTCTATCGTGTTTGTAAAATTTCCTTTTTCGTCTAGAACATCAAAATATTCCTCCATATTTCTCCTCCTACTATATATTAATTGAATTCTATCATAGATTATATTTGTTTTAAAGTTTTATTTTTCTTGGTACATAAAACACTCTTTATCATGTGAGTATATAACTCCAATTGCTTGTAGATATGAATATATTATCGTAGATCCAACAAATTTCATTCCTCTTTTTATTAAATCTTTAGAAATAGTGTCTGATAATTCTGATGTTACTTCATCTATTTCATACACTGTTATTTCTTTTGTAAATGTTTTTAAATAATTATAAAAACTGCCACATTCTTTTTGTATTGATTTAAATATTTTACTGTTATTTATTGCTGCATTTATTTTTAATTTATTTCTGATAATTTTCTCATTTTTAAGTAATTCTTCTATTTTTTTATCATTATATTTACTTATTTTGTCTATGTCAAAATTGTCAAATGCTTTTCTAAAATCTTCTCTTTTATTTAATACACATTCCCATGAAAGTCCTGCCTGAAAAGATTCTAATATTAGCATTTCAAATAAATAGTGTTCATCAAAATTTGGCTGACACCATTCTTCATCATGATATTTTATATATAATGGATTTTTTAAATTGCACCATTTACATCTAATTTTTTCTTGCATATTTACCTCTTTTTATTTTTTAATTGGATGTCTTATAACTGTTTTTAATTTATTTACATCACATCTTCTTGGATCACTTAAATAAATTTCATGATGGAATCTATTGTCAGTAATATCTAGCTCATATCCATTTTCTATCATATATTTATGCATTAAGTCTATTGTAGCTGGCTCATTATCATATGAACCAATGTGCATGCATTGAACACAAATTCCTTCATCATAGCTTAAAAATTCTACTTTTGAAAAATCTTGTTTTTTCTTTTCAGTTGCTTCTTTGATAGCCCAGTCAAAATCTTTTTTTGTTATAAAATCCGGTAATCTGATAATTGAAATAAATTGTAATTTATCTTTTTGGTTATAGTCTATTGTGCCATAGTTACCTTCTTGCCACCAAAAACCTTCTAATGGTGGAACAACATATTCAAAATATCCTGGTATTTTATATGTTCCTTTATAGCTCATTTTTAGAGTAAATGCAATTGCATATAGAAGTCCTATAGATTCTTTATATTCTCCATTTTCATCGTTTGGATTTCCTTTTCCTCTAACCGCTATATAATTCATTTTTGGAATTGTTACAATGCTTGGTTTATTTTTTGGCATATAAAATTCCTTATATTCTTTTTTATAATCAAAAGCCATATCTATCTCCTTATTTATACAAGTTCTTTTCTTTCATAATGAATTATTGTTAATATAATAAATATTAATGTAATTCCTATAGCTAATATTGCCATTAATGGATTAATAGCTACATCTATTATTACATTACGAATATCTGCTAATGTAAAAATTGATATATATTTTAAAAATTCTGTGCTTTCTCCTAACTCAGATATAATGTTTAAAAAGTAACTAGCAAATACTATACCTAAACTTATTCCAAGTGTTTTCTTTGTTTTGTGTGTAAAGGTTGATAAGAATAGGCAAATTGAAAATATTACTATTGATGAAAACATTGGTGTGATACTTAGTAAAATATATGATTTTTTGTCAAATTCTCCACTTAAAGTTAGTCCAATAAAATTGAATATTCCAACTATTATAACCATTAAAATAATATAGAAAAGTCCACATATTATTTTATTTTCTGCAATCTTTTTTCTTGTTACTGGTAAGCTATTTAAGTATTCTATTGTTTTGTCACTTTCCTCTTTTAATAAAATATTTGAACCTAGTATTCCACTATAAATTCCTGTTATCAAAAGTATAAATACAAATCCTTCTGATTTTAACCAACCAAAAGCTGTGTCTATGCTTGATATGTCCATATTGAAGGCTTTTAACATCTCTTCTGGAAATATTTTCATCATAGTGTCTATCATTTCTACATTTTCACTACTAATTATGGATGGATAAACTAAAAATACTACTAAGAATAACCCTATTAAAATGGCTGTCCATATTAAAAAACTCTTTAAATTTATTTTCATTTCTCTTTTAAACATACTTTCTTCCTCCTATTGATAATAATTTAAAAACATATCTTCAAGTGTTGCTTCTTCAATTAAAATTCTATCAATTTTGTATTTTGAAAGTTGTTTTATTAATTCATCATGTGCTAATTTATTCGCAAATTTAATTGTTTTTCTATCTTCTAAAATAGTATCTATGTTCAAATCATTTTTGATTTCTTTTACTTGATCAGAAGTTATTGTAATACGAGTTAAACTTTTATCTATTAAATCTTCTATTTTTTCAACTTTTATTAATTTACCTTCTTTTATAATTCCTACCCTATCACATATTTTAGGTACTTCATTTAATATATGAGTAGAATAAAATATTGTATTTCCTTTTGATTTTTCTTCTTTTAATAAATCATAAAATATATTTTGCATAATTGGATCAAGTCCACTTGTTGGCTCATCTAAAATTAGTATTTTAGGTTCATGCATAAAAGCTAAAATAATTCCTAATTTTTTTAGATTTCCTAATGATAAATCTTCTATTTTCTTTTTTTCATCTAGTTCAAATCTTTTTACTAACTCAACTCTTTTATCATGTATGTCTTTTTTATAAAAACTTTCATGATAATCCAGCATTTCTCTTACTGTTAAGTCATCATATAGATTTATTTCACTTGGTAAGTATCCTATCTTTTCTTTTAGCTCAATATTATCTTTATTAAATTCTTTATTTTCTATTAAAACTTTTCCACTTGTTTTGTTAATTAAGTTCATAATAGAACGGATTGTGGTTGATTTTCCTGCTCCATTTGGTCCAATAAATCCAAAAATTTCTCCTTCTTCTAATTGAAGTGCTATATTTTCTACACCTAATATTTTTCCATAATATTTTGTTAAATTCTGAATTTCAAGAATCTTCTTTATCATCCATTATCTCCCTTGTAAATTACTTTTGTTTAACTTATTATAACATAAAAGCAAGTAATTATTTTGTTACTTGCTTTTAATAAATTTCTATACTAAATTATTTATTGTATCTTTTAATTCTGATTTTGAACGGAAGCCAACGCTTGTATTTACTACTTCTCCGTTTTTAAAAAACATTAGAGTTGGTATACTCATAATATCATATTTTAATGCTAATTCTTGATTTTCGTCTATATTTACTTTATATACTTCAAGTTTTTCTTTATATTCTTCTGCTATTTCTGAAACGACTGGTGCTAACATTTTACATGGTCCACACCAAGTTGCATAAAAATCTACTAATACTAATTTTTCTGTGTTATTTATTTCTTCATTAAAATTACCTGAATCTAATTCTTTTTCACTCATATTTTTCTCCTTTAATCAATTGTTTTATAGTAAAGCATACAGTGGCAATAACCTTCAAAATTTGGATCTTTTATTTGTTCTTTAAATTCTGTACACATACATTTTGTGTCTTCTGTTTTTTCAGTTCTACATGGACAATATCCACCAGTTTTTTTCAGTCCCTCTTTAATTGTATCCACAATTTCTTTATTTTCATTTAATTTTACTGCCAAATTACTTTCTCCTTTTACTTTTATTTTGCTTTTATTTTATCATAATATTCTTTTAAATACAATTTAGAATTCTTTAGTTATACTTTGTTTATCTGTTATTCCTATAAATGTCTTTTTTACTTCACCGTTTTTTATTATCATCATTGTAGGTATGCTCATTATATTATATTTTATTGCTAATTCTTCATTTTTATCTATATCTATTTTTACAAATTTGATGTCTGTATATTCTTTTGCTATTTCTTCAATTGTTGGTGTCATTATTTTACATGGTTTGCACCATGTTGCATAGAAGTCAATAAATACTGTTTTTTCTTCATTAAGTACTTCTTTTTCAAATTCTGACATGTTTTTAATTTCTATTATTTCAACGCTTCCATTATCATTTTTTTGTGTGTTAGTTTCTGATGATTCTTCTTCGCCAAGTTTATTTATTAAATAATTATAACCAAAAGTTATAGCTATTAGTACTAGTACAAATATTATAATTTCAATTATTAATTTTTTCTTTTTATCCATCTATTTTCCTCCTAAAAAATTATTAATATTCCGCTAAATATCAATATTATTCCTGCTATTTTATTTATTATATTATAGTGTTTTTTTATACTATTGAAGGTATCTTTTAGTCTCTCTAAAAATATAGAAGTTATTATAAATGGTATTCCTAATCCTATTGAGTAAATAAGTAGCATCATTCCTCCTTTTAATATATTTTCTGATGTAGCACTCATCATTAATGCACTACTTAAAAATACTCCTACACAAGGTGTCCAGCATACTGAAAAAATCATTCCGAATATTATACTTGAAAAAAAGCTTAAATTATCTTTATTTTTCTTTATCCCTTTAGATTTATTTAATATTTTTATATTTAAAATTCCCATGTAGTGCATTCCAAATAAAATAATAATACTTCCAAATAGAATATTTATATATTGGCTGTTAGCTGTTATTAATTTTCCCAATGTGCTTGCAAATACACCTAATAAAACAAAAACAATTGTGAATCCTAAAACAAATCCTAAAGAATTTATAATAGTTTTCTTTAAATTTTTATCTTGCCCTGCAAAATATGATACATACATTGGCAGCATCGGCAATACGCATGGAGATAGAAAAGATGCTATACCTTCTATAAATATAATTAAAAAATTCATTTTTTTCCTCTTAAAAAACTTTTTATTTATTTAATCATTATATAAATATAAAAGCAAGTAATTATTTCATTACTTGCTTTGTTTATTATCCTACTTTTTGTTTTCTTTTAGAAACTAGGTTATTTATAATTATGAAAGCTATTGAAAAACCTATTACTACTATCATATTTATAAATACCGGTTTTAAATTTTCTATATTAATTATTTCCATTGTTTTTAATAAATCATTTGAATTTATATACCAATATGCTGGTAAAATATGTGCTACTTTTAATACTGTATCTGGTAGCCATTCTGCTGGAACAAAAGCTCCACAAAGAAAAGATGATCCTAGTGCTATTACATTTATTATTCCGCTTATTGCTTCTTTATTGTTTATTAATGTGCTTATTAGTAGTGCTATTGTTAGTGAGCAGAAAGTAAATACAAATGAGTTTAGCATATATATTAGTCCTCTAGAAGTGAGCATTGTTTCACCTAATAAAACTATTCCCATTATACTGAAGAAAATCCATACAGCACTAGAGTATATAAAACTTGATAATAATAACATTTTATTATGTTTTTTGTAATTCATACTACTTATTATAGTTCTTTTGTTTATTGTTTTTTCATGGAAGCTTGCTAAAACTATACTTACTACAAATATGACTATTGCCATGATACTATAGGTTGCAAAATTAAAATATTGAGCTTGACTTTGCAATTTTTTTGCATCTAATTTTGATGTTATTTGTATTTCTGATTTTTTTGATAAGTTATTATTTATTGATTTAATTAATTCCGCTTCGTCTTGAATTTTACTTCCATATGTGTTTTGTATTTTTATGTATCTTTTTAGTGTCATTTCTGCCAGACTTGCTTGATAGTCACCTGTTGATTTTATATTTATTTCTGGATTTTTTCCATTTAATACGTCTTGTCTATAATTTTGTGGTATATAGATTATATAATTTACATCTCTATAAAATAGTGCATCATTTATGGCTTCTTCATCATTTTTGATATCTTTGATTTTTGAATTTGCTTTTATATAATCAATCAGATTTTTAGTTATTCCTATTTCTTCATCATTATTAATAATTAAAATGTCTGGTTTACTGTCTACAAAGTTTGTTTGATTATCGCCTGTAGTCATGTTAAGTGCACCAAAAACAATTAGCATTACTGTATATAAAATTACTGTTCCTTTATATTTTTTTACTACTTTCCAAAAAGTTTTAAATACTGTCATATTTTTGCCTCCTTAACCCTCTATAAGATATAGCTATTGCTACTATAGAGAAGATTAGTAAGCTAATTACGTTGAAGAAATATCTTTCTAATGTATCATAATAATAAAGTGAATAAAATCCGTCAGTTATCATACTAACTGGATTTACTTTATTAATAATAGGTGCATTAGTATCTACGACATATTTCATTGTTATTCCCATCATTCCTGATAAGAAACAACCTAACATGGTTATCGCTATTAAAATTCCTATTTTAGTATTCTCGTTTGTTTTAATTAGTGTTGCTACTGCTACACCTAATGTTAATCCTACAAATGATCCAACGCATGCTAATAATATTATAAGTGGCAGATTGCTTCCAAAATCTACTTTTAACACAAATACTGTAAAAATAAATAATATTGCAATACCTAACAATTGTATAACATAGCTTGCAAGTAAACTTCCTAATAACATCTTTCCTTTTTGTATTGGTGATATTGATGTTCTTTTTCCTACACTATTCATATTTGCTAACTTATAGTTAGTGATATACATTGATATTGTTCCTCCATATAGGCATGTCATAGCTATAAGTGTGTAATACTCAATCATTGTGTAACTTAAATTTTTATTTGAAATATTATTTAATTCTACATCTTGCTTTTCTATTAATTCTGATAAATCTGTATAAATTTTTTCATAGTTTATGTTGAAATTATTTTCGCTTATATTTCTTTCTATTTCTTTATTTGCTAAGTTTTGTACAATTTCAGAATTACTTTGTATTTCATCTACTACATATCTTAGTATAGTTTCATTTACGCCACTTGAACCTACTGTTATTTTAGCTTCTTTATTTTCGAATAAAATATAGCCTGTTATTTCTTCATTTTCTAGCATTTCTTTTGCTTCTTCTAAGCTTACATATTTAGTGTTAAACATTCTATCTTCATTTTTTTCGTCACTTAAATTTTGAAATACTTGTTTAAAAATTTCATTTTCATTAAATTCTTGGTTATCAATTATTGCTATATCAATAACTTTTAATTTTTCGCTATTTTCTATATTTGAAAAAGCCATATTAAAGAATATTCCTAATATTATTGGAAAGGCAAAAGTCCAAAATATTAATGCTTTATTCTTAAATAATACTTTTAGTGAATATTTAAAATTATGTCTAAACATTAATCTCTTAATTCCTTTCCTGTTAACTCTAAAAATACGTCATTTAATGTTGGTCTTTCAGAGAAAATTTTACTATAAGTTACTTTATTATCTTTTAAATAATCTATTAATTCTCCTAAATTATTTTTGCCTTTTTTATAAGTAACTACTAATGTATTCATATTGAAATTTACATTTTCTACATTTTCAAATTTCTTTATTTCTTCTATTTTTGAATTATCAATTTCTTGAATCTCTACTGTTATCTTTTCTTCTATATTAGCTTTTCTCTTTAATTCGTCTGATGTTCCACTTGCTATAATTTTACCTTTATCTAAAATTATAATTCTATCACATAAAATCTCTGCTTCTTCCATGTAGTGTGTTGTATATATTATTGTTGCTCCGCTATCTCTTAATTTTTTTATTCCATCTAATATATTATTTCTGCTTTGTGGATCAACCGCTACTGTAGGTTCATCTAAGAATATTAATTTAGGTTTATGTGCTATTCCACAAGCAATATTTAATCTTCTTAAAAGACCTCCTGATAATTGTTTTGGATAAAATTTTTTAAATTCTCCTATTCCAACTAACTCTATTGCTTCTTCTATATATTGTTTTCTTGTTTTTTTGTCTTTAATATATAAACCGCAAAAATAATCTATATTTTCATATACTGTAAGTTCTTCAAATACTGCTACTTCTTGAAAAATTACACCTATTTTAGCTTTTATGTCGTATGCATCTGGTGTCATTTCTTTTCCGAAAATTTTTATACTTCCATTTTTAAATTTTAATAAAGATAGTATACAGTTTATTGTTGTTGATTTACCGCTTCCATTTGGTCCCAATAAACCTAAAATTTCTCCGTCTTTTACTTCAAAAGACAAATCATCTATTGCTTTTAAGTTTTTATATTCTTTAGTTAAATTTTTGACCTCTATAATGTTTTCCATAGTCTATCCTTTCTTTGTTCCTACTATCATCGCTTTGACAGTAGTACCTAATAATTCATCAATTTCTTTTTCTGTCATTTTTACTGTATTGGTTGCTACTAATGTTGCTATTCCATGTGTAAATATCCATACTTTTACATGGAATTTCTTTTGCTCTTCATACGAAAATCCTGTTGATTCCATTCCTTTTTTTATTATGTTATTTCCTATATCGTCATTGTCAATTAAGCTTTCTGGTGTAAAGTTTGTTTTATTCATAAAGAGAACTTTAAAGTATTTTGGATAATCTTTTGCAAATTTTATATATGCTAATCCCATTTCTTTGTAAGCTTTTTCTTTTTCAGATGCTATTTGCATATATCTTTGATATATGCACTGCATTTCTAGGAATGCAGCCTGCTTTAGTTCTTCCATATTTTCAAAGTTGTGGTATATTGGCTGAACTGAGCAATTTAATTCTTTAGCAATTCTTCTAGCATTTAAACTTTCCATGTCTTCTCTTTTTAATATTTCTAATGTAACTTTGATTATATCTTCTTTTGGTACCTTTTTTAATGGTGGCATAATTTTCACCTCTTTTCAATAACATTTGTTATATAACGCATGTTATTATTATAATACTTTTTTCTAATTTGTAAATAGAAAAAGCAGATTTTACTCTGCTTTTTTTATCAATTCAATTATTTTATTTGCTATATTTAATGCAATTGTAACTTTATCTATCTCATCTGTATTTATTTTATAAATATTTTTACAGTGATTATCAAAATATTTTTCTGATTTTTCTATGCCTTTCAAAAAGTTTTCCATGGTTTCTTTGTTCGTCCATTTTGTAGGCATTATTGATAATGAATTTAGATATTTTCTTTTCATGCTTGTATCACTTGAACATGTCATTATAATTAACAAGTCTATGTATTTTTTTTCTAACTTTTTGTCATATTCTTCTATATCTTTTTGTGTTGCATTAAATACATCTAACCATACAAATTCATCGTTTATACCTCTGTCGTATATAATTATGTCATAATCTTGAATGGACGTATTTTCGTAAATAGTGAGCTTTTCTTCTATAACATTATTTGTGTATTGCAGGCTATCTACATTCATTTTTTTATTTCTATTATGATTAATTTCTTTAGTTACTTTTACATACTCTTCATCTACAACTAAAACTTTTAATCCATTTTTTATAAAAACATCTTGTATTAAATCTATCGCTGTTGTTTTCCCGCTTCTTCCTGTTCCAGTAAATTCAATTAAAAATGGCTTTTCCTTTACTGTTATTTTTTTGATATTTTCTGATAACTTAGCCAAATCTTCATATAATTCTTGTTTATTTTCAAAGATTACTTCTTTAATATAATTGTCCATAATATGAGCTCCTCTATAATATTTTTTCATTTATTTGATAACTTTGTATTTAAGTTGTATATAAGAATTATTTAGTTTATTACATTCTAATAATTCTAGAGCCTTTAATTTATTCAATTCTCCAACATTTTTAATAGATTCTCCATCTATCAATGTTGATGTATTTTTTCCTCCAACTAATAAAGGGGCAATTACGATATTCACATAGTCAATTAAATTTTCTCGTAAAAACAAGCCATTAAGGTTTCCACCAGATTGAATAATTAGTGAATTAATACTATATTTTTCAAATAAATCTTGTAGTAGTAAGTTTAAATCTAATTTATCGTATTCTAGAAGTATTAGGTTCTCATAATTATCTTTTATTTTATATGCTATATGATTTTTATTTGTAGTTACTAGATATAAGTTTTTGCACCACTTACATAAATAATCAATTCCTTTTTCATTTAAGTGAGGTTGGTTGTCTATAATAATAAAACTGCATGGTGTTTTTTTGGGCTCTTCCTTTTTTTCGTTTACTCCTATTTTAGCCATAACTCTTCCTGTATTTAGAGAAAATAAATCTGTAGTTTGCTCTATATCATAATATTGGTATAGTCCTTCTTTTACGCCATCAATCTTACACCAATCTTTATCTACATCTAATGTATCACTATCTCCACTATTAATTTTTCCATCTAATGATTCTATCATAAATAATGTTGTGGTTGATCTATTCATATTATTTAGCCTCCTACTTTCTTTATATATACATTAGTCTTTAATTTTAGGCAATAGTTTTTAATAAATTTTCTTAAATTACGAATTTGTAAGAATTTTGTCATTTAAATCCATATGAATTATAAAATATTTGATATATAATATAAAAAAGTTTGATAAAATGCACAATAAATAATTAATGCTGTTAATTGAAAGGAGAATTTATATGAGTATTTTGGGAAATATTCTTTGGTTTATTTTTGGAGGCTTTTTTAGTGGACTTGGATGGTGCATTTCTGGTATCCTTTGGTGCATTACTATTATAGGAATACCTTATGGAATGCAATGTTTTAAGTTTGCTTCTTTAGCCTTTATGCCTTTTGGAAAAGATGTAGAATATGGTGGAGGCGTTGTATCTTTAGTTGCTAATATCATATGGATTATCTTTTTTGGTATTCCAATGGCTTTGCATAACTTTTTATGGGGCTGTATTTGGTGTATCACTATAGTTGGCATTCCTTTTGGTATTCAGTTTTTTAAGATTGCCAAATTATCTTTAATGCCTTTTGGCTCTAAAATAGTGTAGCTGTTTGTTTTTGAGCATTAATTATTATGTGCTTTTTAAAGGGAGCAGAATATTTCTGCTCCCCTATTTTTTATCTTTCTTCATGGTCTCCGCTGTGGCTACTATTATTAGTTGGTTCTCCGAATATCGGCATACTATAAATTTTCATAATTTCTTCTGAAGACCTACCATATAAAATTTCTTCAAAGTCTGAATATGTTTCAAAATCTAAAACTTGGGCTGTTGAATATTCATCTGTCCTTCTGAATCCACTTTTTCTTCTCATATCGTTTCTATTTTTCCAAATTTCTAACATATCTCTTCTATATTTCGTAATAGCTTGTCCTTCTTTTTCTTCTGAAAAGCAAGGTAATATTGCTACAATACCATTATTATTCACTAATCGTACTAAATCACTAAAAAATCTTTCATCTGCATCTAGAGGATATTGTACTCCTAATTCCATAGCTTCTCCTTGCCAATCTTCTCCGCTTTTCATCATTCTATATAGGTAATTAAAGTTTCTTTCGAAAGTATCATAATAACTTGCTTCTTGTACACTATCTTTTAAGGTTCCGTCTGCTGGATCTGTGCTTCCTCTTCTAGAAATACCGAATAATGGATCTTTTGGTTTTTCTGTAAATCTTGCATAATACTTGCATTGTTCGATAAAAGCTCTATCTTCTGGAATAATTGAATCCCATGATACAAAGATTCTATCTACATCATCTTCCGGATGTCTCATTGGTACAGCTAAAAATCTGCTATCTCTAATTTTATATTCTTTCTGCCCATCACTATGTGTTCCTGGCATTTCATCACAAAGTATAAGTAATTTTCCGTCCATAAATTCTCCTTTATACTTTAAAATTTTCTATATTATATACTATTTCGAGCATTTTTGCAATTTATGTTCCTTTTTTTTACTTTTTATGCTATTCTTAATTCAAAATAGTTTAGGAGTTTTTTATGAAAGTTTATATAAAAAAAGGTGAATCTGAACAAATTGTTATACATTATATTATTTCATTAACTATTATTTCAATTGTTGTTTTGGTTGCATCTATTGGAATTTTTAATTCAAACTTTGATTTTGATTTTGATTATATTTTTTCTGATTTAGAAATTTTTATAGATTTTATTACTAGGTATGGTATGTCTTTTTTAACTGCTTTGGTTTTTGGCTCTATTCCCCTATTTATATATGGTGCAATAATATTTCTATTTATAAAACCTCCTAAGGATTTTAAAGCTAAATTAGTTTCTAAAAAAGCTGAAACTTATAATGGTCAAGAAATAACTTATATGAAATTTAAAATTATGAATAAAAACGATGTATCTACTGCAACGCCTTTGCAATATCGTTGTTATACTTATGGAAAAAATGATTTAATTGAAAATAATTTTTACTTAATAAAAGTTAAAGAATTTAATTGGAAAATTAAATCTGTTTATGAATTAGAAAAAGATTTTGAAAATAGATTAACAAAAGTTTCTTTGTTTGTACCATTTTTATTTATTTTTATTTATTTTGGTGGTGGATTATTGATGGCTTCACTTAGATTACATTATTGTATTTTCAAAGGTTTGCCTTGGCTTGATAATCTTCCCGCTATAGTAATATTTTCAATATTTGTATTAACTGATATATGGGTATATCGTAATTCAAAAGAATCAAATACAAAATAAAGTCTAATTTAAAAATTAGGCTTTATTTTGTATTCATATTATTAAAATTACTTTTTGGAATTATAATTTTAACTACTGTTTCTTCTTCATATGTAGATGTAATTTCTATTTTAAGTCCTAAATTATCACAAATTTTCTTTGATATATATAACCCCATGCCTGTAGATTTTGATTTTGTTCTATCACTTCCAGTAAAGCCTTTTTCAAAAACTCTTGTTAAGTCTGATTCTTTTATTCCACATCCATTGTCTTTGATTGTTAATGTAACATTTTCGTTCCCAGTTTTACTAAATATCTCTATTTTCTTTTTTTCTTTATCTAAATATTTTATGCTATTTTGTATGATTTGTGATAAAACAAATACAAGCCATTTTTCGTCTGCATATATGGTTTCTTCTAAGTCATGAATATTTAGCATTATTTTATTATTTAATAAATAATATTTATATTTTAAAATTACTTGGTGTACTAATTCTGATAGTTCTATTTCCTTAATAAAATAATCCTTTTCCGTATTACCACTTCTCGCAAAAAACAATATTTGCTCTACTAATAAATCCATTTTATTTACTTCATTCTTTAGCTCTTGTTCCTTTTTATCTTCTAATGAAAGTGATAATGCTGAAATTGGTGTTTTTATTTCATGTACAAAACTTTCTATATATTCTTGGTATTCTAGTTTTTCTTGTTCTAATTCTCCTAGTTTGTCATTCATTGCTTTGCAGGCTTTTTTTAGTGCATATATATAGGCTTTATTTTCTAGATTATTAGATTTTGGTAAAATCTCAGATATATAATATTTTTCATTTAACTTATCCACTAAAGTAATAATTTTTTTAGCTCTTTTTTTTAATAAAAAATAATCTATTATCAAGTAAATTATTAGTAAAATAATTAGTAAGGCTGTAATATATATTGTATAATATGAATTTACATTTGCTATATTCAGCATTATTGATAATGCAATAATCATTGTAAATTCAAATAATATATAAAATATTTTATTTTCGATATAGTTTAAAAAACTCATAATCTATAGCCTTCCCCTTTAACATTTGATAATAAATTCAATATTCCTATTTCTTTTGCCTTTTTTCTTAAACGATTAATGTTAACTGCTAATATATTGTCATCTAAATAATATTTATCATTCCAAAGTTTATCTAATAATTCTTCTTTTGTTATGACTCTATCTGAATTTATAAAAAAGTAATATAAAATGCGAAATTCGTTTCTTGTAAGTTCTATTTCTTTATCTTGATATTTTAATAACGATAGGTGTAAATCTAAGGTATATCCATTTTTAGTTAGGTATCTATAATTTACTGGATTGTTGATTTTTAATGCTCTTTTTATTTTTTCTAATAAAATCGTTTTGTCATAAGGCTTGGTAATAAAGTCGAATCCTCCAACTTGAATACTTTTTATTTCATCTTGTGTTGTGTCTCTACTAGTAACAAAAATAATTGGGACTTGCAATTTTTCTTTTACTTTTTGGCATATTTCAAATCCGTCGTTATACGGTAAATTAATGTCTAACAGTATAAGATCTGTTTCTATATTTAATAGTTCTTGAATGATGTTTTTAAACTCTGTAATACTTATTACCTTATATTCATTATCTTCTAAAAGCTTTGATAATTTTTCTCGTAAGATTTTATCATCTTCTACTATTGTAATATTCATATTTTCACCTCAAAATTATATATATTATACTACAAAAAGGTTAGATATATAAATCTAACCTTTTTCAATATTTCTTTTAAATCCGAAGTATGTTGCTAAAAAGTATATTATATAAATTATTAAGAATATTAATATATTAAAGAAGAAATATCCTAAATAAGCATACTCATTAGCTAATGATATTTGGAAAACTTTATTCATAGAATGTAATGTACAAAAACTAACTATTACTGGATAAACAAGTGGAAATATGAAAAATGCTGCTAATTGTTTAAATATTATTTTATTAAGGTCACGTTCTCTTATTCCTATTTTACTTAACACACTATATCGATATTTGTATTGAGCTGAATCACTAAGTGATTGAATTGCAAGTATTGTTCCAACTACTGCTATGAATATTAGAGCTAGGTAAAAACATACAAAGGCAGTTATAGTTGTAAGACCTTTATTCATTGCTTCATTTGCACCTCTTACTTCTATGTTTAAAGTGTTATAAACAATTTGACCTTCAATTTCTGCGCTTGCAGTAAATTCAGGAATATAAAATTCTGTTAGTCTTTTTGCAAATTCTTCTGTAGTTTTTTCTTTGGTATTTATAATTAAACGTGTTTCTACAGCATCTAAATCTTTTATTGCTGAATCTGGTACAACAGCTATATATCCATATCCAGTTCCCCAAGCAAAAGTATATCCATTGCTTGAGCATTCTTTTAATTTTAAATTTATTCCATTAGATAGTGTTATTTCTTTTAATTCTGAACTATATTTATCAATATCTTTTTTGTATTCTTTTGTAATATTTAAATAATATTCATCTTCTTTTAAAGATATTGGCTTACTTCCTCTCATTTCTTGTAGTTTATTATAGTCACTTAACTTTACTACTCTATCATTATCTCTCCAACCGTAATCTAATGTATTTTTAATATTATTATTTTTATTTTCATATCCACTATAAACAATTTTTTCTTCTATAGTGTATTCTTTTTCAATAAAATCTATAAATTTGTTGACTTCCTCTTCTTCTAGTTCTATTGCAATATCATATGGGCTTGATAAATCGGTTTGATAGTCGAACATTCCTTTAAATAGACTAGATAAATTTAGAACTACTAGAGTTAATGTAATTAATACTGTTATTGTTCCTAAAGTAAAGCTCATGCTCTTTACTTTAGAAGAAAAAGTTCTTGCAATAAATAGATTATTCCCTTTATATTTTAAACTTTTTCTTTTTAAAATAAAATTTAATATGAAGTCAGATAATGTAATCGTAACACCTAAAATACTGATTATTATGAATATTGTACTTACAAATATAATAGTTATTGATGGTTCTTTTCTAACAGAATCAAATTGTTTATTGAAAAGTATTAAAGCTAATATTCCAATAGCTAATGAAAAAATAAATGTGATATTTCTATGTGCTTTTTTCTTATGCACTTTTTCTTCATTTTGTTTATCTAAATAAAGTAAATCATGAACATTCATTTTCTTTATTCTTTTTCTAGCAAAAAATAGTACAAAAGTGTACATTATTATAAAATATAGTCCTGATAATAATATTGGTGTCTTTCCAAAATCTATTTTAACTAGTTCAGGTAATTCAAAAATATTCATAATAATTGAAGACATTAATATGCTAATCATGTATCCTATTGGAATCGAAATTAATAATGCTAAAAATCCTAGTATAATATTTTCTAGTGTAAACATTTTTGTAATGTCTTTTTTCTTAATTCCTAATAACTGATACATTCCAAATTCTTTACTTCTTTTTTGAAACATAAATTTTGTTGTGTAATTTATTAAAAAGCATATAACCAAAATTATAAATGCACTAGTGAAATACATTGTGTATTTAAAGTTTTCCATTGTACTATTAAGTTCTAGTACTTGTTTTGAATTACTGATTAAATTAAAGGCAAAAATAAGTGAAAAAGAAAGTGTTACAGTTATTAAATATATTACATAATCTTTAATACTTCTTTTAGCATTCCTTCTTGCTAATTTACTTAACATCTTCTACACCTCCTCCAAGTAGTGTAAGAACGTCAAGTATTTCATTAAAAAATTCTTTTCTTGTTTTTTCACCTTTTAAAATTTCACTAAATACTTTTCCATCTTTTATAAATATTACTCTTTGGCAAAAACTAGCACTAAAAGAATCATGTGTAACCATTAATATTGTTGCTTTTAAGTTCTTATTCATTTCGCTCATAGTTTCAAGTAACATCCTTGATGCCTTTGAATCTAACGCTCCAGTTGGTTCATCTGCTAAAATAATTTTAGGTTTATTTATTAAGGCTCTAGCACAGGCACATCTTTGTTTTTGACCTCCTGAAACTTCATATGGGAATTTTTTTAAAATATCTTCTATGCCTAATTTAGTTGCAATTTCTTTAACTTTTTTGTCAATGTTATTTTGATTTTCATTATTAATTATTAATGAAAGAGCTATATTTTCTTCTATTGTAAGTGTGTCTAATAAATTAAAATCTTGAAAAACAAATCCTAAATTTTCTTTTCTAAAGTCTGCTAATTTTTCTTCTTTTATTTGTGTTATGTTTTTATCCCCTACAATTATATTTCCGCTTGTAACATTATCAATTGTTGAAATACAATTTAAAAGTGTAGTTTTTCCGCTTCCAGAAGCTCCCATTATAGCAACAAACTCGCTTTCGTCGACACTAAAGCTAACTCCATCAACTGCTTTTGTAATGTTTGTATTTACTCCATAATATTTTTTAACATTCTCTAATTTTAAAACTTGCATATTCCTCCGTCCTTTCTGATAAAATTATAACAAGTTATTCTTTATTATAAAATTACAGTTTTGTAAGTTATAGTTTCGGCTAGTATTACTCCTGTTTTGCTTATTTTAGTTTGTACAAAATAAATAAACTTTAATATTAGCTATATTATAGCATTATTAAAGTTTATAATTTTTTTATTATTGTTCTTTTAAAAAGTTTTTTCTTTCAAATGTATATATTGGTACTAAGCTTCTTTTATGTTTTGAACTTTTATATCTTTTTATTATTTCTTCTTTAGCTTCTTCTTCTGTATTTCCCATTTCTATCATTTCTTCTATTTGACTATATTTTATTCCCATTTTTTCTTCATCTGTCTGTTCTCCTAAACCATCACTCGGTGCTTTTTTTAATATTTTTTCTGGTACTCCTAATATTTTTCCAATTTCTAATACTTCATTTACTGTAAAATTTCCAATTGGGTTAAAATCTGAGCTATTGTCTCCCCATTTGGTTGTATAACCTACCATGGCTTCACAAAGATTTCCTGTTCCGATTACTAAATATCCTAAAGTTTGTGCTATTCCATATAAGGTTGTCATTCTTAATCGTGGTTTAATATTAATTGTAGATTCTTTTGATAAGTTTTTGTTTGTCTTTAAATTTATTTGTTTTTCCATCTCTTCATAGCTCTTACTTAAATCTACTTTAATATTTTTTACTTCAAAAGTTTTGGCTACTAGATCTGCATCTTCAAAATCACTATTTCGTGAATTACATGGCATGGATACTGCGAGTACATTTTTACTTCCAATTGCTTTGCTTGCCATAGCAAGGACTGTTGCTGAATCTTTTCCTCCACTATTTCCTATTACAACACCTTTTGCTCCTGAATTTTGTACATATTGTTTTATCCAGTTTATTGCATTATTCATTTCTTGCTCTAGTTTTTCTTTTTCTAACATAGTTTTCTCCTTATTGATATAACTTTTTTTCTTCTATGTATTCTACTACTTCGTCTGGTGTTAAGTATTTAATGCTTTTGCCATTTTTTAATTTGTTTCTTACAAATGTCGAACTTAAATTGCTGGTTATATTATCTTTTGCTTTTATAAAAGCTTGTTTATTTTTATTTAAAAATTCGTTTGATTTTATGATTTCTTCTATATTGTCTTTGTCTCTTTCTAACACATAAATTTTAAAATCTTTTGTAAGTTCATCTGCTTTTTGCCAAGTATTTAATTCTTTTAAGTTATCACTTCCAATAATGAAAGCTATTTCATATTCTGAATATTTTGCTTGAAAAATTCTTAGTGTTTCAATTGTATATAGTGGTCTATCACTATCTATCTCTATTTTTGATACATCTAGTTTATCATTTTTCTTACAAACTAATTCTAACATTTTGTATCTATGTTCATTATCAATTAAATCAGCTTTTTGATATTTACTATTAACTGGTACAAATACTATTTTTTCTATATTTTCATACTCATTTATTATTTGCTGTGCTAATGAAAAGTGTGAATTTAATGGCGGATTAAAGCATCCTCCAAATATTACTATTTGTTTTCTTTCCATAACTTATTGCTCCTTGTAGCTTTGCATTTTATTAAGTAAAGTTTAGAAAATTTATAATTTGTTGTCAATACTCTTTTTCAAAAAAAATATAGATTAATTATTAAAATTAATCTATATTTTTTAATTAACTATTTTTCCAATAATTTTTGTATATACAATTCATATGGGTTAGAATTTATATGTGTTGTTATCTGTTCTATTCCCGGCATATCTTGTATACTATCTACTATTTTTTGAATTTCTGCAGTTGTTTTTATCTCAATAGAAGCTGGTATAGGGTTATTCTCATTATTATAATCATTTAATAAATCTTTATCTTCTTTTAAGTTGTTTTTGAATCTTTCTAACGCTTTTTCTTTTGAAACATATTCCATTTCTAAATTTTCACTTTTTTCAATTATTTTATTTTTAATATCTTCAATTTGTTCATCTGTTATCTCATCATTTAAGTATATTTCCATCGTAGAAGCAACTGATTTATAATTTTTATATACTTGGATATTAAATAAAATTATAATTATTAAAATTATAAAAAAGCTTACTATTATCATGTTTTTTTTATTTATTTTCTTATTAATTTTTTTAAATACATCAATATCTTTTGTTGAATCTTTTTCATTATTTTCTTGTTGTATTTCTTCTAAATTTTTTTGACATTTTTCACATCTTTTTAGATGTTCTTCAACTAAATCTTTAGATGAATCGCTTAAAATGTCATCTTTATATCCAAACAATAAATCTGTAATAATATCACATTCATTTTTCATTTTTTAGCTCCTCCTTCAATTTTTGCTTACCTCGAAAAAATACAACTCTTGCCCAATTTGATGTTTTATTTAATATGTCAGCAATTTCAGTATATTCAAAATTACCCAATATTCGTAAATACATTACATTTCTAGTATCTTCATCAAAATTTTGTATCTTTTTAAACAATTGCATCTTTTTTTCTTTATTAAGAAGATTTTCTTCTATTGTTTCTTCTATAAGTAATGTATTTTCTAATTCATCTAAAGATATTTCTTTTTTTAGTTTTTCATTTTTTAATTTCTTATACCATATGTATTTGCTAATTTGACATAGCCATGTTGATACTTTGCATTCACCTCTAAATTTATTTATATCTTTAATAGCTACTAAAAAAGTGTCTTGAACTATTTCTTCAGTTGTATCTTCATTTCCAGTTAAGCAGAATACATATTTATAAACAATTTTGCCATATTTTTCATATATTTGGTCAATATCCTGCATAACATTTTCCCCTTTCACTTATTTAGTGCTTTTAACTTTCTTTTTGTTACAGATTTTTTATAAATATCACATTTCTTATGATTTATTAGTACAATAATCATATATAAAAAATGTCATTTTAGTTTCTTTTCCTTTAATTAAAAAGCTTTGTGATTTTTCATTACGTCTAGTCATTCCTTGGTGCTCATAAAATCCATAATTGCATGTTGTATCTGTAAATAAATAAAAATTATTAACGTCTTTTGATTTCATATAGTCTAGCACATCGCTAAACATTTTTTTACCGATTCCATGACCTCTAGCTTGGCTGGATATTGCAAAAAATGCCAATTCTCCTTCATATTCTTTTTGGCTTTCTTTTAAAAGTTCTTTATCTATTTCGCTTACACTTGAAAAAATCTTTGACGTTTCTCTTCCTTCTTTAGATAAATATAGTGATATAATTGCATTTGCTTGCTTTATTTTATATTTTAGCGGACATTTATGTGATTTACTATCTTTTGCCATTATAACTCCAATTGGTTGGTTATTTAATAAAGCTACTTGTGTATAAGTTTGATTAGTTAAGCAACTACTTAAAAACACCTTTGCCATTTTATGTGCTGTTTTAGGGGAACAAAGCTGATTATAATTCCATGCCTCTATTATAATTTCCTCTATTATTTTTGAATCTTCTTTTTGGAATTCTCTAAATATTATTTCTTTTTCCATACAATACACTCCTTTTCTGTTTTCCAGTATAAAGTATACAGTAAATGTAAAGTCAAGTATTGTTTTTAATTTTTATTAAAATTTGTGTAACATATTCATTTTCATTAGAAATTGCAAAATCATTTAATCCTATTTCGTAAGCATATCCTGTTAATTGTAATTGATTTTTTTGTGCATATTCTAACATTTTTTCATACATTTTAGGCAAATTATCCCATTTACCTTTTATATATCCACATAAATATTTTCTTTTAGCTCTTATTAAAGTATTTTTGTTCTTACTTAAACTTGGAGTAAATAATCCATCATATTCTTCAAAGTTTTTATTTTTTACTTTTTCTAAAGATATATAGCTTCCTACCCCTGCTCTACATTGCTCTATTCCCCACGTTTCTTTCATATATGAAAACAATCTTTGAAGATCTTCGTCTTTAAAAGCAAATTGTGCTGTCAGTAGTTCTTCTTGCTCACATTGAACGATTTCAATTGTCATATTCTCTTTTTCGTTACTAAGTAATAATTGTTCTTTTTTATTCTTAAGCAAGTTTTGTATCTTTTTTAATTTTGTAATTTGCTCTTCTATTTCGATATTCTTTTTGTCTATAATTGTAATGAAATCTTTTGCATTTGGTTTTGCTGTATATTTTTTAATTTCTTCTATACTCATATTTAATTCTTTGAACATGCGGATATACTCAAATTCTATGCTTTGTAATGCATCATAATATCTATAATTGTTTTCTCCTTTATTATTTGGAGAAAATAGACCTATTTCATCATAATAGTGCAATGTACATTTATTAATATTATGTAATTTTGCGAATTGTGCTGTTGTTAAATGTAAAAATTTTTTATTCATAATGATTATATCTCCTATAGAATATTTTTTTATTCTAATACTAATGCTTTTTTAGGGCAAAAATTTGAACATTTGCCGCATTTTATACATTTACTGTAATCTATTTTAGGTGCTCCTAAGTCTTTCTGGCTTAATGCCCCAACTGGGCAAACCTTTATAGCAGGACATTTATGATCTTGAGGACACTTTTCTACTATTATTTTTAATTTTCTTTCCATAAATTTATCTCCTTGACAATTTGTAATTTATATATTATTACATTGGTTTCAAATTTTTATTAAGTCTATCTACCATCCAAGCAATTCTATTTTTTCTTCCATCTTCTGTTTTAGCATCAAAGTATGCTTTAGTATAGGTTTTCTTTATCGATGGAGACATTGACTGAAAATTTTTATATGCTAGTTCATATTTTTTTAATATAATTGATAGTTCTTTGATATGTTCTTCTGTAATTTCTAAGGATTTTGGAGCATTCCATTGTCCATTAGATTTTGCTTCTTCTATTTTCTTTCTACCATATTCAGTCATAATTCCTTTTTCTTCAAGAACTTTAGTTAAGTTTTTATTTTTTTCGGACCATTTACTTTTATCTCTACGCATAGAAAAATATTTTTTATAGGTTTTATTATCTATGCTCTCTATCTGACCATCAATCCAGCCAAAACAAAGAGCTTCTTCAAGTGCTTCACTTGCTTTTATTGTCTTTGGTTCTCCAGATTTTCTAAATAAAAGCCAAACACCATTATTTGATAAACAATTTTCAGATAACCATTTTCTAAATTCTTCTCTATTAGCAAATTCTAATATACTATCCATTGCATATTCTCCTCTACAAATTACTATTTGTCTATGGATATTATATCATAAGTTTTAATTACAAAATATATTTTAAATAATGCTGTTGAAAGTATTTAAAGATATTATTTAATAATTTTGAACAAAAACAAAAAGTACTGAAAACTGCTGTTTTCAGTACTTTTATGGTCGAGGTGACAGGGATCGAACCTGCGACCTCATGGTCCCAAACCACGCGCGCTACCAACTGCGCTACACCTCGAATTTAGATACTTATATATATTAGCACAATATTTTTATAATTTCAAGTTTTTATTTTAATTTCAGTATTTTTTCTTGTTTTACTCATCTCATCCTTTTTTTATTTTAATTTAAACTTGCTTAATCCTCATTATGCTTGCTTTTAGTTGATATTATGGTAAAAATATAGTATAATTTTAATCCGTGCAATAAATTATATAACGAAGTAGGAAATTTCTATTTTGATGAAAGGAGGATAGTGATTTTACAAATTTACAACTGAATATTAATGAATTATCTAAAAGAATGCAGAGAAAATAAGGAGAGAGACTATGGAAAAAGAAATCAATTCATCTAATAGCAGTGAAGATACTGCTGAAAAAGCACTTAATCAGAACGGAACTGCAACTGATAACCACAACAATAGCTCTGTTACCAAAAGAAAATTAGTTTCAACGTTACGTTTTTTGGTGCAGATGGTACTGATTATTATTGTTTTTATAATTGGTACATATGTAGGTCGTAAGTTTTATAACTTTCCCTTTAATAGGCCCTTAAAATTCATGGAGCAGAAAAAAGAACTTACAGTAGAACAGTTTTCTGCGGATCCTATCAGCAGTCGTGACTTTGCATGGGATTCAGAAGATGTACCGAGCTTTATCTCATCAGACTATGATAAAGCATCCTTACTCAACTATGATGGTGTTGAATATTCTTTTGGTGAAAACAAAATATATGTTGATCCGGAGTTTATGCGGGATGAGTTAGAAATTATGGTCAATATGGAGCTTGGTTGGTCGCTAAACAATTTCTCTATATATTCATCAGGAGAAAATATCGTAATATACGGATACTGGAATGATGAATTCAGGCGTATTACTCTCGGAAAGACCGAAGAAAGTATCGTTAAAGAGGTGCTGACGCTTAACCCAGGTGTTCCTTTTTCTGCTGATGGCAAGTATATAAGCGAAGACGCCAAACGAGGCTACATATTTGCTATAAGTGAAGATATGCGAACAGTCTCTGCTTACAAAGATAATGCCATTGTTGGTGAGGCAGTTATTTTGCCTGATGAAATATTAGGATTTTATGATGGAATTATGGTACTTGCAAAATCTGATGACTATATAGATAAGCTGTATATGCCATATGTTGTAGACAATAATGGAAAAGAAGAATTTATTTGCATTGAAGTCGCAACTGTTACTGCAGAAGAAGTTAAAAATGTATCAGATGATGAATATATGGATGTTTTCCAGTCATATAATACCTATTATTTCGCCAAAATGAATTATGCCTGTTGCTATATTTTCGAAAATACTGATGGGATGATGCGCATGATTGTTCCTAATGATATCCGAAAATATTCTGCA
Organism: uncultured Clostridia bacterium; assembly: GCA_948852945.1. Classification (GTDB taxonomy): domain Bacteria; phylum Bacillota; class Clostridia; order TANB77; family CAG-508; genus UMGS1994. The sequence goes on along the minus strand of CAQPBJ010000006.1, from coordinate 1,968 downwards.
TATCGAGAAGGTACTGATATCTTAACTTCTGAAGATGATTTAGGCTGGCATTGGGTAACAATACAAGAATAAAAGTAATTTGTAAGAAAACTATTTATGCAAAGCAATTGTTTTAAAAATAGGAGTGGATGCTGAGAAGCATTCACTCCTATTTTTATATTTTATCTTAAACAAAGTGTTGAAAGTTACTATTTTCAACACTTTTTTCATCTTTTATGGTCGAGGTGAACCTCGCAAATATCTTTAAAGTCGCTATATTGCTGGAATTTTAATTTGTAATTCTAACAATAAATCTAACAAAAATTATAATAATGAATAAATTATTATAATGTGAATATACTAAAATACATATTGAACATTTTTGCCACAAATGACAAAAAAGTTTAATGCAGTATTGATTTATAAAATAAAAAGATGTATAATTTCATTGAACAAAAATGCCTAAATTGTCAAAAAAATTCAATAAAACTTTGAAAGGAAATTTTTATGGATATTATACAAAGAAATGATTATTTAGATAAATTAGTTATGCGAAAAGAAAATGGCTTAATAAAAATTTTAACAGGGATTAGACGTTGTGGAAAATCTTTTATGTTAGACCCTATTTTCAAAAATCATTTATTAGAAAATGGTGTAACTGGAGATCACATAATAAAAATAGATTTAGATGATATCGAAAATAGTAAATATTTAAATCCTGAAGAATTAAATTTATTTGTTAAAAGTCAAATTAAAGATGAAAAAATGCACTATGTATTAATAGATGAAATTCAAAAAGTTAATAATTTTGAAGCTGTATTAAATGGATTTTTGCATAAAAGAAATTTAGATGTATATGTTACTGGAAGTAATTCAAAATTTTTATCTAGTGATATTATAACTGAATTTAGAGGTCGTGGAGATGAAATTAGAATTTTCCCATTGTCATTTAAAGAATTTGTAAGTGCATATAAAGGAAATAAATATGAAGCTTGGAATGAATATATTACTTATGGTGGAATGCCATTAATTTTGAATCAAAAGACAGAAGAACAAAAAAGTAACTATTTAGTAAGTTTATTTAATTTAACATATAAAAAAGATATAATTGATAGAAATAATATAAGTAAAGATGATGTATTAGATACTATAATAAACATTTTATCATCTTCAGTTGGTTCTCTTACTAATCCTCAAAAGATATATAATACTTTTATTAGTAGTGGTACTACTGATATATCAAAGAATACCGTTATTTCATATATTGAGTTTTTATTAGATTCATTTTTAATTGAAAGAGTAGAAAGATATGATGTAAAAGGAAAAAAATATATTCAAACACCTCAAAAATATTATTTTGCTGATATTGGATTAAGAAATGCTAGACTAAACTTTAGACAGCAAGAGGAAAATCATTTAATGGAGAATATTATTTATAATGAATTGATAACTAGAGGTTATAATGTTGACGTAGGACTTGTTGAAGTTCGTAAAGGACAAGAACGAAAGCAATTAGAAGTTGATTTTGTATGTAATCAGGGAAGTAAAAGATATTATATACAAGTTGCATTAAATTTAGATACACCAGAAAAAACAAAGCAAGAATGTAACTCCTTAAATCATATAGGAGATAGTTTTAAAAAGATAATAATTGTTAAAGATGATATAAAATTATGGAGAAACGAAGATGGAATTGTAATAATGGGAATACAAGAATTTCTATTAAATCCAAATAGCTTAGATTTGTAACTAATTTAAGTAATTTGGAATAAAAACAAAAAGTACTGAAAATTGCTGTTTTCAGTACTTTTATGGTCGAGGTGAACCTCGCTAAAATCTGCAAAGTATTAGTAATACTAAATATTCTTACATATAGTCTAGGAGAAAATCTAGGAAAAATTATAATGGCAAATAATTATATATAATCATAAATATAAATTGTAATTTGTTAAATTTATTATAACATAAAAGAACAGATAGTTTTCTGTT